>NZ_JBITHR010000006.1:0-427403 GCF_044458185.1 Streptomyces sp. NPDC050485 | reverse complement strand
ACCCTGTGGGAGAGTAGGACGCCGCCGAACAAATTTTGGGGAAAGCCCCGCACCAAGGTCCTTCGGGACCACGGTGCGGGGCTTTTCTGCGTTTATAGCCGGGTGGGAGTCAAGGGCTCTGCACCCCCTGTGCATCCGTTGGCCCTCGCTGGCGGTAGGGTCAGGGGGCATCGTTGGCACATTTCCCACAGGAGGCCCCCGGGTGGAGGTCCAGGAGACTCGCGTTCAGACGGACCGGGTGCTCACCATCCCCAATATTCTCAGCATGGCGCGCCTCGTCGGCGTACCCCTCTTCCTGTGGCTGATTCTTCGCCCTGTTTTTGGCGGGCCGACCAGCGATGGCTGGGCCTTGCTGGTACTGGCGCTGAGTGGTATCAGCGACTACTTGGACGGGAAGCTTGCCCGGCGGTGGAACCAGATCAGCAACCTCGGGCGGCTGCTCGATCCTGCTGCCGACCGGTTGTACATCCTTTCCACTCTGGTCGGGCTCACTTGGCGGGAGATCCTGCCGATTTGGTTGACCGCTGCCCTTGTGGCCCGCGAGCTGATGCTTCTGGTGATGGTGGGAATCCTTCGCCGACACGGCTATCCGCCGCCGCAGGTGAACTTCTTGGGTAAGGCCGCTACGTTCAACTTGATGTATGCCTTCCCTCTGCTGTTGCTCAGCGACGGGCACGGATGGCTGGCCTCTCTTGCGGCGATTTTCGGATGGGCGTTCGCAGGATGGGGTACAACTCTGTATTGGTGGGCAGGGATCCTGTATGTAGTCCAGGTCCGTCGGTTGGTCAAGGCGGACGCAGCGGCCGATTGAGCTCGGCGGCGCGGGACCGGCGGTGAGCCGGCATCCGCGGGTGACGCCAGTGGGTCAGCCCGAGCGGGCGAAGTCGGCCAAACCGTCGTCTCTTCAAGGAGGACGTTTCCGACATGAAGGCCGTCGTGATGGCTGGTGGCGAAGGCACACGTCTTCGCCCCATGACCTCGAGCATGCCCAAGCCGCTCCTGCCGGTGGTCAACCGGCCGATCATGGAGCATGTGCTGCGGCTGCTCAAGCGGCATGGGCTCAATGAGACTGTCGTAACCGTTCAGTTCCTCGCGTCACTCGTCAGGAACTACTTCGGTGATGGAGAAGAGCTCGGAATGGAGCTCACCTATGCCAATGAGGAGAAGCCCCTCGGCACCGCGGGCAGCGTGAAGAATGCCGAGGAAGCCCTCAAGGACGATGCCTTCCTGGTCATCTCCGGTGACGCTCTCACCGACTTTGACCTGACCGATCTCATCCGCTTCCACAAGGAGAAAGGTGCACTGGTAACGGTGTGCCTGACCCGTGTGCCCAATCCCCTTGAATTCGGCATCACCATTGTCGACGAAGAGGGCAAGGTCGAGCGCTTCCTGGAGAAGCCCACCTGGGGGCAGGTGTTCTCCGACACCGTCAATACGGGCATCTATGTGATGGAGCCCGAGGTATTCAACTATGTCGAGGCGGACAAGTCCGTCGACTGGTCCGGAGACGTATTCCCCCAGCTGATGAAGGAAGGCAAGCCGATCTACGGCTATGTCGCCGAGGGCTACTGGGAGGACGTCGGCACCCACGAGAGCTACGTCAAGGCCCAGGCCGACGTGCTCGAAGGCAAGGTCGACGTCGAAATCGACGGCTTCGAGATCTCGCCCGGGGTGTGGGTCGCGGAAGGCGCCGAGGTGCATCCCGACGCCGTCCTCCGAGGGCCCCTCTACATCGGGGACTACGCGAAGGTCGAAGCGGAGGTGGAAATCCGCGAGCACACCGTCGTGGGATCCAATGTCGTCGTCAAGAGCGGCGCCTTCCTGCACAAGGCCGTCGTCCACGACAACGTCTACATCGGTCAGCACAGCAACCTGCGTGGTTGTGTCATCGGCAAGAACACCGACATCATGCGGGCCGCCCGGATCGAGGACGGTGCCGTCATCGGGGACGAGTGCCTGGTCGGTGAGGAATCAATTGTTCAGGGGAATGTCAGGGTCTACCCCTTCAAGACCATTGAGGCGGGCGCCTTTGTCAACACCTCCGTGATCTGGGAATCGCGCGGGCAGGCCCACCTGTTCGGGGCCCGTGGCGTCTCCGGAATCCTCAACGTGGAGATCACTCCGGAACTTGCCGTACGCCTTGCTGGTGCGTACGCCACGACGCTCAAGAAGGGCTCGACCGTCACCACGGCCCGCGACCACTCCCGTGGTGCGCGAGCGCTGAAACGGGCCGTCATCTCGGCGCTGCAGGCCAGCGCCATCGACGTACGGGACCTGGAGAACGTGCCGTTGCCGGTGGCGCGGCAGCAAACCGCGCGGGGCAGTGCCGGCGGGATCATGATCCGTACGTCGCCGGGTGTGCCGGACTCCGTCGACATCATGTTCTTCGACGAGCGGGGAGCCGACCTCTCGCAGGGCGGGCAGCGCAAACTCGACCGGGTCTACGCACGCCAGGAGTACCGGCGGGCCTTCCCCGGGGAGATCGGTGATCTGCAGTTCCCCTCCAGCGTCTTCGACTCCTACACCGGATCGCTGCTGCGCAAGGCCGACACCACCGGCATCGCGGAGGCCGGGCTGAAAGTGGTCGTGGACGCCTCCAACGGAAGTGCCGGCCTGGTGCTGCCCAGCCTGCTCGGGCGGCTCAAGGTGGACTCGCTGACCATCAACCCGGGCCTGGACGAGTCCCGGCCGACCGAGTCCGCCGAGAGCAGGCGGGCCGGGCTCGTGCGGCTCGGCGAGATCGTCGCGTCGGCGCGCGCGGCGTTCGGGGTGCGGTTCGACCCGGTCGGCGAACGGCTCTCGCTGGTGGATGAGCGGGGGCGGATCGTAGAAGACGACCGGGCGCTCCTGGTGATGCTGGACCTGGTCGCGGCCGAGCGGCGCAGCGGGCGGGTGGCGCTGCCGGTCACGACCACCAGGATCGCCGAGCAGGTCGCGGCGTACCACGGCACGCAGGTGGAGTGGACGACCACGTCGCCGGACGATCTGACCCGGGTGTGCCGCGAGGAGTCCACCATCTTCGGCGGGGACGGGCGCGGCGGGTTCATCGTGCCCGAGTTCAGCAGCGTCTTCGACGGCGCGGCCGCCTTCGTACGGCTCATCGGGCTGGTGGCGCGGACCCAGCTCACGCTCAGTCAGATCGATGCGCGGATACCGCAGGCACACGTGCTGCGCAGGGACATCGCGACGCCGTGGGCGGTCAAGGGCATGGTGATGCGGCGGGTCGTGGAGGCCGCCGGCCCGCGGTCTGTGGACACGACGGACGGCGTACGGGTGGTCGAGGCCGACGGCCGCTGGGTGATGGTGCTGCCCGACCCGGCCGAGGCCGTCACCCATTTGTGGGCGGAGGGACCGGACGACGTATCGGCTCAGGCGCTCCTGGACGAATGGGCCGGGGTGGTCGACAGCGCAGGTCACTGATGCCGTACGGGTGTGCCGGGTCGGCCTTTGAGGTGCGGCCCGGCGCACCGGTGGGGCCATTCGGTGGTAGTGGTGCCGACGTGCGACGATGTGCGGCATGCCGCAGCAGCCCCCCGTTCGGAGCACTCCGTCTCCGCCTCCGCGTCCCGACGCGTCGATGTCGCTGCTGACCAATGTCATGGACCACGCGCTCGATGACGGCTACGCCGAAGCGACCGCTCGCCGCAAGGCCGAGGGCGACACCGGGGTGCCGCGCCCGCTGCGGGCGAAACTCGGCCTGGCGGCCGGTCTGGTGCTCGTCGCGCTCGTGGTGACCGTCGGGGCCGCTCAGGCCCACATCACCGCGCCCGTAGTGGCCAAAGAGCGCCAGGAGCTGATCAACCGGGTCGAATCCGAGACAAAGGCCGCCGACAAGCTGCAGAGCGATGTGGACGGGCTGCGGACCGAGGTCGGCGACCGGCAGCGCAAGGCGCTCGAAAAGCACGGCGGCGACCAGGGCGAGCTCGTGGCGCTGCTGTCCGGCGCCACCGAAGTGCACGGCCCGGGTGTGAAGCTGGTTGTCGACGACGCCAAGGACACCACCCAGGGCGACGGCAGCCGGCCGCGCGAGAGTACGACCTTCGCGGACACCGGCCGGGTGCGCGACCGCGACATGCAGCGGGTGGTCAACGGGCTGTGGCAGTCCGGCGCCGAGGCCATCGCGATCAACGGGCAGCGCCTGACGTCGTTCTCGGCGATCCGGGCCGCGGGCGACGCCATACTGGTCGACAACAGGCCACTGGTGCCGCCGTACACGGTGCTCGCGGTGGGGGACGGCAAGAAGCTGAGTACCGACTTCCAGGACAGCGCGGACGGTCAGTACCTGCATGTGCTGGAGCAGAACTACGGGATCAGGGGCAGCATTTCCGTCGAGGCCGATGTGCGGCTCCCGGCGGCGCCGAGCCTGACCGTGCGGACAGCAGAGCCAATGGCCACGGGCGCCGGCAAGGGCGCGGCCGCCACAGGGAAGGGCACATCGTGATCGCCGTACTTGGCCTCGTCGTGGGAGTCGTGGTCGGACTGTTCGTCCGGCCCGAGGTGCCTGCGGTGGTCGAGCCGTATCTGCCGATCGCCGTGGTCGCGGCACTCGACGCGGTCTTCGGCGGGCTTCGGGCCATCTTTGACGGCATCTTTGTCGACAAGGTCTTCGTGGTCTCCTTCCTGTCGAACGTGGTCGTCGCGGCGCTGATCGTGTTTCTCGGCGACAAGTTGGGCGTCGGCGCGCAGCTGTCGACCGGCGTCGTCGTGGTGCTCGGCATCCGGATCTTCTCCAACGCGGCCGCCATCCGCCGACACGTCTTCAGGGCCTGAGGCCGATGAGCGACGTAGAGAAAGCGAATGGCGACGACGACGAGCAGCCTGTAGCCGCAGCGGGTGAACCGCCTGAGGCGAAGGCCGAGTTGACGGGGCGCCAACGGCTCGCCGCCGGGCTGTGGCCGCCGCGCGCCAGCCGTGCCCAGCTCATCGTGGCGCTGCTGCTGTTCGTGCTCGGCCTCGGTCTCGCCATCCAGGTCCGCTCCAACAGCGACAACACCGCGCTGCGCGGAGCCCGCCAGGAGGACTTGGTGCGCATCCTCGATGAACTCGACTCGCGTACGAAGCGTCTTGAGGATGAGAAGCAGCGTCTGGAAGGCCAGCGCACGGAGCTGGAGACAAGCTCCAACCAGGCGGAGGAGGCCCGCAAGCAGACCGTGGAGAAGGAGCGTCAGCTCGGTATCCTGGCCGGCACGGTCGCGGCGCAGGGCCCGGGCATCACGTTGACGATTAGCGACCCCAAGGGCGGTGTCCAGTCCGACAAGGTGCTTGACACGGTGCAGGAGCTGCGGGCCGCGGGCGCGGAGGCGATGCAGATCAACGGCGTGCGGGTGGTGGCCAATACGTACTTCTCGGACGAGACCGGCGGCATCGGGGTGGATGGCAAGAAGGTCAGCGCCCCGTACGTCTTCAAGGTGATCGGCAAGCCGCAGGATCTCGAGCCGGCGCTCAACATCCCCGGCGGCGTGGTGCAGACTCTGGAGAAGGAGCAGGCCACGGCCACAGTGGCCCGCTCAGACAAGATCATTGTGGACGCCTTGCGACCCGCGAAGCGGCCTGACTACGCTCAGTCGTCCTCGCACTGATGCGGGCAGGCGTGGGAGCTGCCGCACAAGGGCAGGAGGTTGCGGGGGGTCGCCGCTCCGTAACAGTGGTGCGTGGTGGAAACTGTTTGGCGGATACGGACGTTGTGAGGATGTCCGGTTCGGCCGGTGTGTTGATTCTGGGTTCGTCCTGCCCCACGGGCGGGTCTATTTCGGTCAAGGGGAATCGCCCGTGAAGTTGTTTGCGAAGTTGTTCGGCAAGAGCGCACGCCAGGACGGCGGCAGCGCCGCCAGGCACCGTGCTCGGCGCCCCGGTGGGCCGGAGGAGCAGGGCGGCGAGCGTCCGCTGTTCCGCGACGAGGTGGCTGGTTCCGGTGGTGACATTCCGGGCGCGTCGTCTGTTGACCCCGCTGGTGCCGGGCGCATAGGTTTCGGGGAACCGTCAACCTCAAGTACGGGTGGAGGGTTCGACTCCGACCCGTATGCCACCAGTGCCCACGCGGTGCCGCCGCGGCAGGAGGATCCGTCGATGTCGGGATTGCCTGTTTGCACGAGGTGTGGGCACACCAATGCCGCTGCCAGCCGCTTCTGCTCCAACTGCGGTGCCCCGCTGAGGCCCGGTGTCGTTCCGGAGCGGGCGTCCGAGACCACCTCGACCATCTCGATCTCCGGCCTGGAGGCGTACGACGCCGAGGTGACCGGTCAGACGCAGCTGCCGTCGCTCTCCCCGGAGGCGCAGGCCGCCGTGGACGCGCTGCCGCAGGGTTCGGCGCTCCTGGTGGTGCGCCGCGGGCCGAACTCGGGAAGCCGCTTCCTCCTCGACGGCGAGCTGACCACGGCGGGTCGGCACCCGCAGAGCGACATCTTCCTGGACGACGTGACGGTGTCACGCCGGCACGTGGAGTTCCGGCGCGGTCCCGACGGGCGTTTCACCGTCTCCGACGTCGGCAGCCTCAACGGTACGTATGTGAACCGCGAGCGGATCGACTCCGTCGACCTGGCCAACGGCGACGAGGTCCAGATCGGGAAGTACCGGCTGGTCTTCTACGCGAGCCAGCGCGCTCTCTAGGGCCCGGCCAGGGAAGGTTCATGCAGCAGACACCGACGGGCGGTGCCGGACCAGGCACCGCCAGCGCGGGCGACCGGCTGATGAGTATCGGCGGGGTGCTCAACCAGCTGCGCGAAGAATTTCCCGAAGTGACCATCTCCAAGATCCGCTTCCTGGAGTCCGAGGGGCTCGTGGAGCCGCGGCGTACGCCGTCGGGGTACCGCAAGTTCAGCGTGGAGGACGTCGAGCGGCTGGCCCAGGTGCTGCGGATGCAGCGGGACCACTATCTGCCGCTCAGGGTCATCCGCGAGCACCTGGAGGCCCTGTCCCGCGGTGAGCGGCCCCCCGTGCCCGCTCCGGGCGGCTCCGGGGAGCTGCTCGACGGTCTGGGCGAGCCGGACCCGGACCGGCCGACGGCCGCCCGGGTGGGCCGTACGGAGCTGATGACGGCCGCCGAGGTCACCGAGGCCGAACTGGCCGAATGGGAGGCGTACGGCCTGATCGCGCCGGGGCCCGAGGGCGGTTTCGACGCCGAGTCGGTGAATGTGGCGCGACTTGTGGCGGATCTGGGGCGATTCGGCCTCGAACCTCGCCATCTGCGGGCCATGAAGGCTGCCGCGGACCGTGAGGCGGGCCTGATCGAACAGGTGGTGACGCCGCTGCGGCTGCACCGCAATCCGCAGACCAGGGCCCATGCGGAGGCCACCACGAAGGAGCTCGCCGCGCTCTCCGTGCGGCTCCACGCGGCACTGGTGCAGACCGCCCTGGGTGTCCGGCTTCACTGATCTTGTAGGTGCCCGACTACCCAAACCTGCCGAGCACGTCCTAGGGTTGCTGTGTGAACGAGCTCGACGTCGTGGGTGTCCGGGTGGAAATGCCCTCCAACCAACCGATCGTGCTCCTGCGTGAAGTGGGAGGCGATCGGTACCTCCCCATCTGGATCGGTCCAGGGGAGGCGACCGCGATCGCCTTCGCCCAGCAGGGGATGGCACCGGCGCGGCCGCTGACGCACGACCTTTTCAAGGACGTGCTGGAGGCCGTGGGCCAGGAGCTGACCGAAGTCCGCATCACGGACCTGCGCGAAGGCGTCTTCTACGCGGAGTTGGTCTTTGCCAGCGGCGTGGAGGTGAGTGCCCGGCCGTCCGACGCCATAGCGCTCGCGCTGCGCACCGGAACGCCGATCTACGGCAGTGACGGGGTCCTCGACGACGCGGGAATCGCCATCCCGGACGAGCAGGAGGACGAGGTGGAGAAGTTCCGCGAGTTCCTCGACCAGATCTCCCCCGAGGATTTCGGCACCAACAGCCAGTGAGCACCGGAAACCGGTGAAGCAGCGGCTGAGGGAGTGGTGTTGAGCGCGGCGCTCGCGCCGGGGGAGCCCCGGCGCATTCGAGTAGCCTTTCCCGGAAGAGAGATACGGGAAACCACTCTCAGGGTGATTATCACTCGGCGTGCCGAGTGTGGCGATCGTTGACGCACCCCGAGTGACTGCCTACCGTCGAGTGGGCAGGTCAAGGACGGAGGGTCGGCGTGAGAATCAGCGGCGACGGTACGGCAGGGGGCGCTCCCGGACGCAGTCCGGGGGAGGGCGGGCCGTACCCGCTTCACAGCAGTGCGGCCGACCTGAGTACCGACACGATCGGATACCGGGGGCCGACCGCCTGCGCGGCGGCGGGGATCACCTACCGACAGCTCGACTACTGGGCGCGTACCGGCCTGGTCGAGCCCAGTGTGCGTCCGGCCTACGGATCGGGCACCCAGCGTCTCTACAGCTTCCGGGACGTCGTCGTCCTGAAGATCGTCAAGCGTTTCCTCGACACCGGTGTCGCGCTCCAGAACATCCGCACCGCCGTGCAGCACCTGCGCGAGCGCGGTTTCCGCGACCTGGAGCGGATGACGCTGATGAGCGACGGGGCGACGGTGTACGAATGCTCGTCCCCCGACGAGGTCGTGGATCTGCTCCAGGGCGGCCAGGGGATCTTCGGGATCGCGGTGGGCGTGGTGTGGCGCGATGTCGAGTCGGCGCTTTCGCAGCTGCACGGCGAGCGTGTGGACACGGGCGAGACCCTGGTCGGGCACAACCCGGCCGACGAGCTGGCCAGGCGCCGCAACCGCGCGGTCTGAGGCGACCGGAGGCCGCTCGGGCGCCCGATTGTCAGTGGCGTACGGCAGCATCGGTGGTGTGAGAACCGCGCCGACCATCCTGCATCTGGATATGGATGCCTTCTTCGCCGCCGCAGAGCAGGCGGCGAAGCCCAGCCTGCGCGGAAAACCGGTGATCGTGGGCGGTCTGGGGCCGCGCGGGGTGGTCTCGACGGCGTCGTACGAGGCGAGACGGTTCGGGGTGCGCTCGGCGATGCCGATGGCGCAGGCCCGGCGGCTCTGTCCGAACGCGGCCTATCTGGTGCCCCGCTTCCAGCTGTACCGGACGGTCAGCGAGCAGGTCATGGAGCTCCTCGGGCGGCTGTCCCCGCTGGTCGAGCCGCTGAGCCTGGACGAGGCCTTCGTGGACCTGGAGGCGGGCGGGGTGGCCTTCGGTCCGGTCGAGGCGCTGGAGGCCGGTGAGCGGCTGCGCAGGGACATCAGGGCGGTCACCGGGCTGACCGGCTCGGTCGGGCTCGCCGGGTCCAAGATGCTGGCCAAGATCGCCTCCGAGCAGGCCAAGCCGGACGGCCTCGTGCTCATAGAGCCCGGCACCGAGCGCGAGCTGCTGGCCCCGATGCCGGTGCGCACCCTGCCGGGCGTGGGCCCGGCGACCGGGGAGCATCTGCGACGGGCCGGGATGACCAGGATCGCGGACCTGGCCGAGGCGGGCGAGGACGAGCTCGTACGGCTCCTCGGGAAGTCGCACGGGGCGTCGCTGTACCGGATGGCGGCGGGGGGCGACGACCGGCCGGTGGTTGCCGAGCGGGACACCAAGTCGGTGTCGGTGGAGGACACCTTCGACGTGGACCTGCACGACCGGGTGCGGATCACGACCGAGGTCGGGCGGCTCGCGGACCGGTGTGTGCAGCGCCTGCGTGCCTCCGGGCACTCGGGCCGGACCATCGTGCTCAAGGTCAGGCGCTACGACTTCTCGACGCTGACCCGCTCCGAGACCCTGCGGGGCCCCACGGACGACCCTTCGGTGGTGCGGGAGGCGGCGGGCCGGCTCCTGGACTCCGTGGACACCACGGGCGGTGTGCGGCTGCTCGGCGTGGGGGTCAGCGGGCTCGCCGACTTCACACAGGAGGACCTGTTCGCGCAGGCCGCGGGGGAGCGGGCCGAAGAGCAGCCGACGGCCGATGAGGCCCCGCCGCCGGACGAGGAGGCGGAGGCCGTTGCGGACCCGGCGCAGCGGCGGTGGCTGGCCGGGCACGACGTGCGGCACGCGGAGTACGGGCCGGGATGGGTGCAGGGCAGCGGCCTCGGGCGGGTGACCGTGCGGTTCGAGACCCCGGTGTCGGCGGAGCCGGGGCGCGTCCGGACCTTCAAGGTGGACGACCCCGAGCTGGTGCCCTCCGAACCGCTGCCCCTGGTCGCGGAAGCGGCCGCGGCGGAAGGGGCAGCGAGGGCGGAGGCAGGGTCAGCGGCGGCCGCCGAAGGGCGCGGGGCGGGTCAGGTATCGCCGTTGGCGAGCCGTCCGAAGTCCCGGTCGGGCGGCGGCGGGCCCGGATCGGGGGCCGAGATGTCCAGACCGTAGTGATGGTAGAGCTGGAGCTCCTGTTCCGGGGAGAGGTGGCGGCCCACGCCGAAGTCGGGGGCGTCCTTGATCAGCGAGCGGTCGTACGGGATGTGCAGCGCCTCGTCGACCACGGTGCTGGGCTCCAGCGGCACGAAGGCGTCCCGGCTGAACAGCCCGGTGCGTACGGCGGCCCATTCGGGGGCGCCGGTCGCATCGTCGAGATAGACCTCGTCCACCGTTCCGATCTTGTGTCCCTCGCGGTCGTACGCCTTGCGGCCGATCAGGCTGCGCGGATCGATATCGGTCTGCACGGTCCCTCCAATTGGTCGCAACCGGTCACAACTGCTCCATAACCACTACGAAAGTGCACATCGGGGGTGTCGGCCACTTGAGCGGGTGAACAAAGAATCGGGCTCGGACCTCGCTGGTAGGCTGGCAAGCGGCTGCTGACCCCGTGCGGGAGAGCCGTCCGGAGTGCTCATTGGAGTTCCTCGGCGGCGCCGAAGGAGCAACTCCTCCCCGGAATCTCTCAGGCCCACGGACCGCACGGACGAGGTCACTCTGGAAAGCAGGACGGGGGACGTACGGGCAGTCGTGCCCGCGCGCGACCCTTCCTCACCGACGGTGAAAGCCGGGTCGCTGCCACGCGCCCGGTGAAGCTCTCAGGTTGAGATGACAGAGGGGGAGGCCGTCCGGGTACCCGTGCCGTGGTGCCCCTCGCAGGTCGTGCGACCAGGAGGCCTCCGTAATGACCGCCAACCGCATTCCGCTCAGTCAGCTGGAGCGTGGCATCCCCTTCGAGCAGCGCCACATCGGGCCCGATGCCGGGGCCCAGGCGAAGATGCTCGCGCAGGTCGGCTATGGCTCGCTCGACGAGCTGACCGCCGCCGCAGTCCCCGATGTGATCAAGAGCGCCGGTGCGCTGGGGCTGCCCGAGGCGCGGACCGAGGCCGAGGTGCTCGCCGAGCTGCGCCGGCTCGCGGACCGCAACCAGGTGCTCGCCCCGATGATCGGCCTCGGCTACCACGGCACGTTCACGCCGCCGGTGATCCTGCGCAACGTCATGGAGAACCCCGCCTGGTACACGGCGTACACGCCCTACCAGCCGGAGATCTCGCAGGGCCGCCTGGAGGCGCTGCTCAACTTCCAGACCATGGTCGCCGAGCTGACCGGCCTGCCCACCTCGGGAGCCTCGCTGCTCGACGAGGGCACCGCCGCCGCCGAGGCGCTGGCGCTCTCCCGGCGGGTCGGCAAGGTCAAGGGCGGGGTCTTCCTCGTCGACGCCGACACCCTGCCGCAGACCGTCGCCGTGATCCAGACGCGAGCCGAGCCGACCGGTGTCGAGGTCGTCGTCGCCGACCTGAGCGACGGCATCCCGGCCGAGATCGCCGAGCGCGGTGTCTTCGGCGTGCTGCTCCAGTACCCGGGCGCCTCCGGGCAGGTCCGCGACCTCAAGCCCGTGATCGACGCGGCCCACGGACTCGGCGCGATCGTCACCGTCGCCGCCGACCTCCTCGCGCTCACCCTGCTCGCCTCGCCCGGCTCGCTGGGCGCGGACATCGCCGTCGGTACGACGCAGCGCTTCGGCGTCCCGATGGGCTTCGGCGGCCCGCACGCCGGGTTCATGGCGGTCCAGGAGAAGTTCGCCCGCAGCCTGCCGGGCCGCCTCGTCGGCGTCTCCGTCGACGCGGACGGCAACAAGGCGTACCGCCTGGCCCTCCAGACGCGCGAGCAGCACATCCGCCGCGAGAAGGCCACCAGCAACATCTGCACCGCCCAGGTGCTGCTCGCCGTGATGGCGGGAATGTACGCGGTCTACCACGGCCCGGACGGCCTGAAGCAGATCGCGCAGCGCACCCACCGGTACGCCGTCCTGCTCGCCGAGGGCCTCAAGGCCGCCGGTATCGAGGTCGCCCACGGCTCGTACTTCGACACGCTGACCGTGCGCGTGCCCGGCAAGGCCGCCGAGGTCGTAGCGGCCGCCCGCGAGGGCGGGGTCAACCTGCACCCGGTCGACGCCGACACCGTCTCCATCGCGTGCGACGAGACCACCGCGCGGGCCCAACTGGCCGCCGTCTGGGCCGCGTTCGGCGTCGACGCCGACATCGAGGCGCTGGACGCGGCGGCCGCCGACACGCTGCCGGCCGCCCTGCTGCGCACCGACGACTTCCTGACCCACCCGGTCTTCCACCAGCACCGCTCCGAGACCGCGATGCTGCGCTACCTGCGCAAGCTCGCCGACCGCGACTACGCGCTGGACCGCGGCATGATCCCGCTCGGCTCCTGCACCATGAAGCTGAACGCGACGACCGAGATGGAGCCGGTGACCTGGCCCGAGTTCGGTCAGATCCACCCCTTCGCGCCGATCGAGCAGGCCGCCGGCTACCTCACGCTCATCCGTGAGCTGGAGGAGCGGCTCGCCGAGGTCACCGGGTACGACGCGGTGTCCCTCCAGCCGAACGCCGGTTCGCAGGGCGAACTCGCGGGTCTGCTCGCGGTCCGCGCCTACCACCGGGCCAACGGCGACACCCAGCGCACCGTCTGTCTCATCCCGTCCTCCGCGCACGGCACCAACGCCGCGAGCGCCGTGATGGCCGGCATGAAGGTCGTCGTCGTCAAGACCGCCGACGACGGCGAGGTCGACGCCGACGACCTGCGCGCCAAGATCGAGCAGTACCGCGACGAGCTGTCGGTGCTGATGATCACCTACCCGTCCACGCACGGCGTGTTCGAGGAGCACGTCGCCGACATCTGCGGTCTGGTCCACGAGGCCGGCGGCCAGGTCTACGTCGACGGCGCCAACCTCAACGCCCTGGTGGGGCTGGCCAAGCCGGGCAAGTTCGGCGGCGACGTCTCGCACCTCAACCTGCACAAGACGTTCTGCATCCCGCACGGCGGCGGCGGCCCCGGCGTCGGCCCGGTCGGGGTGCGCGCGCACCTCGCGCCGTACCTGCCGAACCACCCGCTGCAGCCGAGCGCCGGTCCGGAGACGGGCGTCGGCCCGATCTCGGCCGCCCCGTGGGGCTCGGCGGGCATCCTGCCGATCTCATGGGCGTACGTACGTCTCATGGGTGGCGAGGGGCTCAAGCGCGCCACCCAGGTCGCCGTGCTCGCCGCGAACTACATCGCCAAGCGCCTGGAGCCGCACTACCCGGTGCTCTACACCGGCCCGAACGGGCTCGTCGCGCACGAGTGCATCGTGGACCTGCGGCCGCTGTCCAAGGCGACCGGCGTCAGCGTCGACGACATCGCCAAGCGCCTGATCGACTACGGCTTCCACGCGCCGACCATGTCGTTCCCGGTGGCCGGCACGCTGATGATCGAGCCCACCGAGTCCGAGGACCTCACCGAGATCGACCGGTTCTGCGACACGATGATCGCGATCCGCGGCGAGATCGAGAAGGTCGCCTCCGGCGAGTGGCCGGCCGACGACAACCCGCTCGCCAACGCCCCGCACACCGCGGCCGCGCTCGGCGGCGAGTGGAACCACGCCTACAGCCGTGAGGACGCCGTCTTCCCGGCCGGTGTGTCGGCCGCCGACAAGTACTGGCCGCCGGTCCGCCGCATCGACGGCGCCTTCGGCGACCGCAACCTGGTCTGCTCCTGCCCGCCGCTCGACGAGTACGACAACTGATCCGCACATGCGTAAGGGCCGGTTCGGGGTGAATTCCCCGGGCCGGCCCTTTTCTGTCCGTACGTCGCGAGTCCGCGGGGGACCGGTTCGTACGAGAGCTGTCCGAACGGGACCGCGCTAGGCGGCCGTCGCCACCTGCTCCGCCGTGAGCGACCGGTGCGGGGCGATGATCTGCCCGTCCGGCAGCAGCTCACCGGTGTCCTCGAAGAGCAGGACGCCGTTGCACAGCAGGCTCCAGCCCTGCTCCGGATGGTGCGCCACGGGCATCGCGGCTTCCCGGTCGGCGGAGAAGGCTGTCGGGCAGGCTGGCTGGTGCTGGCACATGGATGCGTTCTTTCGCTGCGTCGTGGTGAGTGTGCTGCGGCTAGATGCGTTGTTCATGGCCGCCCCCCGTAGTAAGTCGGTCGGTCCGATCCCAGTGTTGCCCCACGGGCGTCAATCCGCAGGGATTTCGCGGCAGCGCTTCCTACTGCTTAATGACGTGTCACCCGTGCGGACGGTTCAGCTCAACTGGCCTGTCTTTTCGGGTGGTTCGAGGTGGCCCGGCCGGACTAGCCCGGATGGCGGAGGCGGCGCGTACGCAGCATAGACACCCCGGTGCCCCGCGGCCACACCGGTCGCGGGGCACATTTTTCCGCGCGGGTCAGACGGGCTGGCCGAGCAGGGGCGCCGGGGCGAGGCGCAGGGTCAGCACCGGCAGCAGTTCACAGACGCGCAGCGGGCGGTGGGCGCAGATGCCGGGCGGCGCGGGCGCCAGCGGCACCAGGAGGTCGTGCGGTGCGGGGGTGCCGGAGGCGCCGTCGGCCGCCGTGTCGCCGTGCAGCCACAGTGTGAGCATGTAGAGCTCGGGGACCGAGAGCAGCCGGGGCTGGAAGTGCGAAGCCAGCAGTTCGGCCTGGCGCAGGGCGCGTTGGGTCGAGGCGATGTAGGGGCCCTCGAAGAAGTGCGAGAAGGCCCAGCCGTCCGGTGTGAGCCGGGTGTCCGCGGCGGCGACCGGGCGCTCGGGGTCGCTGATCAGGAAACGCCATCCGGCCAGCCGGGTGCGCGGGGTGCGGCCGCCCGGCGTGATCCCGTCCAGGACGTGGAGCGGGAGCGGGAGTTCGGGGCTGAGCGGACCCGGGGCGGTGCGGAGGGCCGGGGTGCGGGCTTCGCGGACGGCGGTGGGGGAACCGAGTGCCGCGAGGACGCTGCGCAGGGCGGGCGCGGGAGCCGGGGGGACATGCAGCGGCATGGTGGGTCGCCTCTCACTTCGGAGACACGGTGATGCGTGGGCAGTGCGGACGGCGCTGTCTGCGGTGCGGGGTCAGAGGGGGGCCGTCGAGCGATGGCCGGGGCGCCAACTCTCTGCCTCGTTTGCAGAGTTTATACGACACGTGTTCACACAGTGTTTCGGCTAGCTGTCGCCGATATTGCTGGCAAGTCGGTATCAGGCCCTCCTGTCGAGGTGATTCACCCGGGGAAACATCTTCCGCGGGGCCCCGACCTGGAAAGGTGCCCCTTCGGCGGTCGGCCGAATCTCGTCGGTCTTTTTTACGATTCCGAAGATCCCGGTAACTGCACGTTGCCGTATGCCCGCTGAATGTGCCGGAGGCGGTCTCGCTCGACGCTACTCCTCCGCCCCCGCTCGCGCATGCGTTATGGATCAGTCAGCCTGGGCATTATCGAGCATGACGCGAGCGGCCGGTGTCGCTGGCTGCCCATTCGAGGAGGGACACTTCGATGGGGGAGAAGGTCGTGGCAGGCGGTTTCGACCTGTCCGATCGGCACCGGTACCGGGACAAGCTACAGCAGTGCCTGGAGGGGCTCGCCAGGCTCCTGGCACAGAAGAGGTTCGACCGCCCCCGGAACCTGATGGGCCTGGAGATAGAACTGAATCTCGCGGGCCCCGACGGCATGCCGCGCATGATGAATGCCGAGGTGCTCGAACGCATCGCGAGCGGGGATTTCCAGACCGAGCTCGGAATGTTCAACCTGGAAGTAAACATAGCCCCGCACCGGCTCGGCGGGCGAGTATTCGATCAGCTCGCCGAGGAGCTGCGCACCGGGCTCGGCTACGCCCACCGCAAAGCGGCCGAAGTCGACGCCGGCATCGTCATGATCGGAATTCTGCCGACCCTGACCCAGGATGATCTCGTATCCGCGAACCTTTCCGACGTGGACCGCTACACGCTGCTCAACGATCAAATAGTGGCGGCCCGCGGCGAGGATTTCACCCTCGACATCCAGGGAGTGGAACGCCTCGTCTGCACCTCGACGTCCATCACCCCCGAAGCGGCCTGCACCTCCGTGCAGTTGCACTTGCAGGTGACGCCGGGCACGTTCGCCGCGGTGTGGAACGCGGCGCAGGCCGTCGCGGCCGTGCAGATCGCGGTGGGTGCCAACGCGCCGTTCCTGTTCGGGCGGGAGCTGTGGCGCGAATCGCGGCCACCACTGTTCGAGCAGGCCACCGACACCAGGCCGGCCGAGCTGCGCGCCCAAGGGGTGCGTCCGCGCACCTGGTTCGGGGAGCGGTGGGTGACGTCCGCGTACGAACTCTTCGAGGAGAACCTGCGCTTCTTCCCGCCGCTGCTGCCCATCTGCGACGAGGAGGACCCGCTGGGCGTCATCGCGGACGGCGGAGTGCCGCGCCTGCAGGAGCTGGTGCTGCACAACGGCACCATCTACCGCTGGAACCGGCCGGTGTACGGGATCGCCGACGGGGTGCCGCACCTGCGGGTGGAGAACCGGGTGCTTCCGGCGGGGCCCACCGTCGCCGATGTCCTCGCCAACGCGGCCTTCTACTACGGCCTGGTGCGCGCCCTGGCGGAGGACGGCCGACCGGTGTGGACCCGGCTGCCCTTCGCTTCGGCCGCCTCGAACTTCGACTCCGCCTGCCGGTACGGCATCGACGCGGAACTCCTGTGGCCGGTGTCCCGGCGGGGCGGCGGTATCGCCCCGGTGCCCGCGGTCAAGCTCGTACGCGAGGAGCTGCTGCCGCTCGCCGCGGCGGGTCTGGATGCCTGGGGCGTCGAGCCGGCCGACCGGGACCACTACCTCGGCATCATCGAGGGGCGGTGCCGGCGCCGTGCCAACGGGGCGACCTGGCAGGTCGACACCTACCACCGGGCGCTGGCCGCGGGCCTGGGCCGAGAGGCGGCCCTCGCGGCCACCACCCGGCGTTATGGCGAGCTGATGCACGGGGGCGAGCCCGTGCACACCTGGCCCACGGGTTTCCCCGGCCGGTCCTCGCGGGGCCGCTAGGGAGTGTCCCGGTCGTGCTCCGCCGGCCATCCGCCCCGCGCGCGGCGTCGACCGGTGCCGGGTGACGCGCGGGCGCCTCGCGGACGCGATGCGGTCGCGGCGGCCGGGCCGATGTCCGGGTCGTGATTCGCCGGCCGTCCGGCCGCGGTTCTGGGCCTGGCTCAGAGCCACGGGCCCTGAGGATCACGGCCTGGATGCCGGCAGGGTCGTCCACCTGGTATCCGGCGCGACCGGTCGCCCGCGCGCTCTGCCGCACCTCGTCCCCAGCGTCAGGATCCCCGGTGCCCCCGGGCGCGCCGTCGTCGGGCAAGCTGTGACGTCCCATGGCCGTGGTGCCCTCCTTGAATCCTGAACAAGGGAAGGGGGGAGCGCACCATCGCGATGGCGGACGTCCCCCGGCCTGTCGCGAGCGATCTTCGTAATCTTCTTCGGGACCCTAGCGGTGCGGTGGTGCGGCGGTGGGGACGGAGTGGGATTCGTCAACTGGAGGCAGGTGTGCAGGTGGAGGCGGAGCGGGTGGCTGATTCTCTTCCCGACAGGGGGACTTCACTGCGGATCGTGCGGGCCGAGACCGTGCTCGTACTGGCGCTCTCGCTGGGCGCGAGCGGAGTGTCGGCGCTGATCAGCTTTGTCGGGTCGCTCACCAAGCCGGGCGGCCTCAAGCATCAGGCGGCGAATCTCAACACCTCGTACGCTCCCGGACGGCCCTGGCTCGATCTCGCCTGGCAGCTCTTCGGCATCGCGACGGCGCTGGTGCCGGTCGCGCTCGTGGCGCATCTGCTCCTGCGTGAGGGTACGGGCGGACTGCGGGTGATCGGCTTCGACCGGACGCGGCTCTGGCCCGACCTCGGCCGGGGCGCCCTGATCGCGGCAGGCATCGGGAGCGCGGGGCTCGCCTTCTACTTGGCGGCGCGCGCGGCGGGCGGCAATCTGACCGTCGTCCCCGAGTCGCTGCCCGACGTGTGGTGGAAGTACCCGGTGCTCATTCTCTCCGCGCTGCAGAACTCCGTGCTCGAAGAAGTCATCGTCGTGGGCTATCTGCTGCGCAGACTCGGCCAGTTGGGGTGGACGCCGATGGCCGCGCTCGTCGCGAGCGCGGTGCTGCGCGGCTCATACCACCTCTACCAGGGCATCGGCGGCTTCATCGGCAACATGGTGATGGGCGTGGTGTTCGTCCTGCTCTACCGGCGCTGGCAGCGGGTCGGGCCGCTCGTGGTGGCGCATACGCTCCTCGACGTCGGAGCGTTCGTGGGGTACGCGCTGCTGGCGGGCAAGGTGAGCTGGCTGCCGACGATGTGAGCGGGGAGCTTGAGCGGTAGGTGGTAGGTGGCAAGGGGCAAGCGGTAAGGGGCGTACGGCTATTGCGTACGCCCCTTACCGCGTTCCGGCGTGTCCCTATGGCGCGGTCAGGAGCTCGCCGTCAATGACCGTCACCGCGCGGCCGGTGAGCAGGGTGCGCTCGCCGCGCAGTGCCGTACGGACCAGGCCGGAGCGGGTCGAGGCCTGAAGGCCGGTCAGTTCGGCACGGCCCAGGCGGGCCGACCAGAACGGTGCGAGCGCGGTGTGGGCGCTGCCCGTCACCGGGTCCTCGTCGATGCCGACGTTGGGGAAGAAGCAGCGCGAGACGAAGTCGTAGCCGCCCGCGGGATCCGAGGCCGCGGCCGTGGCGATGATGCCGCGCCTGGAGTGCCGCCCCAGCGCACGGGCGTCGGGTGCGAGGGCTCGTACGGCGCGCTCGTCGGGCAGCTCCACGAGGAGGTCGCCGATGTCGGACGCGGTGTCGTGGACCGAGACGATGTCCGCGCCCAGCGCCTCGGCGAGGCCGTCCGGCACGACTTCCTCCTTCAGCGTCGAGGTGGGGAAGTCCAGGGTGATCGTGCCGTCCTCGGCGGCGGTCGCCGTGAGGATGCCGCAGCGCGCGGCGAACCGCACCGTGCCGGTCGCCGCTCCCGTGGAGTGCAGGACATGGGCGGTGGCCAGGGTGGCGTGGCCGCACATGTCGACCTCGGTCGCCGGGGTGAACCAGCGCAGCGCCCAGTCGGCCTCGCCGCCCGGCGGCAGCGGGTGTGCGAAGGCGGTCTCGGCGTGGTTGACCTCGCGGGCCACGTCCTGGAGCCAGTCGTCAGCGGGGAAGGCGTCGAGCAGAAGGACGCCGGCCGGGTTGCCGGCGAAGGGGCGGTCGGTGAAGGCGTCGACGATTCGGATGCGCATGGCGGCACCGTACGGGACGGAGAAACCCGCAGGCCAAGGCCAATTCCGGGTGCCTGGACCGTTTTTGGGGCCGGTCGGTGATGTCGAGAACGGCCTGGCGGCCCTGTCTCAGGGGCAGCTGGGGCCACAGTGGCCGTGCCACGCCAAGGAGACCCAGCATGACGATTCAGCCGATGGACAACGTGCTCATCGTTGTCGGCGACCCTTGACGCCGCTATTGCGTTCTTGGTCGAACTCGGCATGGAGCTGGAGGGCAAGGCGCCGATCGAGGGACGTTGGGTGGAGCGTGTGATGGGGCTCGACGGCGTCCGGCAGGACGTCGCAATGCTGCGGACGCCGGTGGCCACGGCCGGGTAGAGCCGGCGATGTTCCACACGCCGAAGGCGATCAGCGCCGAGCCGAAGGACACGCCGGCGAACACGCGTCGCGTCATGCGTGCACCCAAGAATCTTCCGGTTCCCCGCGCCCAAGAGCTGCGCCGGACCGCCGGTCGCGTGCGCACCCGACTGCCGCCGGGCGCGACGGCCGCGAGCAGGGCTCGCTCGGCCGCGGTGTCGGGGGTGTGCAGCAGGGCCGGGTACTGGGCGGAGACCAGGTCGAAGGAGGCCGGCGCGAGCCGCGCGTCGGTCAGGGGTCTCCGAGGTATCCGCCGCCAGGCGAAGGGGTGTCGGTCGCGGGCGGTCCCGCTGCGATGTTGTCGGTCATGGGCCCACCGTCGCGCCTCGTGTCCCGGTCACGCCACTCCTGTTGCCGGTCCGGCAAACGGCGCCCCCAGGGTCGAGGAACAGCCGGCCGTCGTTGTTGCACTGGCGGAAGAGGGTTGCCAAGCGAATGTCGCCGATATATCGTTGACGCATCGCGACAGATCAACGATGGAAGGAAGCGAACTATGCGTTCACATGGACACGGACAGCACGGACCCGGCCATCGCGGTCGGGGTGACTTCGAGGGGCGGCGGGCCGCCTTCGGGCCCTTCGGGCCCGGCTTCGGCGGGGGGCCCTGGGGCGGCGGACCGTTCGGTCCCGGCCGTGGTGGTCGGGGCGGTCCGCGGGGCAGGGCGCGGCGCGGCGATGTCCGCGCGTCGATCCTGGCCCTCCTGAAGGACCGGCCGATGCACGGCTACGAGATGATCCAGGAGATCGGCGAGCGCAGCGGCGGGGCCTGGAAGCCCAGCCCGGGCTCGGTCTATCCCACCCTTCAGCTCCTGGAGGACGAGGGCCTGATCACCAGTGAGAGCGAAGGCGGCAAGAAGCTGTTCACGCTCACCGACGCCGGGCGCACGGAAGCCGAATCGGGGGCCGACGCCCCCTGGGAGGACGCCGGGCGCGGGGTCGACTGGGAGGCCATGCACGAGATCCGGCAGGCCGGTTTCGGTCTGATGGAGGCGTTCGGCCAGGTCTGGAAGACCGGCTCGGCCGACCAGCGCCAGAAGGCACTCGGAGTCATCAACGACGCCCGTAAGAAGCTCTATCTGATCCTCGCCGACGAGGACTGAACCTCGGGCACGCGAAAGCCCCGCGGCCGCCGGAATCCAGGCGGTCGCGGGGCTTTCGCGTGCCCGGAGCGTGTGTGCCGGGCGTCGTGGCGGGCCCGGGGTTCAGGCAGGGGTACTCAGGCGCACAGGCCCCCGAGCTTGCGCAGTGACTCGTTCAGGGCAGCCGTCGCAGAGTCCTTCAGTTTGCCCGCCATGAGCGAGACCGCGGCGCCCGTGAACTCGCCCTCGATGCGGACCGTGGTGGCCGCGCCGTCGGGGATCACGGTGTACCGGTTGGCGACGTTCACGCCCATCGGGCCCTTGCCCCTGATGCCGAACACCCGGCTGGCCTCGAACTCGTCCACCGTCCACGCCACTTCGGCGGGGAAGCCCATGAGCTTCATGTTCTCCGCGTAGGTCGCGCCCAGTTCCAGCTTCTCGGGGCCGCCCGCGGGGAAGCTGGTGTGCGTGGCGTTCCACTCGCCGTACGAGGAGAAGTCGGTGAGCTGTGCCCAGACCTTCTCGGCCGGAGCCTCGATGCGTGCCTCCGCGCTGACCTCGGCCATGCGACCACTCCTTCGTGGGACTGTGACGGGGGACGTGTGCGGAACGTAGCGGGGCCCCGGCGAACATTCAATACTGATGAACCGTCAGATTCCTGAACTCCCGCCTCCCCGCGGCCCGCTCAGATCTTCTGGGCCTCCGGCGCCCAGATCTGCGCCGAGTCGAACAGGTCCGAGGCGCGCGGCCGCGCCGACTCGTCGTGGCAGTGGAAGGCGGCCCAGAACAGATCGCCCGGCAGCGCGTCGCGCGGGGCGTACACCCGGTACACGTACTGCATGCCGTCCTGGGCCAGGAGGGCGATCATCCAGCACATCGGCGCTCCGTCGGCGGGCGGTGGGGACGGCTGTGTCATGCGATGAGGACGAGTCGGGGCGGCGGTCCGGTTGCGCCGGGGGCGCGGGGTGACGCGCCATGCGCCGTCAGGTTGCCCTGTCAGGGGAGATTTCCGAGATCTCATCCGTAAGGAGGAGAAGCCGGTCATCCGTACCCAACTTTCGCGGGAGCGCGGATGATCCCCCATGGGGATGTTCTTGACGCGGACAGCTGATGGAGTTGAGGTGTGCACAGTCCTATTCCGGGGGCCCATCGCCAGGTCCCGTCACCCGCAGACATCGATGCCGGACTCGCCGCCGAGCTGGCCCCGGTGGTCGCGGGCGCCCGCAGGCGTGCGCTGCGCGACGGCGACCGTCAGGTGGACACCGCGCATCTGCTGCACTCGCTGATGGAGAGCGACCCCGAAGTCCGGGCCGCCTTCGAGAGCGGGCCGCAGGTGGCGCGCGTGCTCGGCTATCTGGTGCAGCGCAGCATCGGGTACGGACTGCGCTGGCAGGGCTCGGTCGAGGACTCGGGGGCCGTGCCGCTGCTGGGCCAGCCCGGCTGGTCGCCGGGTGTGCGGTCCGCCATGGAGTGCGCGCGGCGCCGCGCCTTCGAGCGGGACGGTGCGCAGGTCACCGGGCGGGACCTGCTCGCCGCACTCGCCGCGGATCCGCGCTGCCGGGCCGTCGAGGTGCTCCGGCACGCCGGGGTGGACGCGGCCGCGCTGGCCGACCGCCTGAGCGAGTCGTCCCGGCAGGCCTGAGGGCCCTGGCCGGCCAAGAGGCGTCCGGGTCCGGCGGATCATGGCAGGGCCGGTGGCTCATCCGACCGTGACCCACCGCACCCCCTCTGGCGCTGCGGCCTGCCCGACCCTGGCCCACCCACCGCACCCCCCTGGCGCCGCGCCTACCCACCGCACACCCCCCGGCCTCGCGGCCTCCCAAGGCCCTCCGCGCGGCCGCGCGCCGTTCAGCCGTCTCGACAGGTGTCACCCGGATGACGGTCCTGACCGGGCCTGTCATCATGTGCCGATGCACGCGTCTCAGGGGAGAAGCGTCGGCCTGGGACTCGCCCTGGCGTCGGCGTTCGCATTCGGTGGTTCAGGTGTGGCGGCCAAGCCGCTCATCGAGGCGGGGCTCGACCCGCTGCACGTGGTGTGGCTGCGGGTGACCGGGGCCGCGCTCGTCATGCTCCCGGTGGCCTGGCGCCACCGCCGCCTGGTGCTGCGCAAACCCGCGCTGCTCGCCGGATTCGGACTGCTCGCCGTCGCGGGCGTCCAGGCCTGCTACTTCGCGTCGATCTCCCGGATACCCGTCGGCGTCGCCCTCCTCGTCGAATATCTGGCGCCCGCACTCGTCCTCGGCTGGGTGCGGTTCGTCCAGCGTCGGCCCGTCACCCGCGCCGCCGCGGCCGGCGTGGTGCTCGCCGTCGCCGGTCTCGCCTGTGTCGTTGAGGTCTGGTCCGGGCTGAGCTTCGACGCGCTCGGGCTGCTGCTCGCGCTCGGCGCGGCCTGCTGCCAGGTCGGCTACTTCGTCCTGTCCGACCAGGGCGGCGAGGGCGACGAAGCGGCCGACCCGCTCGGCGTCATCGCGTACGGACTGCTCATCGGCGCGCTCGTCCTGACCGCCGTGGCCCGGCCCTGGGGCATGAACTGGTCGGTGCTCGGCGGCAGCGCCGAGATGAACGGCACGCCGGTGCCCGCAGCGCTGCTGCTGTGCTGGATCGTGCTGGTCGCGACGGTCATCGCGTACGTCACCGGAGTCATCTCCGTGCGCAGACTCTCCCCGCAGGTGGCCGGAGTGGTCGCCTGCCTGGAGGCGGTGCTCGCGACCGTCTTCGCCTGGGTGCTGCTCGGCGAGCACCTGTCGGCGCCGCAGATCATCGGTGGCGCGGTGGTCCTGACCGGTGCGTTCATCGCCCAGTCGGCCGCCCCCAAGGCCCCCAAGGCCCCCAAGGCCCCCAAGGCCCCCAAGGGCCCCGTCGCCTCAGGCGGGCCGGCGCCCGTCGAAGGGGAGTTGTCGGTCGGCCGCTCCGCCACATAGGGTGTCGATCATGCATTCGACCGTACTGCCGCCTCCCGCCGCGTAACGCGGGCGGCCGCACTCCAGACGAAGACCCGGCTCGGGCAGTCCCCGAGCGGCTCGTCGCTGCCCGCGTACTCCTGGCACGCGACCAGTCAGCCGTCTTCCTCTTCGGAGTACGTACGTGTCGAACTCATCCACGGGCCTCGCCATGGGCCCCTCCACCGCGCTGCCCGTCGGCCGCGGTCTGCTCTACCTCGCCGTGGCCGGAGTCGCCTGGGGCACCGCGGGCGGCGCCGCCGCCCTCGTCTTCGGAGCCAGCGACCTCGGACCGCTCGCCCTCTCCTTCTGGCGCTGCGCGGGCGGACTCGTCCTGCTGCTCGGCGCGATGGCGCTGCGCCGCCGCCCCGCACCCGCGGCGCCCGAACCGCGCCGCCGCCGGCTGCTGCGCGTCCTCGGCAACGGCATCGGCCTGATGGTCTTCCAGAGCGCCTACTTCGCGGCCGTCGAGGCGACCGGCCTCGCGGTCGCGACGGTGGTGACCCTGGGCGCAGGACCCGTCCTCATCGCGCTCGGCGCCCGCCTCACCATGGGTGAGCGGATCGGCTGGGCGGGCACCGCGGCCGTCGCCGGGGCGCTCGCCGGTCTCGCGGTGCTCTGGATCGGCAACGGCGGCGGCACGGTCCGGCCCGCCGGAGTCGTGCTCGCGCTGGTGTCCGCCGCCGGGTACGCGGCCATCACCCTGCTGACCAGGTGGCTCGGCCGGGACGGCGGCGCCGCCGACCCCTCGGCCACCACAGCCTGGGCCTTCGGGGTCGCCGCGATCTGCCTGCTGCCGTTCGCGGCCGCGGAGGGCCTGCTCCCGCACACCGTCGAACCGGTGCGGGTGGTCGTCCTGATGCTGTACGTGGCCGCCATACCGACGGCGCTGGCGTACGCGCTGTACTTCGCCGGTGCCGCGGTGGTCCGGGCCGCTACCGTCTCCGTGATCATGCTCCTGGAGCCGGTGAGCGCGGCCGTGATCGCGGTGTCGGTGCTCGGCGAACGGATCACCGCGGCCACCGCGGTGGGCACCACGCTGCTGCTCCTCGCGGTCGTCGGACTCGCGGCGACCGAGGCGAGGGACGCCAGGGCCCGCCGTGCGGCGGTGGCGTTGTAGAACGCGGCGGGCCCCCGCCGGTCGGGGGCCCGCAGGTCAGCGGCGCCGCTCGTGATGGGTGTACGCGGCGAGGTCGCGCGGTCCGCCGCGCTCCTTCAGTGCCGCCGCCGTGCGTTGCTTCACGTACTCCGGCTTGTGGCTGCCGTACTTGAACTTGGCCCGTACGCCCAGGACTTCGAGCCGCACTCCGCGCAGCCCGGACAGTAGCCGGCCGTACGGGACCTCGCCCGCGGCCACCGGCGCCGAGCCGCCCTCGGGCTGGAAGTGCGCCAGCTGCCGGTTGAGCAGTTCCGCCTTCTCGGCCGGGTCGTCCACCACCCGGGCCGTGCAACGCAGTTGGACGGCCGCGTAGAAGCTGGTCGGCACGCCGTGTTCCGGCGGCGCGTCCTCGGCGGCGCCCCAGGGGCCCGGCACGAAGACGTAGTCGTCGGTGACGCTCAGCACGACCTGCGGATCGGCGTCGAGCGCGGGCCACAGCGGGTTCGGGCGGGCCAGATGCAGCAGCACCTGGCCGTGCGGGCCGCCGCGCCCGGGCTCGTACCGGAAGTGTGTCGGCTGGACCGAAGGGGGCTCGCCCGGCAGCCCGTTGACCGCGAGCTGGCCGAAGTCGTGGGCGGCGAGCCACCGTTGCCACTCGCCGTCGTCCTCGGGGGCGTCCCAGGGGTGGATCAGCATGACGGAGCCGTCCTTTACAGCGCGGAGAGGTAGCCGGGCACGGCGAGGGACGCGTCCAGGTCGTCGGACGGTATCGGCGTGCCGTAGCGCGGGACGAGCGGCAGGACGCCCGCCCAGTGCGGCAGCCCGAGGTCCTCGGGGTCGTCGTTCGGGCCGCCGCTGCGGACCTTCGCGGAGACCTCGTTCAGATCGAGGCTGATCACGGCGGTCGCGGCCAGCTCCTTGGCGTTCGCCGGGCGCGAGTCGGCGGAGCGGCCCGGCACGACGTGATCCACCAGCGCGTCGAGCGCGGTGCGCTTCTCCTGCGGGTCGGTGACCTCGTGGGCGATGCCGTGCACCACGACCGAGCGGTAGTTGATCGAGTGGTGGAAGGCGGACCGGGCCAGGACCAGGCCGTCGACATGGGTGACGGTCAGGCACACGGCGAGCCCCGGGTCGGCCTGGCCCGCCGCGCGCAGCGGGCGGGAGCCGGTGGAGCCGTGTACGTAGAGCCGCTCGCCGACGCGGCCGTAGAGAGTCGGCAGCACGACCGGAGCGCCGTCCCGGACGAACCCCAGGTGGCAGACGTACGCCTCGTCGAGGATGCCGTGCACCAGCGCGCGGTCGTAGGAGGCCCGCTCGCGGGAACGGGTGGGTACGGTGCGGTCGGTCGCCTGGTAGGGGGCCGCGGTGTCCGGCATTGCGATCTCCATTGCACTAGTGCATAATCTTGTTTGTGCTAGGAGAATATCGGATTGTGGGGCGGCGCGCATCGGAGATTGCCGAGAGCGTGGAGCGCGCGGTGGGTTCCGGCGGGCTCGAACCGGGTCAACTGCTGCCCCCGCTCAGGGAGTTGGCCACCGAGCTCGGGGTCAATCCCAACACCGTCGCGGCCGCCTACCGGCTGCTGCGCGACCGGGGCGTGATCGAGACGGCGGGCCGGCGCGGCAGCCGGGTGCGCTCGCGGCCCGCCAGCACGGCCCGCGACCTCATCCGCGTGGACGTCCCCGACGGCGTGCGCGACGTCGCCGACGGCAACCCGGATCCGGAACTGCTGCCGCCGCTCGCTGACGCACTCGCCGCGGCGGCCCGCCGCAATGCCGAAGAGCCCGGGCGGTACATGTACGGCCAGGACCCCGTGGACGAGGAACTGGCCCGGCTCGCCCGCGCCTCCTTCGGTGAAGGGGGCGTGCCGGACGGGCCGATCGGGGTGCTGTCGGGCTCGCTCGACGCCATCGAGCGGGTGCTCACCGCCCACCTCCGCCCCGGCGACGCGGTGGCGATCGAGGACCCCGGCTGGGGCGCGGTGCTCGACCTCGTACCGGCGCTCGGGCTGCGGCCCGAACCCATGGCGCTGGACGACGAGGGCCCGCTGCCCGAGGGCCTTGAGCGCGCCCTGGCCGCGGGCGCCAGGGCCGTGGTGATCACCTGCCGCGCGCAGAACCCGACGGGTGCGGCCGTGAGCGCGGCCCGTGCCCGCGCCCTGCGCGAGATCCTCGCCGCGCACCCCGGGGTGCTGCTCATCGAGGACGACCACGGCCACGGCATGGTCGACCTGCCGCTGCACCCGGTCTCCCCGGTCACCGAGCACTGGGCCTTCGTACGGTCGGTGGCCAAGGCGTACGGGCCGGACCTGCGGCTCGCAGTACTTACTGGTGACGCGGTCACCCTCGACCGGGTGCGCGGGCGCCAGCGGCTCGGGCCCGGCTGGGTCAGCCGACTGCTCCAGCGGGCCGTGGTGGAACTCTGGAAGTCCGGGGCCGTCGACCCGGCGAAGGTGGCCCGCTCGTACCGCGAGCGGCGGGAGGGCCTGCTCCGGGCGCTGCGCGAGCGGGGGATCGAGGCCCGCGGGCGGAGCGGCTTCACGGTGTGGGTGCCGGTGCCCGACGAGACGGGGGCGGTGTCCCGGCTGCTGCACGCGGGCTGGGCGGTGGCGCCCGGCGCCCGCTTCCGGCTGGCCTCGGCCCCCGGGGTGCGGCTCACCGTGTCGAGTCTGGCCCGGGACGAGATCGGGCCGCTCGCGGACGCCATCGCCTCCGCGGTCGGCCCGGGTCCCGGAAACCGTTACGACTACTGAGCAGAGGGCTTCGCGCGCGGGCGGCTCTGGGTGAGGGCCGCGCCCGCGAGCGCGATGGCCGCGCCGACCGGGGTGTTCCAGCTGAGGCTCTCGCCGAGGACCGCCACACCGGCGGCGGTGGCGATCACCGGAACGAAGTAGGTGACCATCTGTGCGGTCGTCGGGCCGACCTCGTTGACGAGCCCGTACTGGACGAGCACCGCGAACCCCGTACCGAACGCGCCGAGCGCCGCGACGGCCAGCAGCGGGACGAACGGGAACGAGCTCGGGAAACCGGCGAACAGCGGGGTCACCAGGGCCAGTTGGAGGGTGGCAACGCCCAGCTGCGCGCCGATCAGGGACAGATTGGAGTGGCTGCTGCCCGCCAGTGTGCGGCGGACGTAGATCCAGCCGATCGGGTAGCAGAGCGAGGCGAGCAGCGCCATCGCGGTGCCGGTGACGTCCAGGCCGTGGAAGCCCTGCCAGGCGCCGAGCACCGTGAGCACCCCGAGGAAGCCGAGGCCGAGCCCCGCGACCCGGCGGCGGGTCGGCCGGTCCTCGGAGAGCGCGACCAGCGACAGCGCCATGCCCCACAGCGGCGAGGTCGCGTTGCAGATGCCGGCCAGCGTCGAGGGGATCGTCAGCTCCGAGTACGCGAACAGCGAGAACGGCGCGGCGTTGAGGAGCAGCGCCGCCACGCTCAGATGCAGCCAGGTGCGGCCCCCGCGCGGCAGCCGCTCGCGCTTGACGGCCATCGCGACGGCGAGCACCAGCGTGCCGAAGAACAGCCGCCCGAAGGTGACCTGGAACGGGGCGTAGCCGTCCGTGCCGACCTTGATCAGCAGGAAGCTGAAGCCCCAGATCAGGGAGAGCGCCGCGAAACGGACGCGCCAGTCCAGGGCGGGGCGGCGCGTGGCGGACGAGGCTGGGGAGGTCTGTGCGGAGAGGCCCCGGGAGGGGGCGGCGGTGCTCATGACGACCACGATGAGGCCCACCCATCACGTAGCACAAGCGAGAAATTGCGGAGGTGATCGGTTAGCATTGCTTATATGTTGAACCTGGAGCGTCTGCGTACCCTCGACGCGGTGGCCCGGCACGGCTCGGTGGGCGGCGCCGCCGACACCCTGCACGTGACCACCTCCGCTGTCTCCCAGCAGCTCGCCAAGCTGGAGCGGGAGGCCGGCCAGCCGCTGCTCGCCAAGAACGGGCGCGGGGTGCGGCTCACCGACGCCGGCCGGCTGCTCGCCGAGCACGCCGCCCGAATCCTCTCCCAAGTGCAGTTGGCCCAGGCCGAGTTGGAGGCCCAGCGCGGCAGGGTCGTCGGCGACCTCAGGATCGCGGGCTTCGCCACCGCCGTCCGCGGGCTCTTCCCCGCCGCGCTCGCCTCGCTGCGCGCCGAGCACCCGCGGCTCAGGGTCCGCTCCGACGAGCTGGAGGCCGACGAATCGGTGCAGGGCGTCCTGCTCGGCGACCTCGACCTCGCGCTCGTACTCGACTGGTACAACAAGCCGCTGCCGCTGCCCGACGGGCTCGCCAAGCGGGCGGTCCTCGACGACCTCGCGGACGTCGCCATGTCAGCGGACCATCCGCTGGCCGGCCGGAAGGCGGTGGATCTGGAGGAGTTCGCCGAGGACGAGTGGATCACCTGGCCCGAGGGTGAATTCTGCAACGAGTGGCTGATGTTCACCCTGCGCGGCAAGGGCGTCGAGCCGCGGATCGCCCATGTGGCCCGCGAACACGCCACCCAACTCGCCCTGGTGGAAGCCGGGTTGGGCGTCAGCATCGCCCCCCGCCTCGGCCGCGGGCCGGTGCCGGACGGAGTGCGGGTCGTTCCGGTGCGCGATGCGATGAGCCGCCATGTGTACGCGGTGTGGCGCGCGGATGCCGACCGCAGGCCCTCGATCCGGGCCGCCGTCGACGCGCTGGCCGCGGCGGGGGAGCAGCTCGCCCAGCAGTAGGGGGCGTCCGGCGGGTCATGGCCGGGGTGGCCGCGAAGCCCGCGCGGGGTCGCCCGCGAAGCCGCTCGCTCCACCGGTCCGAAAGCGCTCCACCGCCCCGAAGGCGGGCCTACCGCCCGAACTCGCCCCCCAGCTTGCGGAAGTCCCACGACACCACGGTGTCCGGCGTCAGCCGCAGCCACGCGTGCCGCCCGTCGTGGACCATGTCCGCCAGGCCGAAGTTCTTCGCCGCGAACAGCCGCTCGGGGACGGCGAGTTCGGGGCAGGGCTCGCCGGTGCGCGGGGCCTCGCCGACCGGGACGACGCGGCCGGTCAGCTCCACTCCGCGCAGCTCCCCGTACTCCGTGCCGTCGTCCACCACCACCGCCACCCGCGGATCCTTGCCGAGCTGGGCCCAGCGGCGGCTGCGGGTGATCGAGTACAGCCAGAGCGAGGCACCGTCCCAGACGTACCAGAGCGGGGCGACGTGCGGGCTGCCGTCCGCCGACACCGTGGCGAGGCGGCACGTGCGCTGCTCGCCGAGGAAGGCGTCCCGCTCCTCCTCGGTCATCATGATCCGGCGGCCCCGGCGCTGTGTGGCGGTCATCTGCGCCTTCCCTTCCCGTGGTGACAGGTGGTCTGACGGTGCGTCAGAAATCATGGCGCGCTCTTCCGCTGTCGCGCAATGGCGATTAGCCTCCCGCGCCATGGCGACGAAGGAACACCTCGCGGACCGGCTCGACCCCGCCACCACGGTGCTGATGACCGTCGAGTGCCAACACGGCGTGGTCGGGGCGGACAGCGCGCTGCCCGAACTCGCCAAGGAGGCAAGGTCGTCGGGGGCGCTGCACAACGTGGCCCTGCTGGTGGCGGGCGCCCACGAGGCGGGCGTCCAGGTGCTGCACGCGGTCGCCGAGCGCCGGCCCGACGGACGCGGAGCCAACCGCAACGCCCGGCTGTTCCGCGCCGCCGAACGGCTGCCGATCCAGCAGTACTCGGGCTCGCGGGCGGTGCGGATCGCCGAGCCCATCGAGGTGGCGGACGAGGACATCGTCGTACGCAGACTGCACGGCCTGTCGCCCGTGTCCGGCACGGACGTGGACGCGCTGCTGCGCAACCTGGGCTGCCGCACCCTGATCGTGACCGGGGTCTCGGCCAACGTGGCGATCCCCAACGCGGTCTTCGACGCCGTCAACCTCGGCTACACGGCGGTGGTTCCGGCCGACGCGATCGCGGGGGTGCCAGCCGACTACACCCCCGCGATGATCCGCCACACCCTCGCCCTCGTCGCCACGGTGACCACCACCGACGAGATTCTGGGCTGCCTGAAGACGCCCCGCCGCATCACGCGAGCTTGATCGAGCCGCCCTCGACGGAGATCGCGGCGGCGGGCAGCGGGGAGGGTGCGGGCCCGCCCTTGACGCTGCCGTCCGCCACGTCGAACTTGCTGCCGTGGCAAGGGCAGTTGATGGTGCCGCCGGACACCGACGACACCGCGCAGCCCTGATGCGTGCACTTCGAGGAGAACGCCTTGAACTGACCGGCCACCGGCTGGGTGACCACCACGCCCTCGTTCGCGAAGATCTTCCCGCCGCCCGGCGGGATGTCGGAGGTCTTGCCGAGCACGGTCCCTCCGGCGCCGCCCCCGGCCGGCTTGGGGGCATCGGATGCGGCCGCCTTGTCGGAGCCGCCCCCGCACGCGGTGAGCGCGGCGGCGACCCCGGCCGCGCCGACCACCGCGATGACGGTGCGGCGGGCCGGAGCCGAGACGGGTTCGGACGGGAGCGATTCGATGCCCATGCTGGCTGTCCTCTCGATGTACGACGCGTTGCTGCGTGAGGGTACGCACCGTGGGCGCCCCGCGTTCAGCGGCCGGGCCAATTCTCAGGAATTCCAGCGTGCCCGCGGGGGAGGAAGAGGATCCCCCGCGCGCCCGCGGGGGAGAAAAGGGGAGCGGGCACCCGATGGCCGCGACGTAGCCTGGGCCCATGCTCACTGAAGTCACAGCGACCCGGTACGTCACGCCGTTGCGTGAGGGCGGCTCGCTCCCGGGCATCGTCGAGGCCGACGATCTCGGAACGTATGTCATGAAGTTCACCGGGGCCGGGCAGGGCCGCAAGACGCTCGTCGCCGAGGTCATCTGCGGGGAGCTCGCCCGACGGCTGGGGCTGCGCGTACCGGAACTGGTCACCATCGAGCTCGACCCGGTCATCGGGCTCTCCGAGCCGGACCAGGAGGTGCAGGAGCTCCTGAAGGCGAGCGGCGGGCTCAACCTCGGGATGGACTATCTGCCCGGCTCGCTCGGCTTCGACCCGCTCGCCTACCAGGTGGACCCCGCCGAGGCCGGGAAGGTCGTCTGGTTCGACGCGCTGATCAACAACGTCGACCGGTCGTGGCGCAACCCCAACATGCTGGTCTGGCACGGGGACCTGTGGCTCATCGACCACGGCGCCACCATGATCTGGCACCACAACTGGCCGGGCGCCAAGGCGTCCGCGGCCAAGCCGTACAACGCCTCCGACCATGCGCTGGCGCCCTTCGGGCCCGAGATCGCCGCCGCGGCCGCCGAACTGGCGCCGCTGGTCACCGAGGAGCTCCTGACCGAGGTCGCCGCCCTGGTCCCCAGCGAGTGGCTGGTCGACGAGCCCGGTTTCGAGACGACCGACGCGCTGCGCCGCGCGTACGTCGAGCCGCTGCTCGCCCGGGCCGCGACGATCCACGAGCGGATCACGCTCGACGCGCCCGCCACCCCCAAGCCCTCGCAGGCCCCCGGCTGGCTGACCGAGCACCTCACTCCCTGGCCGCACCCCACCAAGAACAGCAAGAAGGACGACGACCGTTGAGCAAGCGCGATGTCTTCGAGTACGCGCTGCTGCGCGTGGTGCCACGCGTCGAGCGCGGTGAGTGTTTCAACGCGGGCGTGCTGGTGTACTGCCGCGCCCGGTCCTATGTTGCCGCGCGCACGTATCTGGACGAGGCGAAGCTGAAGGCGCTCGATCCACGGGCGGATGTCGTGGGCGTACGGGCCGCGCTGCGCGCCGTCGAGGGCGTCTGCGGCGGCGGCGAGGGGGCCGGGCAGGCGGCGGGCGACGATGCGGGCCGCCGCTTCCGCTGGCTGATCGCGCCGCGCTCAACCGTCGTCCAGCCGGGCCCGGTGCACACCGGCCTGACCACCGATCCGGCGGCCGAGGCCGAGCGGCTCCTCGACCTGCTGGTGCGCTGAATTTGGCCGCTGCGGGGGTGTGACATGCGCCGGGGGATCCGCAGGCCGTTGACACCGCGTGCCAGGGCTTCTAGCGTCTCGTCTGCTGAAGCTACTAAGCGGTTGCTCAGTGACTGAGGGCCGCGGATCCCAGGGCGAGGAGAACAGCATGTCCACCACCGAGCAGCGCGTCGCCATCGTGACCGGGGCGGCGCGGGGCATTGGCGCCGCGACCGCCGTCCGGCTTGCGGCCGAGGGCCGGGCCGTCGCCGTACTCGACCTCGACGAGGCGGCCTGCAAGGACACCGTCGACAAGATCACCCAGGCGGGCGGCCGGGCCGTCGCGATCGGCTGCGACGTGTCCGACAGCGCCCAGGTGGAGGCGGCCGTCGAGCGCGTCGCCGCCGAGCTCGGCGCACCGACCATCCTCGTCAACAACGCCGGTGTGCTCCGCGACAACCTCCTCTTCAAGATGAGCGAGTCGGACTGGGACACCGTGATGAACGTGCACCTCAAGGGAGCGTTCCTGATGGCCAAGGCCTGTCAGAAGCACATGGTGGACGCCAAGTGGGGCCGGATCGTCTCGCTCTCCTCGTCCTCCGCGCTCGGCAACCGCGGCCAGGCCAACTACTCCGCCGTCAAGGCCGGCCTCCAGGGCTTCACCAAGACCCTCGCCAAGGAGCTCGGCAAGTTCGGCATCACCGCCAACGCCGTCGCCCCCGGCTTCATCGTCACCGAGATGACCGCGCAGACCGCCGCCCGGGTCGGCATGGGCTTCGAGGAGTTCCAGGCCGCGGCCGCCACCCAGATCCCGGTCCAGCGCGTCGGCCGGCCCGAGGACATCGCCAACGCCATCGCCTTCTTCACGGGCGACGACGCCGGATTCGTCTCCGGCCAGGTCATGTACGTGGCCGGCGGACCGCTCAACTAAGGCCAGGGGCAAGGAACATGACTGAACTTCCCGAACTGTCCGGCAAGGTGGCCCTGGTCACCGGAGCCAGCCGCGGCATCGGCTACGGCATCGCCGAGGCACTCGTCGCCCGCGGCGACCGCGTCTGCATCACCGGGCGAGGCGAGGACGCCCTCAAGGAGGCCGTCGAGAAGCTCGGCTCCGACCGGGTGATCGCGGTACCGGGCAAGGCCGCCGACGAGGCCCACCAGGCCGCCGCGGTGGAGCGCACCATGGAGGCCTTCGGCCGCGTCGACTTCCTGGTCAACAACGCCGGTACGAACCCGGTGTTCGGCCCCATCGCCGAGCTCGACCTGAACGTCGCGCGCAAGGTTTTCGAGACCAACGTGATCTCCGCGCTCGGCTTCGCCCAGCAGACCTGGAAGGCCTGGCAGAAGGAGAACGGCGGCGCCATCGTCAACATCGCCTCCATCGCCGGAGTCTCGGCCTCGCCCTTCATCGGCGCGTACGGGATGAGCAAGGCCGCCATGGTCAACCTGACCCTCCAACTGGCGCACGAGTTCGCGCCCGTCGTACGGGTCAACTCGATCGCCCCGGCCGTGATCAAGACCAAGTTCGCCCAGGCGCTGTACGAGGGCCGCGAGGCGGAGGCCGCCGCGGCCTATCCGCTGGGCCGGCTCGGAGTGCCCTCCGACATCGGCGGCGCGGCCGCGTTCCTCACCTCCGAGCAGTCGGAGTGGATCACCGGCCAGACACTGGTGGTGGACGGCGGGCTGTTCCTGAACGCCGGGGTGCACTGAGCGGACGGGGCCCGGGCGGCGTTGTCAGTGGTGGCAGGTAGGTTCTGGAATCTGCGCCGAGGGTGCAGGAACCGAATGTCCCACGGAGGTTGTTGACGTGACCGATACCGCCATGCTGCCCGAGTCCTGGCGCGGCGTCCTCGGCGAGGAGCTCCAGAAGCCGTACTTCAAGGAGCTCACCGAGTTCGTCGAGGCGGAGCGGGCGAAGGGCCCCGTCTTCCCGCCCCGCGAGGAGGTCTTCGCGGCCCTGGACGCGACGCCGTACGACAAGGTGAAGGTCCTGGTCCTCGGCCAGGACCCGTACCACGGCGAGGGCCAGGGACACGGCCTGTGCTTCTCGGTGCGGCCGGGCGTCAGGACACCGCCCTCGCTGCGCAACATCTACAAGGAGATGAGGGACGAGCTCGGCCTGGAGGTGCCGGACAACGGCTATCTGATGCCCTGGGCCGAGCAGGGCGTGCTGTTGCTCAACGCGGTGCTCACGGTGCGCTCCGGCGAGGCCAACTCGCACAAGGGCAAGGGCTGGGAGAAGTTCACCGACGCGGTGATCCGCACGGTGGCCTCGCGGCCCGACCCGGCGGTCTTCGTGCTGTGGGGCAACTACGCGCAGAAGAAGCTCCCGCTGATCGACGAGGAGCGCCACGTCGTGGTCAAGGGCGCGCACCCCTCGCCGCTTTCGGCCAAGAAGTTCTTCGGCTCGCATCCGTTCACGCAGATCAACGAGGCGGTCGCGGCCCAGGGCCACGCCCCGATCGACTGGCGGATTCCGAACCTGGGCTGAGGCGGACGGCGGGAGGGGGCCGGGCGCGTGACGGCGTCCGGCTGACAGCCTCGGGGCCCGCGCCCGAGCCTGAGGCCGATTGTCAGTGGCGGCGGCTAGCGTCGGAGTCGTTCGACTTTTATGACGTTCGACTTCCATGGCGACGGGTGGAGACCGCAGTGACGGACATGCAGGAAGCTCCGGGGGACATCGTGATGACCCGCATCGGGCAGGCGATGATGCTGCTGCACGGCGGGGATCGCGAGGAGGCGCGCAACCGCTTCGGCGATCTCTGGACGGAGATCGGCGAACACGGCGATCCGCTCCACCGCTGCACCCTCGCCCACTACATGGCCGACGCGCAGGACGATGCGGGGGACGAACTGGCCTGGGACCTCAGGGCGTTGGCGGCAGCCGACGGGCTGAGCCAGGAGCGCCTCGAAGAACACCACGCCTCGCTGGCGGTACGCGCGTTCTACCCCTCTCTCCACCTCAACCTCGCCGCCGACTATGTGAAGCTGCACCGCCCCGAGGAGGCCCGGCTCCATCTCGACCGGGCCCACACCGCCCTGGACGCGCTCTCCGACGACGCGTACGGCAACGGCATCCGGGAGGCGCTCGGCCGCCTGGAACGGCAGCTGGACGCCGTATGACGTTTTCCGTCTGACTGTCCGTCAATTGCCGTAGGCCTCTCGGCAGATACGGGCCTGGGGGCTGTCCTTGGACCAGCCTCCGTACCCCGTGCCCAGCGCGCAGATGTCGCCCATCGAGGGGAGTGCGGGGGCGGGCCGGGGGTGTTTCTTGCGGGGTTTCGCGGCGGGCCGGGGTGCGGGCGCTTCGGTCCGGCCGCGCCGATGATGCGGCACCGCGGGGGCCTCGGGCTCGACGGCCTCCGGCGCCGCGGGCAGCGGTGGCGGCGGGGTGTTCGCAGGCGGGACTGTGTCCAGCCCCTCGCGGGCCGGCGCCTGGACGATCTGCGGGCCGACCCTCTCCTGGTGTCGGGCCGGCGGGGCGGGCGGCCGGGCGGGCGCGGGACGGGCCTCGACGGAGACACAGCCCGAGACGCATCCGCAGACGGTCAGGGCCGCAGCCGCCGTCAGGAGCTTCAGCGCGTTTGTTGTTCGGTGCATCCGCCAACTGTGCTGGCCGGAGCGGGAGTTCGGCGGGGCAGCGGTCCGGGAATGGCCCGCACGAGTGACATCGCCGCCCCGCTGCCCACCACGCGGGCTCGCTCAGTCTCCGGCTCTCAGTCTCCGGCTCTCAGTCTCCGGCTCTCACTCTCCGGTCGAGCCGTCGACCGCCTCGCGGATCAGATCGGCGTGCCCGTTGTGCCGGGCGTACTCCTCGATCATGTGGGTGTAGATCCAGCGCAGGTTGAAGTGCCGGCCGTTGCGGCTGGTGCCCGCGCTGAGTTCGTCGAGCTCGTGCGGGGCGGCGTGGTCGCGTGCGGTGGCGAGCTCGCCGCGCCAGGTGGCCAGCGCCTGCGCATACGTGTCCTCGGGCCCGACGTGGAAGTCGCGGTCCGGGTCCTCCTCGGTCGAATACACCGGGACGTCGGGCTCGCCGCCGAACACCGTGGTGAACCACCACCGTTCGACCTCGGCCATGTGCCGCAGCAGACCGAGCAGGGTGAGCGTCGAGGACGGCACCGCGGCCGACTTGAGCTGCTCGTCCGTGAGCCCGGAACACTTCCGGGCCAGCGTCTCGCGGTGGTATTCGAGCCAGCCGTCGAGCATGGCCCGCTCCGTGGCGTCGAGAGCGGGTTCGCTGCGCTCGGCCGTCTCGGCCGAGGGTGTTTCGGAGGTCGTCATGGCGACATCCTCGCCGACCGCCGTGACGGGGGCCAGCCGTTATCCGAGCGGCTCCCCGGTCAGCATCCCGCGCAGCAACTCGGTGAAGCCCCGGCGGATCTCGGCCTCGGCGGGCACCTCGTGGTGATACGAACCCGCAGTGCAGGAGAACATCAGTCCTTCGCTCCAGGAGATCAGGGAGAGCGCATGGCGTTCGGGCGCGCGGGACCCCGCCGCCTTCATCAGCGCCACCAGCGGCTCCCTGAACTGCCGCCCCGCCGCGTCGTAGTACGCGCGCAGCTCGGGACGCCGGGTCGCTTCGAGCGCCAACTCGTAGCGGGAGACCAGCAGTTCGCGGTGGCCGGTGAGATGGCGGTGCAGTGCGCGGGCCAGCGCCGCCGCCAGGTCCTCGATGCCGCCGCCGGGTACCGGAAGCTCAGCCGGAATGAGCACCCTGGCCTCCCGTTCGGCCTGCCGTCTGACCGCCGCTTCGAGCAGCGCCTGGCGGGTCCTCGCCTGGTTGGAGGTGGAGCCCTGCGGCAGCCCCGCGACCTCGTCCACGGCCCGGTGGGTCAGCCCGCGCATGCCCCGCTCGACGAGCAGGGCCAGCGCGGTGTCGGCGATGAGTTCGGCACGTGAGGTGCCCGGGGTGCGTGCGGCCATGGGATCAATCTACCGCTGTTACTACGCCTGTAGTACGATGCTGCTCACTACGGGCGTAGTACCGAGGGGGTCGTCATGGGCGTGTGCAGCGGCGGCGGGGCATCCCGTGCGGTGGTCGTAGGCGGCGGAATCGGCGGGCTCACCGCCGCCGCGGCCCTGATCCGGCGCGGCTGGCGCGTAACCGTCCTGGAGCGGGCCGCGGAGCTGAAACCGGTCGGCTCGGGCATCGGGCTCGCCCCCAACGCCCAGCGCGCGCTCGACGTCATCGGTCTCGGGGACGAGATCAGAGCGCTCGCCGCCTGGCAGGGCGACGGCGGCATCCGCACCCCGAGCGGCCGCTGGCTCTTGCGTACGGACCCGCAGGCCGCGGCCGAGGCCTTCGGCGGCTCGGTCGTCCTGCTGCACCGGGCGACCCTGGTCGACACCCTCGCCGCCGCGCTCCCCGCGGGAACCGTACGCACCGGAGCCGCCGCCGAACTGGTCGACCCCGGCGCCGCCGACCGCCCCGCGGTGGTCCGCACCGCCGACGGGGACATCGAGGCGGACCTGGTCGTGGGCGCCGACGGCATCCACTCCGTCCTGCGCACGGCCCTCTTCCCCGGCCACCCGGGCACCGCGTACTCCGGATTCACCACCTGGCGCGTGGTGGTGCCCGACCTCGGCCGGCCCTTCGCGCCGCACGAGACCTGGGGGCCCGGCCGCATCTGGGGCACCCAGCCCCTGAAGGACGGCCGCAGCTACGCGTACGCGGCGGCCAGGACCCCGCCGGGCGGGCGGGCCGCCGACGGTGAACCGGCCGAACTGCGCAGGCTGTTCGGCACCTGGCACGACCCGGTCCCGGCCGTCCTCGACGCGGCCCAGGGCGCTCCGGTGCTGCGCAACGACGTCCACCACATCGCCGGGCCGCTGCCCGCCTACCACCGCGGCCGGGTCGCGCTCGTCGGCGACGCCGCCCACGCCATGGCGCCGACCCTGGGCCAGGGCGGCAACCAGGCCATCGAGGACGCCATCGTGCTCGCCCACCACGCGGAACCGTCCGGCGATCCGGCCGCCGGGCTCGCCCGCTACACCGCCGAGCGGCTGCCCCGCACCATGGGCATCGTCCGCCAAGCGGAGCGGACCGCACGGCTCACCATGATGCGCAACCCGGTCGGCATCGCGGTCCGCAACACCCTGATCGGCGCGGCCGCCACGTACGGCACCGCTTTCATGCTGCGCTCCTTCGCTGACATCGCCACCTGGCAGCCGCCCCGGCGCCCGTATGCTGACCAGGCAAGGGAGCAGGACACCACGCGGCGACAGGAGACTCCGTGAAGATCGGATGCATCGGACTCGGGGACATCGCGCGGAAGGCCTATCTGCCGGTTCTGACCACGCTGGCGGGCACGGAACTGCACCTGCAGACCCGCACCCCGGCGACCCTCGCGGCGCTGGCCGACACCCACCGCATTCCGGCCGGGCGGTGCCACACCGATCTCGACTCGCTGCTCGCGCAGGGCCTCGACGCGGCGTTCGTGCACGCCGCGACCGCGGCGCATCCCCCGATCGTGACCCGGCTGCTCGAAGCGGGCGTACCGACCTATGTGGACAAGCCCCTGGCGTACGAACTCGCCGAATCCGAGCGGCTGGTGGCGCTCGCCGAGGAGCGCGGCGTCAGCCTCGCCGTCGGCTTCAACCGGCGCTTCGCGCCCGGCTACGCCCAGTGCGCCGACCACCCGCGCGAACTGATCCTGATGCAGAAGAACCGCGTGGGACTCCCCGAGGACCCGCGCACTCTGGTGCTCGACGACTTCATCCACGTCGTGGACACGCTGCGTTTCCTGGTTCCCGGACCGATCGAGCACACCGTCGTGCGGGCCCGGATCCGCGAGGGGCTGATGGAGCACGTGGTGCTCCAGCTCTCCGGCGACGGTTTCACCGCCATCGGCACCATGAACCGGATGAACGGATCCACCGAGGAGGTCCTGGAGGTCTCGGGCCAGGACACCAAGCGCCAGGTCCTCAACCTCGCCGACATCGTGGACCACAAGGGCCAGCCCAGCGTGCGCCGCCGCGGCGACTGGGTGCCGGTGGCCCGCCAGCGCGGCATCGAGCAGTCCGTCCTCGCCTTCCTCGACGCCGTACGGGCCGGGAAGACGCTCAGCGCACAGGATGCGCTGGCGACCCATGAGCTGTGCGAGAGGGTGGTACGGGAGGCCTTGGAGCAGGCTTCCTGAGCGCCCGCGCGCCCTCGGCCGCGCAGAACACGGCGAGTACCGCGAGCGCCGAGAACACCGCCCAGTCGCCGAGGCGCACATAGAGGGTGGCGCCACTGGCGAGGGGGACGTCGTACACGGCCGCCGTGCTGCCGCTGGTGCCGAGCCACTTGCCGACGCGTTCGCCGTCCGGACCGTAGACCGCGCTGATTCCGGTCAGTGTGGCATGGACCATCGGGCGGCCCGTCTCGGCGGAGCGCAGCGCGGCGAGCGAGGCGTGCTGGGCGGGCGCCCAGGTGTCCTGGAACGTCGAGGTCGACGACTGCGCGATGAGCAACTGGGCGCCCATGCGCACCAGATGACGGCTCATGTCGGGGAACGCGGACTCGAAGCACACCAGCGGTCCCACCCGCACCGCGGACGGCAGCGTCATCACCACCGGCGTGGTGCCGCGTCGGCGGTCCTCGCCCGCTGCCTTGCCGACCGAGGTCGCCCAGCCGAGCAGCGATCGCGCCGGGATGTACTCGCCGAACGGTACGAGCCGCATCTTGTCGTAACGCTGCCCGGTCGGCCCCTGCGGTCCGACGAGGACCGAACTCTTGAAGATCCCCGGCCGGTCGGACCTGCGCGCATCCACATTCACCAGGATGTCCGTGTTGAGATCCTTGGACAGCGTCGCGATCCGCGCGGCCAGGTCCGGCCGGGCCGCCAGGTCCTGGCCCACACTGCTCTCGCCCCACACGACGAGATCCACGTGCTGCCCGGCCAGCGAGCGGGTCAGCGCCTCGCTGCGGGCGAACCGGGCATCGCCGTTCTCGATCACACCGGGCTGCACCACCGCGACCCTGAGACGGCCGTCCCGCTCCGTGTGCGGAGCCCACATCCAGGCCGCCCCCGTGATCAGGGCACACACCACAAGCGCGGCCACCGCAGCGGTACGCACATGGGGGAGCGCCACACAGAGCGTGGCGGCCGTGTTGACCGCCACCACGAGCAGGCTCACCAGCCAGACCCCGCCCACCGACATCAGCCGCAGCGCCGGAGCGACCTCCCACTGACTGGCGCCGAGCAGCCCCCAGGGCCCGCCGAGCCCCTGCCACGACCTGACGAGCTCCACCATCAGCCAGCCCGACGGCACCACCGCGATCGCGGCCGGCGCGCGGGCGGCGGAGGGGCGGCCGCCCAGCGTCGAGCGCACGAGCACGCCCCACGGCGCCCACAGCAGCCCCAGCAGCGCGGCCAGGACCACGATGAAGACGTTGAGACTCGGCATCAGCCAGTGATGCACCGCGATCATGAACCCGGTGCCGCCGAGCCAGCCGTCGAGCGCGGCCCGCCGCGCGGTGGGCTCGGAGCGGATCAGGAGCAGCCAGGGCACGAGGGCGACGTAGGCGAACCACCACAGCGAGGGCGCCGGGAAGGCGAGCGCGGGCAGCGCCCCGGCGAGTAGTGCGGCAGCGCCGCGCCACCACGCGGAATCCAGACGTGGACGGTGACGGCCGACCGGAATCCGCATACCGCGCCTCCTTGCCCACCCCGTGATCACATGTGGTCCCGTACCACCAGTGTGCGGGAGCGGGACAGCCGCGCACAGATGGCGGGAGCGGCCCGGCGCGCCCCGTCCGCGGCTCGGGCCCCACCGCGCCCTGTCCGCGCCCTCACGCCCCGGCGAGCGCCCCCGAGACGCGCCGCCACTTCTCGTGCACGGTCACCGACTGGAGCCGCCAGCCCGCATCGGCCCGGACCAGCGAGAAGGCGTAGCGTCCGCCGGACTCGAAATCGGGCGCCGTCGACCGGCCGTCGCCGTCTCCCGTGGCGCCGAAGCACATCGGGTTGAGGTAGTCGGCGCGGAGTTCGGCCCGGTCGCCCGGGTAGCCGCCGAGGTCCTGGAGGGTCAGCAGCCGGTTGGCGATCAGATGCTGGCGGACCGGGAAGAGCCGCATGGTCTCCGCCAGCCACTGGGCCACCTCTTCGGCGGGACCCTCGATGCCGCCCGATGCGCGGTAGTCGGCGCGGCCGCCGGCGGCGAACAGGGCGCGGTAGGCCGTCCAGTCCCCGTCGTCGACGGCCGCGGCGTATCCGGTGATGAGTTCGTCGATGGCCAAGCGGTCCAACACGGTCCCGAGATCCACGCGCTGCGTCATCGGCTCAGTCTCCGGCAGTCGGCCCGGAACTCCAAGAGCCCGGCACTTGTGGCTGGTTGGCGGGCCGTGCTACCGCTGGCGCCATGACAGATGAGACTGCCCCAGCGGTACGCAGCGAACGGCGCGGCCCGGTCACGACCGTGGTGCTCTCCCGTCCCGGCGCGCGCAACGCGGTGGACGGCCCGACCGCGCGGGCGCTCGCGCACGCCTTCCGCGCCTTCGAGGCCGACGAGCGGGCCGCGGTGGCGGTGCTGTGGGGCGAGGGCGGCACGTTCTGCGCGGGCGCGGACCTGAAGGCGATCGGTACGGAGCGCGGCAACACGGTGGCCGAGGACGGCGACGGGCCGATGGGGCCGACCCGGCTGCGGCTCTCCAAACCGGTGATCGCGGCCGTCGCCGGACACGCGGTGGCGGGCGGCCTCGAACTCGCGCTCTGGTGCGATCTGCGGGTGATGGAGGAGGACGCCGTGTTCGGGGTGTTCTGCCGGCGCTGGGGCGTGCCCCTGATCGACGGCGGGACGGTACGCCTGCCGAGGCTGATCGGGGCGGGCCGCGCCATGGACCTCGTACTCACCGGGCGGCCGGTGGACTCGGCGGAGGCGCGGGCCATCGGTCTGGCCGACCGGATCGTGCCGACCGGAACCGCCCGCGCCGCCGCCGAGGAACTCGCCGCGCAGATCGCCGCGTTCCCGGGGACCTGCATGCGCCACGACCGGATGTCGCTGCTCGAACAGGAGGGTCTGACCGAACCGGAAGCCCTGCTCAACGAGGTGCGGCACGGCGTCCACGCACTGGGGGAGGCGGCCGAGGGCGCGGCCAGGTTCGCCACCGGGGCCGGTCGGCACGGGGCGTTCGACAGCCGGCCGTAACTGGCGTGCACCGGCGCCGAGTTGGGGGCGACGAGGGCTCCGGTACTGCACCCGGTACGGGCGGGCGAGGCCCGTACCGGGGAGTCTTGCGGGGTCAGCTGAAGCGGACGGAGCGGACCTTCAGCCGCTCGGAGGCGTGCCCTCCGTGCGGGCGCAGGCTGAAGTGGTCGCCCTTGCAGTGGATGTCGGTGAAGACCACCGCGGTGGCGTCGGTCCGGTTGCGTGGGGAGTGGGCGGGACTGCGGTGCGGATCGGCGACCTCGTCCAGCTTGACGCACTCCCGGCTGCGCGGGTCGATCAGTCGGCCGACGTGAGGCTCGCCGTTGTGGTCGGTGTACGTGTAGGTGAACTCGCCGGTGGCCGCGCCTGCCGACGTCGGCAGGGCCACGACGAGCGCGAGCGCGCCGAGGGCGGCTGCGACGGTGCTGCGGAAACGCATGTAAGGCACTCCTGAATACGGAGAATTAGATTCCGATTCAGGCTGTCCCGGCTTCTGGGGGATTCTGCTTCTTACGACCGGGCGTCACTCGTAAGGGAGCTGATGAACCGATTTGCCTTGGCCCCTGTGGGTTACGCGGGTTGCGTACTCCGCGGCCGGCGGCCAAGCCGACCGGCCGCAGGGGCCGAGAGCGTCGTTCCGCGGTGGGTGGCCGAGGTTACGGCTGGCGGATGTACGGCGTCGTCACGGTCAGCGGCACGAAGCCGAGGCGTTGCAGGATGGGGCGGCTCTGGTCGGAGGCGTCGACCTGGAGGTAGCGGTAGCCGCGCTCGGCGGCGATGCGGGTGCGGTAGGCGATCAGGGCGCGGTAGATGCCCTTGCCGCGCCACTCGGGGAGGGTGCCGCCGCCCCACAGGCTGGCGAATTCCGTACCCGGGTGGAAGTCCATCCGGGCCGCGCTCACCGGCAGGTCACCGGCCATGGCGACGACCGCAGTGACGGTCTCGGGGGCCTCGGCGAACTGGGCGAGCAGCCGTTCCCTGAGGCGGGTGGAGTCCTTGGTGAAGGCCCGGTCGTGGACGTACATCATCAGGTCGATCCCGGCCGCGTCGGTCACCGGACGCAGAGTGATGCCGTCGGCGGGCTCGGCGTCGAGGGGGAGGTCCGCCACGCGGGCGACCATGACGGTCTCCTCGGGCTCGGCCTCGAAACCGGCCGCCCGCAGGCGCTGCCCGAGATCGGCGGGGCAGTCGTGCTTGTACAGCTTCCACTCGAATTCATTGCCGAGGGACGCGAAGTGGCGTACCTGCGCCGCGATCTCCGCGTCGGCGGTCGCGGCCGTCAGATCTGACCAGAGGACGCCGTTCCACACATGGCCGGGGCCCACGTGCCGTACGACGTCGCCCGCCCGCTCGACCGTCGTCCCCGGACCGTCGGCCAGGGCGTTCTCCCGCATCTGCCGGTCGAAGACAGCAAGCAGTTCGTCATTGGTGCCGCTGTCCGGCGCGTTGGTGTCCATCCGGCCACTCCAGCATCGTGAGGAGCGCCACAGCAACTGGAAATTCGGGCGGCTCAGCGCTGCGGCTTCGAGGTCGCCGACGCGGCGAGCGGCGCTGCCTCGCCCACGGCCTCGGCCCATTCGGCGAGCAGCCGCTCGTACTCCTCCGCAGGCCACTGCCCGTCCGCGCCATCGACGAGCGCGCGGATGGCGTCGTTGGCGGCGTCGGCGTCGGACGGCACGGAAGCGGCCCGGTCGGAGGAGGAAGACATGCGACCAGGCTACGGGGCCCCTCGGACAGTCGGCCCCGTCGAACGGGCTGAACAGCAGGTGAGCGCGGTCAATGGTGTTCAAGGTCACAGGCCGCGGGGGGTTTGGAGGCGGCCCGGGCGTCAAGGCCCGGAGGGTTTGGACGCGGCCCGGGGCAGGTCGCGGAGGGGGCGGAAACGGCCCGGGTGTCAGGCCGCCTGGGCGGTGTCGGTGCGTATCGCCGCTGCCCACTCGATCAGGAGCCACCGGTAGCGCTCCTCCTCGCCGGGGCACAGATGTCCGTCGGACCGCTCCCACAGGGAGCGGATCTCCGCGTTCACCACGTCGGCGGGGCGAACGTACCGGCAGTCGGAAGTCGGGGGCATGGGGCAAGCCTACGGCCATGAGGTGACCCACCGCCACGAAGTCGGAACTCTCAGCCATCGTGCGGCAGTTGAGGAGGATGGGACGGGCGATACACCCCTGGTCGCACGGCCCAAGCATGGCGTGTCACCGCCAACTCCCCGCTCTGGACGCCTGGGTGGTGCGCCGGCGACGGCACGCACCGCCGACCGCCTCGGCCGAATGACCAACTGGCCGACGGCATGGGCGTCTTGGCCGAGGGTGTTCGACGCCCGGCGGATCCAATCGTCCGCCTATCCTCGCGGCATGGAGCAGAGCGAGGTTCTCAAGCGAGTGATCGGCATTCTCACCGAGGCCGGGGACTACCGCCGCCGCATCGAGGAGGACGGTGAACAGCGGCAGGACATCGGGACCGGCATCGTCACCGCGCTGCTCAACGAGACGATGCCGCACATCGAGATCCCGGCGGACGCCACCCCGCAGGAGATGGCCACCCTCGTGGCGAGGGAGGTCGGCGGGGCCATCAGCCAGCTCGTGGCCGCCTTCAGCCTGGCCTATGTGGCCCTCGCCCATGTCCACGACTCCGGAGAGCAGGACGTGTCGTCGGCCGATGTACTGCAGGACCTGGCGCTGCGCGCGGAGGAATTCAAGGGGGACGGCCCCGAGTCGGCGGACTGAGGGGTTCCGGACGTCAACTCGGCGTCCGCCGAACGAAGGCCGACACGAAGCAGCCCGGCGAAAGCGCCGTGGCGGTCCCCTACCGCCCCCGCAGACGGTGCCGCTTGCGCCAGGCGACCGCGGCCGCCGCGACCGCGCTGAGCACGATGAACCCCATCGCGATCAGGAAGGCGGGCGAGGTCGGCGACGAGGCGCTGCTGCCCGCGACGACGTACGCCAGGGTGTTGGGGACCGAGCCGAGGGCGGTCGCCAGCAGGAACGGCGACCAGCCCATGCGGGAGACCGCCGCACAGTAGTTGGCGGCCGCGAACGGCACCCCGGGGAACAGCCGGATCGCCATCATCGAACGGAACCCGTGCCGCGACAGCTGCCCGTCCGCCGCCTTCAGCCAGCGTCCGCGCAGCAGCGGCCGCAGCGCGTCCTGCCCGAGCAGCCGGCCGAGACCGAACGAGATGCCCGCGCCGAGCACCGTGCCCGCGAGCGAGGCCGCGAGACCGGCCTGGGTGCCGAACAGGGCGCCCGCCGCCAGGTTCAGGATCGGGCGCGGCACGAACGCCGCCGTGCACAGCCCGTACGCCGCCGCGAAGAGCACCACCGCCCCCGCCCCGCCCAGCTCCGGCGGCCAGCCGTCGGCGAGCAGCCGCTGCGGCTGGACGATCAGCACGGTGGTCGCGGCGGCCGCGAGCAGCAGCACGAGCAGCGACAGACGCGACCACGGCGAGAGCAGCGCTCTGGTGCAGCGCGCGGCGAGGCCGGGGGACGGGCGGACGGCGGGCTCGAGCATCCGGGGAGACTAACCGACGGGCGGATGTGATCGCCGCAACGTCTGGCGGGGGCAGGCCGCGGCGTGCGGGCCGCAAGGCCTGAGCCCCTGCCCGTCCCGCCCGCCGAAAACCATTCGACGCGCGCCCGACCGCCAGGCATGCTCAGCGGCATGTCCCGGTACGCCTTCCTCGCAGCGCCGTCCGCAGTCGCGGACGCGCCGAAGGCTGCCGTCTCGGCAGCGGCGTACGCAGTCGCACCCGCAGCGCCCGTCGGCGGCGCCCGAAGCTGACCCTTCCCGGAAAGTCCGGCGGACCCCGCACGGGGAGGGTCGGCCGGATCCAGGGGTCCCAGCACAGCTCCGCGACCACGCGAGGGACACTCAGCCATGCCCAAGACGGCATACGTACGCACCAAGCCCCACCTCAACATCGGCACCATGGGCCACGTCGACCACGGCAAGACGACCCTGACCGCCGCCATCACCAAAGTGCTCGCCGAGCGCGGTACCGGCACGTTCGTGCCGTTCGACCGGATCGACCGGGCCCCGGAGGAGGCCGCCCGCGGCATCACCATCAACATCGCGCACGTCGAGTACGAGACGGACACCCGCCACTACGCGCACGTCGACATGCCGGGCCACGCCGACTACGTCAAGAACATGGTCACCGGCGCGGCCCAGCTCGACGGGGCGATCCTCGTCGTCTCCGCGCTCGACGGGATCATGCCGCAGACCGCCGAGCACGTACTGCTCGCCCGGCAGGTGGGTGTCGACCACATAGTGGTCGCGCTCAACAAGGCCGACGCGGGCGACGAGGAGCTGACCGACCTGGTCGAGCTCGAAGTGCGCGAGCTGCTCTCCGCGCACGGATACGGGGGCGACTCCGTGCCCGTCGTACGGGTCTCCGGGCTCAAGGCCCTTGCGGGCGAGCCACGTTGGACCGAGGCGATCGGCGCGCTGCTCGACGCCGTGGACACCTATGTGCCCATGCCCGAGCGCTATGTCGACGCGCCGTTCCTGCTGCCGGTCGAGAACGTGCTCACCATCACCGGGCGCGGAACCGTGGTGACCGGAGCCGTGGAGCGCGGCACCATCCGGGTCGGCGACCGGGTCCAAGTCCTCGGCGCGGAAGCCGAGTCGGTGGTCACGGGCCTGGAGACGTTCGGCAAGCCCATGGAGTCGGCGCAGGCCGGTGACAACGTCGCGCTGCTCCTGCGCGGCGTGCCGCGCGACGCGGTCCGCCGCGGGCACGTGGTCGCCGAGCCCGGCAGCCTGACGCCGAGCCGGAGGTTCACCGCCCGGGTGTACGTCCTGTCGACACGCGAGGGAGGCCGCTCGACGCCCATCGCGACCGGCTACCGGCCGCAGTTCTACATCCGCACCGCGGACGTGGTGGGCGACGTCGACCTCGGCGAGCTCGCGGTCGCGCGGCCCGGCGACACGGTCACCATGACCGTCGAACTCGGCCGTGACATGCCGCTGGAGCCGGGGCTCGGCTTCGCCATCCGCGAGGGCGGCCGCACCGTCGGCGCCGGCACGGTCAGCGCACTGGCCTGACCAACGGCCCGCCTCACCCGCATACCGGGGGTGGGGCGGGCTCACCCGGGCCGCCGCCCGCGCCACCGCCGCAAAGGCCCTCGGGTCTGACGGCCGGGGCCCGTCGGCCCCGCCCCGGCCGCCGGGCGCACAATGGGACGGTGAACGACGATCCGCGCGCCGAACCGATCCCCGTCATCCGGGAAGTCGACGGGGGCACCGCCAAGCTGCTGCCCGACGTCGACCGGGAGCGCGCCTGGCTGCTGACCGTGAACGGCGCCCCGCAGTCGTACGTGGACCTGGACGATCCGACGTACATCGAGTTCGAGTACGTACGCAGGCTCGCCCATGTCGTGGACTGCGCGGCCGACGAGGGCGTCCCGCTGGACGTGCTGCACCTCGGCGGCGGGGCGCTCACCCTGCCCCGCTACGTCGCGGCGACCCGGCCCGGCTCCCGCCAGGACGTCGTGGACGCGGACCGGGCGCTCGTCCAACTCGTCCGGGAACACCTGCCGTTGCCGCCCGACGCCGGGATCACCCTGCACGCGGCGGACGCCAGAGCCTGGACCGGGCGGGCGCCGGCCGCCTCGGCCGACCTGCTGATCGCGGACGTCTTCGGCGGCTCACGGGTGCCCGCGCACCTCACCTCCATCGAGTACGCGAGGATCGCCCAGCGGGTCCTGAGGCCCGGCGGCATCTACGCCGCCAACCTCGCGGACGGCGCCCCCTTCGCCTTCCTCCGCTCCCAACTGGCCACCTTCCGGGCGGTGTTCGCGGAGGTCGCGCTGATCGCCGAACCGTCGGTGCTGCGCGGGCGCCGCTTCGGGAACGCGGTGCTGCTCGCCTCGGCGCGCCCATTGGACGTCGCGGCGCTCGCCCGGCGCACGGCGGGGGACGCCTTCCCGGCCCGGGTCGAGCACGGCGACGCGCTGCGCCGATTCATCGCCGGCGCCGCACCGGTCGGTGACGAGAACGCGCAGGCCTCACCCGAGCCGCCCGACGGCGCCTTCAGTATCGGCTGACGCCTCGGGACCACCCGCGGCCACCGTCTCGGTGCGCCGGGTCAGACGGCGTACGTCGGGGACGAACAGCACCGCCGCGGTGAGCAGCACGATCAGCGTCGAGCAGCCCCACAGCGCGGAGGTGCGGCCGGCCGCGCTCTCCACGGGCCCGGCCATCGCGGTGGCCAGCGGCACCATGGCGATCGAACCCAGCCAGTCGTACGCCGAGACGCGGGACAGCTTCTCCTCCGGGACCTCCTGGTTGAGCGCGGTCATCCACGAGACGCCGAAGACCTCGATGGAGACACCCGTCAGGAACATGACCGCCGCGAGCGCGACGATCGGCAGTGGTACCGCGAGCGCCGCCGAGGGCAGGGCCAGCGGGAAGACGCTGAGTGTGCCCGCGAGCAGCAGGCGGCGCGGCTTCCAGCGCATCATCAGCAGCGCGCCGCCGAACGTGCCGGCGCCGAACGCGGCGAGCGCGAGCCCCCAGGGGCCGGGGCCGCCGAGTTCGTCGCGGGCCACCAGCGGCCCGTACACCGCCTCGGCCGCCGCGACCACGGCGTTGACCACCGCGAACTGCACCACGATCGACCACAGCCACGGCCGCGAGACGAACTCCCGCCAGCCCTCCCGGAGATCGGAGACCATTCCGCCGCCGGGTGCGCGCGCCGGGATGTGACTCACGTCGAGGAAGGCGCGCAGCGCGCCCGCCACCGCGAAGGCGGCCGCGTCGATCGCGAGCACCCAGCCCGCGCCGAACACCGCGATCAGCGCGCCGCCGAGTGCGGCCCCGCCGATGCCCGCGCCGTGCATGGCCATCCGGTAGAACGCGAAGGCGCGCCCGGCCTCCGGGCCGGAGACGCTGGACATCAGCATGCCCTCGGAGGCCGGGCCGAAGAAGGCCTGGCCCACGCCGCCGAGCGCGGTGAGCGCCATCATCTGCCACAGCTTCGGCTCGCCGGTCAGGACGAGGAGCGCGAAGGCGCCCTGCGAAAGGAAGTTGAGGGAGTTGGCCGCCACCATCACCCGGTGCCGCGGCAGCCGGTCGGCCAGCGCGCCGCCGACCAGGAGGAACAGGACGAGCGGCACGGTGCGGGCCGCCGCCACCAGACCCACGTCACCGCCGCTGCCCCCGGACTGGAGCACCGCGAACGCCGCCGCGATCAGCGCGCCCTGGCTGCCCAGGTTCGTCACGATCGCGGCGGCGGTCAGCAGGGTGTAGTTGCGGCCCGCCCAGGACGGGCGGCGCGGATGCGAAGGGGCGGCGGCGGAAGTCACCCAGGGACTATCGCCGCCGCCACCCCGTGGTGCCAACCGGTTTGCGGGCCTGCCGTCAGGAGCCGGAACCGGAGACGGGCACCAGCCGGATGGTGCCGAGGATCTTCTGGATGGTGTCCTCGGCCACCGCGTCGGGCACGCCCGTGTTGGCGATGAAGCTCCAGGCGGCGAGGTCGCCCTTGGCGGTCTTGAAGCCGAAGAGCACCGACTGGCCCTCGGTGGAGCACTTGTCCGTCTTCTTCACGCCCGTCGTCTTGGCGCGGACCACACTGCCCTGGAGACCGGACTTGGTGGTGTACGGGACCGGCTTCTCCCAGGTGATGTGCTTCTTGTCCGGCTGGGTGTAGGCGTAGTACAGCCAGTCGGGGGCCTGTTGGGCCGCCTCGTCCGTCGACTTGGCGCCGTTCGCGCCCTTGGTGCCTATGGTGGCGAGCGCGGTGTTCTCGTCGCGGCCGCTGGAGCCCTTGGTGGTGCACCACTTGGACTTGTAGTAGGCGGGGGCGGACATCATCATGCCGCCGAACCCGTTGGGGTCCGCCTTGTCGGACCAGCCCACGCTCATCCCGGGGCTGTCGACCTCCCAGTCCGGCGGTACGTCGAAGGCGTCGCCCCGGGTGGGGTTGACGACGACCTTCCAGCCCGCGATGACCGGCGGTACCTCGGTACCGGCGCCGCGCGGGTTGGGCGCCGGGGACGACGGCGGCGCCGAGGTGGACGCGGACGGCGACTGCTTCTGCTTGCCGTCGGCCTGGCTGCTGCTCTTGCCGTTGTCCTTGAGGACCACGACGCCCGTGACCACGGCGGCCACGACCACGGCGGCGGCCGCGACGATGGCGATGACCGTGGTCTTCTTCTTGTTGTTGTTCTCCGGCGGCTGCGGAGCCCCGGGCGGGCTGCCCACCGGATACTGCGGCACCGTCGGCTGCTGGTACGGGTTGGGCGTCTGGAAACCCTGCTGCGGATACCCCGGCTGCGGGGGCTGTCCCGGCTGTGGGGGCTGTCCCGGCTGCGCGGGCTGTCCCTGCTGCTGATGTCCCGGCTGCTGATAGGGATTCGGCTGCTGGTACCCCGGCTGCTGGTACGGGTTCTGATTCGGATCCTGCGGGTTCTGCTCGCCCCCGGGCGGCTGCTGTCCTGGCCACATGGCCAGTAACCATAGAGGTGCCGCCGCGCTCCTGCTACGGCCGCCCCCGCAAGGGATGGCCAAAGGTGGCTACTCATGGGTAACATCGAGCCCCATGAGCGCTGATCAGATGTCCGTCGGCGAGATGCTCGCCGCCACGGTCCCGATGGCCAGGACCCTCAACCTCGAGTTCCTGGAGACCACCCCCGAGCGTGCCGTGGTGCGGCTGCCGGACCAGTCCGAGTACCACAACCACGTCGGCGGACCGCACGCCGGAGCGATGTTCACGCTCGCCGAGTCCGCCAGCGGCGCCATCGTCATCGCCGCCTTCGGCGACCAGATGAACCGCGCCGTGCCGCTCGCCGTCAAGGCGGAGATCGGCTACAAGAAGCTCGCCATGGGCGTCGTCACCGCGACCGCGACGCTGGGCCGCCCGATCGCCGACGTGGTGGCCGAGCTGGACGCGGGGCAGCGTCCCGAATTCCCCGTCGTCATCGAGATCCAGCGCGCGGACGGCGCCGTGACCGGCGAGATGACCGTGGTCTGGACCCTGCGCCCCAACTCCTGACCAGCCCGCGGCGCAAGCTACGGAATCCGAAGGCGTCCCGGCCTCAGCCGGGGCGCCTTCTTCATTTCTCGTTCGCTTTTCGTTGACTCTTACACCGGACGGTCCTACGTTTCCGGCGCCTCGTGGCGCCTGACGGGTTGTCAACTCGGTCGTGACGCATAGTGCGTTCACTGGTCGAACGCCGGCCCGCCGCCTGCTGTGCCGCGGTCCACCACGTCGTGTCCGCACACAAAGGAGTGACGGTCCATGTCCGACACCGTTTCCCGAAGGTCAGCACTGCGTCTGCTCGGCGGCGCCGTCACGGTCGCGGCGGCCGCGACCGGCGCCCTCGCCGCCCCCGCCCGCGCCCTCGCCCCCCGTACGGTGACTCCGGTCTCGCCCCGGGTGGAAACCCTGCTCGCCCTCCTCACCCTGGACGAGAAGATCAGCCTCCTGCACGGCGCCCAGGACCCGCACAGCCTCGGCCAGGCGGGCTACGTCCCCGGCGTCGCGAGGCTCGCGATCCCCCCGCTCAGACTCGCCGACGGACCGGCGGGCGTCCGCGTCACCCAGCACGCCACCGCGCTCCCGGCGCCCGTCCTGCTCGCCGCGGCCTTCGACCCCGTCCTCGCCCGCGAATACGGCGAGGTCATCGGCCGCGAGGGCCGCGCGCTCGGCCAGGACGTGCTCCTGTCGCCCATGATCAACCTGATCAGGACCCCGTACGCCGGACGCAACTTCGAGACGCTCTCCGAGGACCCGCTGCTCTGTGCCGACCTGGTTGCCGAGGAGATCCGCGGCATCCAGAGCCAGGGACTGATCGCCACCGTCAAGCACTTCGCCATGAACAACCAGGAGCAGGACCGCCTGACCCTCGACGTGCGGATCGCCGAACAGCCGCTGCGCGAGCTCGAATTCCGCGGTTTCGAAGCGGCCCTCGCCGCCGGAGCGGGCGCGGTGATGGGCGCGTACAACAAGGTCAACGGCGCCTTCGCCTGCGAGAACAAGCCAATTCTCAGCGACGTCCTGCGCGACGGCTGGGGCTTCGACGGCTGGGTGATGAGCGACTGGTTCGCCGCGCACAGCACCGTCGCCGCCATCACCGCCGGGCTCGACATGGAGATGCCCAGCGGCAACTACTTCGCCGGCGCCCTGAAGGAGGCCGTGCACAGCGGCAGCGTCCCGGAGGAGCTCGTCGACCGTTCCGTACACCGCGTCCTGTCCGTCATGGAGCGCTTCGGGCTGCTCGACGGGAGCGCTCCCGCCCGGCCGGACCGCGACCCGCAGGCCGGGGCGCGCACCGCGCTCAAGGTCGCCAAGGCCGGCGCCACCCTGCTCCACAACCGGCACGCCACCCTGCCGCTGACCGGACCGGCCGCCCGCAGCATCGCGGTGATCGGACCCACCGGAACCATCCCCTTCGTCAGTGGCGGCGGCAGCGCGCATGTGGTGCCCGAACATGCGCAGAGCCCGCTCGACGCGCTCAGAGCCCGGGCCGGACAGGGCGCCCGCGTCAGCTACGCCCTGGGCGAGGACATCTTCGGCAAACCGCTCCCCGGGGCCTCCTCCGGCGCCGACTTCGAGGGCCAGCACGTGGCCCCCGGCGCCACCTGGACGTACGACGGCACGCTCACCGTGGCCGACCCCGACGAGTGGACCTTCTGCATCCACTACTCCGGCGACCGCCCCAAGGTGTTCCTCGACGGCACCGAACTCTTCCCGCCCGCCCCCGGCCTCGGCGAATACTTCTCCGGCGGACTCGTCGGCGCGGCACCCGACGGACTCGCGGTCCGCCGCAGGACGCTCGAACTCGCCGCCGGCGCGCACCGGCTCACCGTCACCGCGAAGGGCCGCACCGCAGGCCAGCTCTTCCGGCTCCGCCGCACCACCGGCGCCACCCGCGCCGCCGACGTGGCCGAGGCGGTGCGCGCCGCCCGCGCGGCCGCGAGCGTCGTGCTGTTCGCCTACGAGGACGCCACCGAGGGCGCCGACCGCACTCGCCTCGCGCTGCCCGGCCACCAGAACGAGCTGATCGCGGCGGTCGCCGCCGCCAACTCCCGCACCGCAGTGGTGCTCAACACCTCGTCCAGCACCACCATGCCGTGGCTGGACCACACAGGCGCCGTACTGCAGATGTACTACCCGGGCCAGGAAGGCGCCGAGGCCACCGCGGCCGTCCTGTTCGGGGACTGCGACCCGGGCGGCCGGCTCACCCAGACCTTCCCCGTCTCCGACACCCGGCACCCGGTGGCCGGGGACCCGCGCCGCTACCCGGGCGCGAACGGCACCGAGGAGTACTCCGAGGGCATCAACCTCGGCTACCGCTGGTACGACACCGAGGGCGTGGCGCCGCTGTTCCCCTTCGGACACGGCCTCTCCTACACCACGTTCGAATACTCCGGACTGACCGTCCGGCCCGACGGCGACGGGCTCGCGGTCGGCTTCACCGTCCGCAACACCGGGCAGCGCACCGGCATCACGGTGGCCCAGGTCTACCTCGGCCCCTCGCCCGACCTCCGCCTCGACCAGGCGCGCCGCGCCCTGGCCGGCTACCGCCGCCTGGAACTGGAGCCCGGTGGCGCGCGGCAGGTGACCGTACGCGTCTCGGCCCGCTCGCTGTCCTCCTGGGACCCGGAGCGGCACGGCTGGGTCCTGGGCACCGGAACGCGCGAGATCAGTGTGGGTGTCTCCGCGCGCGAGCCGCGGCTCATCTGCCGTGGCCAGGTCCGATCGCCCGAGCCGGCTGGCCAGCCCTGACCGGGTAGGCTGCCCGGCGTGCGCCAAGGGGGGCGCACGCCGGGCTCCGGCCCGGTGCGAGCGGGAGGAATCGGCGTTGCACATCCAGGCCTGGCTGGAGAACATCCCCGCCGTCAGTGTCTATCTCCTGGTGGCGCTGGTCATCGGGGTCGAGAGCCTCGGGATCCCGCTGCCGGGCGAGATCGTGCTGGTCAGTTCGGCACTGCTCTCCTCACAGCAGGGGCACATCAACCCGGTCGTGCTGGGCGCCTGCGCCACGGCCGGCGCGGTGATCGGCGACTCGATCGGCTACGCCATCGGCCGCAAGGGCGGCAGGCCGCTGCTGGCCTGGCTCGGCGGCAAGTTCCCCAAGCACTTCAGCGAGGGCCATGTCGCCATGGCGGAACGGTCCTTCCAGAAGTGGGGCATGTGGGCCGTTTTCGTCGGCCGCTTCATCGCCCTGCTCCGGATCTTCGCGGGCCCCCTCGCGGGCGTACTGAAGATGCCGTACTGGAAGTTCCTCATCGCCAACGTGCTCGGCGGCATCTGCTGGGCGGGCGGTACGACGGCCGTCGTCTACTACCTCGGCATCGTCGCCGAGTCCTGGCTGAAGAACTTCTCGTACCTGGGCCTGGTGGCCGCCCTGCTGGTCGGCGTCGTGTCGATGCTGGTCGTCAAGAACCGGGCCAAGAAGTCGATGGCCGAGGCGGAAGCCGACCGGTCCACGCCGGAGAACGTGCCGGCCGCAGACTAGTCCCGCGCGGTGCGCCTCATACGCCGGTCGCTCCGGAAGGCCGCCGTCGCGCGTGATCGTGAGCGGACCCCCGACCGCGCGGGCCGGAGGACGGTCGCTTAGCGTGCCGGTGGGCGCGAACGGATCCGTACCAAGGAGTGGCGCATGGCAGAGCAGGCGTTGGTCATGGCAGTGGGCGGCAAGACGCCCGAGGTCGCCCCGACCGCATTCACCGCACCCACCTCGGTGGTGCTCGGCGAGGTCACCCTGGGCGAGGGCGCGAGCGTCTGGTACCACGCGATCCTGCGGGCCGACTGCGGGCCGATCGTGATCGGCGCCGAGAGCAACATCCAGGACAACTGCACCGTCCACGTGGACCCGGGCTTCCCGGTCACGGTCGGCGAGCGGGTCACCGTCGGCCACAACGTGGTCCTGCACGGCTGCACCGTCGAGGACGACGTCCTGGTCGGCATGGGCGCCACCGTCCTCAACGGCGCCCGCATCGGCGCCGGTTCGCTGATCGCGGCGCAGGCCCTGGTGCCGCAGGGCATGGTCGTACCGCCCGGCTCGCTGGTCGCGGGCGTGCCCGCCAAGGTGCGGCGCGAGCTGACCGAGGAGGAGCGCGAGGGCATCAAGGTCAACGCGCTGATGTATCTCGGTCTGGCCGGGGACCACCGCACGGCGCACGGCGGCTGACCGGGCGCCCGCGCTGAGCGGAAGATCACAGGGGTCGGCCCTGATCGGCCGGGTCGGCGATGAGTACCGTGAGCGGGTGCCCAAGAACAGAAACACGTTCTCATCGCTGACCGCCTGGCGGCGCCGGATCGCCTCCCGCGCGGTCCACGGCGGTTGGGGCTGGATCAAGGAGGCGGGCGCGGTCACCGCCGAGCACCCGGGGAAGCTGCGCTTCCGCCGGATCGGCTCCGGAACCCGCCTCGCCTTCCCGCAGGGCACCGTGTTCGGCGAGCCCTGGATCGAGCTGGGCGACCACTGCATCATCGGCGAACAGGTCACCCTCACGGCCGGGATGATGCCGGGCCTGGACCTCGGCGCCGAGCCGATACTGACCCTGGGCAATGGCGTCGTGCTCGGCCGGGGCAGCCACGTCATCGCCGACACCACGGTCACCATCGGCTCGGACACGTACTGCGGCCCGTACGTCTACATCACCTCGACCAACCACAGCTACGACGACCCCCGCCAGCCCGTGGGCAAGCAGTGGCCGCGCATGGAACCCGTCGAGATCGGCCCCGGCTGCTGGCTCGGCACGGGCGCGGTGGTGCTGCCCGGCGCCCGGCTCGGCCGCAACGTGGTCGTGGCGGCGGGCGCCGTCGTACGCGGTGAGGTGCCCGACCACGCGGTGGTGGCCGGGGCCCCCGCGCGGATCGTCCGCACCTGGGACGAGGAGAACGGCTGGCAGCCGCCGCTGCGCACGCCCGCGCCGGTGCCGATTCCGGACGGTGTCACCCCCGAACAGCTGCTGGCCGTCGCGGAGTTGACCTCGGAAGAGGCCTGAGAGCCCGGATCCGGTCAGGCGGTCAGCCCGTCGCGAGCAGCACCGTGCCGACCAGGGCGAGCCCCGCTCCGGCCGCCTGCACCGCGCGCAGCCGCTCCTTGAGCACCCCGCGGGCGGCGAGTGCCGTGACCACCGGGTAGAGCGAGGCGAGCACCGCCGCGATGGTGACCGGGCCCTGCTGGGCGGCGATCGAGTACGTACCGTTGGCTGCCACGTCGGCGAGGCCCACGAAGGCCAGCGCGGGCAGCGCGAGCCACACGGCGCGCGGCCCGCCGTCCTCGGGCAGTGCGCGGGCGCCGCGCCGCACCGAGACGAACAGGGCCGTGCCGCCCACCGCGACATTGGTGACGCGCTGCACGAAGAGCGCGAGGAACAGCCCGGTCACGGTCGTCGACGCCTCCGAGATCAACGCCATCACGGCACCGAAGCCGAAGGCGGCGAGCAGCGTGAGCAGGATCGCCTGGCGCCGCACCGCCGCGCCGCGGAACTCCGGGCCGCCCGCCAGCAGGATGCCCACCACGGCCACCGCGATTCCGGCGAACTGGAGCAGCCCCGGCCGTTCGCCGAGGACGAGACCGACGCCGACCGGTACGGCGACGCCCAGCGAGCCGAGCGGCGAGACGACCCCCATGGGGCCGAGCGCGAGGGCCTTGTAGAAGCTCAGCATGGCGACCGGGCCCACCGCGCCCGCCGCGACCGCGAACCAGAGCTGCGGGCCCGCCTCGTGCGGGCCGCCGGTGGCGACGACGATCGCGCCGAGGACCACCGCGGCCACCGACTGCGAGGCGACCACGACCGTCAGCGCGGGCAGGCGCCGGGTGAGCAGCCCGCCGCCGAAGTCGGCCAGCCCCCACAGGAGGCTGGTGGCCAGGGCGAACAGTGCTGTCATGACGGGCCTCGCAGTACAGTGCAGTGACACAGGTGGTCAGTCGGTTGCACCACACCGTAGTGCAGTCTATTGAACTCTGTCATTGAAAATATTGGACGGCCTTTGTGGAGGCCCACCTCATGGACGGAATGTGTCGGACCTCGAACTGCTGACCCAGTCACTGGCCCGCAATGTCAAGCGCTGGCGCACCGAGCGCGGCTTCACCCTGGACGCGCTCGCGACCCGCGCCGGGGTCAGCCGCGGCATGCTCATCCAGATCGAGCAGGCCAGGACGAACCCGAGCGTCGGCACCGTGGTGAAGATCGGCGACGCGCTCGGCGTGAGCATCACCACCCTGCTCGACTACGAGAGCGGCCCCAAGGTGCGCATCGTGCCGCCGGACCAGGCGGTGCGGCTCTGGTCCACCGAGCGCGGCAGCTACAACACGCTGCTCGCGGGCACCGAGGCGCCCGGTCCGCTGGAGATGTGGCACTGGCGGCTGATGCCGGGCGACGGGAGCTCATCGGATCCGCACCCCGCGGGCACCGTCGAGCTGATCCATGTCACCGAGGGCACCCTCACGCTCGCCGTGGACGGTGTCGACCACCCGGTGCCGGCCGGGCATTCGGCGTCCTTCGAGGCCAACACGGCGCACACCTACCGCAATGACGGCTCCGAGCCGGTCGCGATGACGATGGCCATCTCGGTCCCGTTCGAACGCTGAGACGCCCAACCGCCGTACGGGCACTGCCTGTTAGCGTTCCCGTGCGCGCGTATCCGTCGCGGACCCGGGCCGCATCGCGAGCCGGTGTGCGTCCCGGGGCGTGCGCCGTGACCGGTCCAGCGTCCGGGCCAGATGATTTTGGGCCCGTATCTGGTAATCGGGCCCGAGTCGGGTGGACGCTGACTATCGTCTACTTTCGCGGCCCCGGGGGCGAGGAAGCGGACCGCGTCGATCTCGAACGAAACCACTCATGAGAGTGGTTTCGGCGCCAACGCCGAACCAAGACACGGGCCAACGCAGTTGGGGTGTCCCGGGGAGGCGGCAGTGGTCGGACCAGTCGCTCGTGGCGCATGAGCGCACATGGGCACGGCGTGCGGCCGAAAGTGCGCGACGTACGAAAAGCCCATGGAATAGTTCAAAGCCCTGTTTTGTGCAGTGATCCAGAAAAGCCCCGCTGCGGAAACGGCGCTCCGACCCGAAAGGCGCTCACGTGGAAGCTCTCGTCTCGGCGGCCGAACGGCCCGGCCCCGCCCCTCACAGGCCGGCCGGCAAGCGGCTGCCGCTGGTGAAGCGGGCAGCGGCGCAGAGTGCGGGGAAGACCCCGGCGAGCCTGGCCAGGGTCGTGCCGGGCGGCGGCAGCCCCGCCGAACCCGGCACCTCCGCCTTCCAGTCGGCGCTCTGACGGGCGGACAGACCCCGACCATGGACCGGCCGCCTCCACCTGCCCTGTCGCAATTCGTGCTGAAGATCCACAGCCGCTGCGATCTGGCATGCGATCACTGTTACGTCTATGAGCACGCCGACACGAGCTGGCGCGGGCGGCCGAGGGCGGTCTCCGAGGAGATCCTCGCCCGCGTCGCGGACCGCATCGCCGAACACGCCCGGCGTCACGCACTTCCCGCGGTCCATGTCGTCCTGCACGGCGGTGAGCCCCTGCTCGCGGGCCCCGGCAGGATCCGGCGGGCCGCCGAGGAACTCCAGCGGGCCCTCGGCGGAGTGAGCGCGCTCGATCTGCGCATGCACACCAACGGCGTGCTGCTGGACGAGGAGTTCTGCGAACTCTTCCTGGAACTCGGCATCAACGTCGGGGTCTCCCTCGACGGAGACAAGGCCTCCAACGACCGCCACCGCCGCTACGCCGACGGCCGCAGCAGCCACGGCAAGGTCATCCGCGCGGTGGAGCTGCTGAGCCGCCCGCGCTACCGGCGCCTGTTCGCCGGTCTGCTCTGCACCATCGACGTCGAGAACGACCCGGTCGCCGTCTACGACGCCCTCGTGGCCCTCGCGCCGCCCCGCATCGACTTCCTCCTCCCGCACGCCACGTGGGACACCCCGCCGCCCCGGCCCGGCGGCGCGGCCACGCCCTACGCGGACTGGCTCGATGCCGTCTACCGGCGCTGGGACGCGGCGGGACGCCCGGTGCCGGTCCGCATCTTCGAGTCGGTGCTGCGCACCCTGCGGGGTGAGAGCAGCCTCACGGAATCCCTCGGCCTGGCCCCCGCCGACCTTGTGGTGATCGAGACCGACGGCACCTTCGAGCAGGCCGACAGCCTCAAGACGTCGTACGACGGCGCCCCCGCCACCGGCATGGACGTCTTCACGCACTCGCTCGACGACGTCCTCCAGCACCCGGGCATGCTCGCCCGCCAGCAGGGCATCGAGCAGCTCTGCGAGCAGTGCCGCGGCTGCCCGGTGGTCGAATCCTGCGGCGGCGGCCTCTACGCTCACCGCTACCGCACCGGCAGCGACTTCGACAACCCCTCGGTGTTCTGCCCCGACCTGCTGGCACTGGTCACCACCATCCGAGACCGGGAGGCGGCCGTGCCCGCACCGACCCCCAACCCTCAACTGCCCCTGGAGAAAGGCGACTTCGACGCCCTGGCCGCGGGCTTCGGCACCGCCGACACGATGCGGCGCCTGGCGGCAGCCCAACTGGACATCAACCAGGAGCTGCTGGCCGCGGTCAGCGAGCGCATCGCGCTCTCCGACCAGCAGGGCGCCGCGGCCTGGGAGCTCGTGACGCACCTCGACACCGAGGCCTCCACCGCACTCGACGCGGTCCTCGCGCACCCGTACACCAGGCCGTGGGCGCTGAGCGTGCTCGACGGCCGGGCGGCGCCCGCGGGCGGCCTCGCCGAGATCGCGGCGGCCGCTCTGCTGCGGGCCCGGCTCGACCTCCCCGTCACGGTGCCGCTGCGCGGTGGGGCCCTGCGCCTGCCGGGCCTCGGCGCGGTACGGCTCGCGGACGGCGCGGACCGCGCCGAAGTGACCGCCGCGACCGAGGGGTTCACGGTGCGCAGCGGCACCCGCCGCCTGGACATCGGCTGGCACGAGGGCGTGGACGGCCTCACCCCCCACTGGCAGCCGGTACGCCTCTTCGAGGGCGAGGGCTGGAGCGTGGCCATCGAGGACACCGACCCGCTGCGGGACTGCCACAAGTGGCCCGTCGCCGAGCGGCTGCCGGCCGGCGAGGCCAAGCTGTGGGCCGAGGACCTGACCGGGGCCTGGTCCCTGATCCGGCGCGAACTCCCCGCCTACGCCGACGGCGTGGCCGCCGGGCTGCGCCTGATCACCCCCTTGCACGCACCGGCCGGCAGCGATGTCAGCGCCGCCTGCAAGGAGGCGTGGGCCGCGATCGGGGCGGCCCGGCCCGCCTCGCCCGATCAGCTCGCCCTGCTGATCGTCCACGAGTTCCAGCACGTGAAGCTCGCCGCCGTCCTCGACCGGGTCGACCTGTACGACAAGGGCGACCGGCGGCTCTACTACGCTCCCTGGCGCGAGGATCCGAGGCCGATCGGGGGGCTCCTGCAGGGCACGTACGCCCATATCGCGGTGACCGACTTCTGGCGGGTGCGCCGCGGCAGCGCGCCCGGGGCCAACGAACGCGGCGCGGCCGAGGCGCAGTTCGCCCGCTGGCGGCAGCAGACGGCCGAGGCCGTCGAGGAGTTGCTCGGCTCGGGATCCCTCACCGACCTGGGGCAACGCTTCGTCGGCGGCATGGGTGAGACGGTGCGGGGCTGGCTCGGCGAGCCCGTGTCGGGTGCCGCGCTCCGTGCGGCGGCCGACTCCGCGCACCGCCATCGGGCCGAGTGGAAGGCCCGGGCATATGAAGGGCGCTGAGCGAATTCCGCTGCGAATTGAGCGAATTCTCCCCTGATTTGGTTGATCCACTCGACGGGCACCGCATGATTTCGGTCATGATCTGATCGAAATTTCCGTGGGTGGATCGACCATCGGGTTTGTTCGTTCTGTTCCGCCGGAGAATCCTCCGTTCCTACACTGAGGACCCATCCACTTGGACCGGGGGAGACAGTGGTGCAGGGATCAGTGGGGGCCGGGGGAGACGAGCAGCAGCCGTACTTCTTCCTCAGCTACGCGCACACGCCGAAGAGCGACCCCAAGGACAAGGACCCCAACCTCTGGGTCCAGCGGTTCTTCCGGGACCTCTGCGCCCATGTGATGCAGCTGACGCCCCTCCCGGCCGGCAGCGCCGGCTTCATGGACCAGCAGATGCAGCCCGGCGAGGGCTGGCAGGAGCGGCTCTCGGAGGCGCTGGCGTACTGCCGCGTGTTCGTGCCGCTCTATTCGCCGCGCTATTTCCTCAGCGAGCAGTGCGGCCGGGAGTGGTTCGCCTTCTCCAGCCGGGCTTCCGTCCAGAACACCCGCGTCAGCCACAACAACAGCAATCCGGTGACGGGGATCGTGCCCGCCCTCTGGGTGCCCGTCCCCACCCGGCAGTTACCGCAGCCCGCCGAACGGCTCCAGTTCAACCACGCGACGTTCGGCGACGAGTACGCCGACGAGGGCTTCTACGGCCTCATCAAGCTCAACTACCTGCGGGACCAGTACGAACGCGCCGTCTACCGGCTGGCCAAACGCATCGTGAGCGTCGCCCAGCAGACCCAGCTGGAGCCCGGGGACCCGCATCAGGACTACGCCAAGGTGCCCCCCGCGTTCGGCCCCGCCGGAGGACCCGCCCGCGAAATGGAGGTGTCCGTCCTCGCCTGCTCGCGCTCCAGCCTCCCCACCGGACGCAGCCCCGACTGCTACGGATCCGAGGCCCTCGACTGGAACCCGTACCATCCGGCCTCCTCCAGACCGCTCGCCGACCACACCGTGGACGTCGTACGCAATCTGAACTACACCGTGCACCTGAGCGACTTCGAGGCCGAACCCCGGCGGATACTGGCCTCCGGCCCGCCGGCCGGGCCCGGTCTGCTGCTGCTCGACCGCTGGGCCCTGGACGCCCGGCGCCGCCGCGAACTCGTGGACCAGCTCTGCGCCGCCCCCCGACCGTGGATCAGCGTGATGGTCCCCGGAAACGCGGCCGACCCCCAGACCCGTGCGTACAACGAGGAGTTGACGCAGCAGACCGACAGCGTGCTGTCCTCCCGCACCGACGAGAGCGACGGGCACCGCACGCCGAGCGCCGGACTGCCCACACTGGAAGCCTTCAGCAAGGCGATCCCGGGGGCGGTGAAGGCGGCGGTCAGACATTACGAGGCCAACGCGCCGACCTATCCACCGCCCGGCAGCGGAGGGCCGATGCCCCGCGTGCTTCCGGGCGGCATCGGCTACGGCACCAATGGCCCGGGCAGCCGCGGTCAGAGCACGGACCAGGGCAAGAACAACGGTGATAAGGCGGAGGGCTCATCAGATGACTGAGAACCGCAACGGGACCGTCGTCACGTTCTATTCGTACAAGGGCGGCACCGGACGGACCATGGCGCTGGCCAACTGCGCATGGATCCTGGCGGCCAACGGATACCGGGTACTCGCGGTCGACTGGGACCTGGAGGCGCCCGGACTGCACCGGTTCTTCCACCCCTTCCTCGACCTTTCCGACCTGGAGGCCACTCCGGGCCTGATCAACCTGATCACCGACTACCAGGACGAAGCCCGCCGTCCCGCCGACCGCGACCCCGACTGGCACCGCGAATACGCCCGGGTGCGCCCCCATGCGACCTCACTCAACTGGAACTTCCCCCAGGGCGGCAGCCTCGACTTCCTGTCCGCCGGGCGGCGCAACCGCGACTACCCGTCCATCGTGGGCAAGATGGACTGGGACGACTTCCATGAGCGCTTCGGCGGCGGCCAGTTCTTCGACGCCATGCGCGACGACATGCAGCGCCATTACGACTACACCCTGATCGACAGCCGCACCGGACTGAGTGACATCGCCGACATCTGCACCGTCCAGATGCCCGAAGTCCTCGTCGTCTGCTTCACGTTGAGCGATCAGAGCATCGACGGCGCCTCCGCGGTCGCCCGCGACATCGAGGAGCGCTACCACGAGCGGCGCATCCGCATACTGCCGGTGCCGATGCGCATCGACGACGGCGAGAAGGAGAAGGCGGATGCCGGACGGGCACTGGCCCGCGAGAGCTTCCCCGGTTTCCCCAGCGGCCTCAGCACCGAGGAACTCGCCAACTACTGGGGCACGGTGGAGGTTCCCTACCGCCCCTTCTACGCCTACGAAGAGATCCTGGCCACCTTCGGCGACGCCCCCAACGTCAGCAGCTCCATGCTCAGCGCCTGCGAGCGGCTCACCTCGGTGCTCACCGGCGGCCTGGTGAACTCGCTGCCGCCGATCGACGAGTCGGACCGGCTCACCCATGTCGCCGCCTACACCCGGCGCAGGCCCATGCCGCCGTCCAACATCGTGCTGACGTATGTCGCCGAGGACCAGATGTGGGCGGACTGGCTGGACTCGGTGCTGACCATGACCGGCTTCCACGTGGTGCCGATCGACGTACGCACCCCCCAAGCGGCCGCCGCGGAGGCCCAGTTCACCTCCGGCGCCGGATACCGCGTCATCCCGGTGGTCTCGCAGTCCTACCTCAACACCGAACGCGCCAGGAGCTTCTGGGAGACCGGGGCCGGGCTCGACGCGTCGGGCGGCCGGCGCCAGATCCTGCCGGTGCGCGTCGGCGACGTGCGGCTCAGCCCGCCGCTCAGCAGCCGCGGCGTCATCGACCTGGTACGCCTCGACGAGCCCGACGCGGCGGCCGCCCTGCTCCAGGCGCTCGACCGGGCCGAGGCGGCCACCGCCCTGCCGGCCGGGCCCGTCGGCCCGCGCTACCCGGGCAGCGTGCCCAAGGTCTGGAACGTACGGCCCCGGCACGCCTGGTTCACCGGCCGCACCTCCGTCCTGGAGCGGCTGCGCGACCAGCTGCGTGGCGACAGCCGCTCCGCAGAGCGCTTCCCGCAGGTCCTGTACGGGCTCGGCGGCGTCGGCAAGACCCAGGTGGCCCGCGAGTACGCGCACCGGTTCCGCGCCGACTACGACCTGGTCTGGTGGATCGAGGCCGAGCAGCCCGACCGGGTGGTGTCCTCGCTGGCCGAGCTGGCCGCCGAGATGGACCTGCGGGCCGGTGACGTGGTCGCCGAGGCCGCCACCGCGGCCCTCCAGGCGCTGCGGCGCGGCGCGCCCTACTCCCGCTGGCTGCTGATCTTCGACAACGTCGAGGACCTCGACCGCGCCCTGAAGCTCCTGCCCGAGGAGACCGAGCCGATCCCCGGCGAGACCTACGGCCACATCCTCGCCACCTGCCGCAACAAACCGGCCTCGACACAGGTGGAAGCCATCGAGGTGGAGGTCTTCACCCGCGCCGAAAGCGTCGAGCACCTGTGCCGCCGGGTGACCAAACTGCCGGCCGCCGACGCCGACCGGGTCGCCGACGCGGTGGGCGACCTGCCGCTGGCCGTCGAGGTCGCGGCGGCCTGGCTCGCCGAGACGGCCACCCCCGTCGACGCCTATGTGGAACAGCTCAGGGAGCAGAGCACCAAGGTGCTCTCGCTCGGCAAGCCCGAGGACTACTCGGAGCAGATCGGCGCGACCTGGAACATCTCGATCAGCCGGCTGCGCGACGAATCCAGGGCGGCGGTACGCCTGTTGGAGCTCTGCTCGTTCTTCTCCGCCGAGCCGATCTCGATGCGCCTGATCGGCAGCGACTCGATGTTCGAGTCCCTCCTGCCGTACGACCCCGATCTGCGCGAGCGGTACATGCTGGGCAAGGTCATCCAGACGCTGAACCGGTTCGCGCTGGCCAAGGTGGACCCGGCGGACAGCAGCATCCAGGTGCACCGGCTGGTTCAGGCCGCGGTGCGGGCCGGGCTCAGCGACGAGGAGGCGGACACGGCCAAGCACGAGGTGCACCGCATCCTCGCCGAGGCCCGCCCGGTGGAGGGCGTCGACCGCGACAACCCCGTCAACGACCCGAAGAGCTGGCCCAGTTTCGAGCTGATCTGGCCGCATCTGAGCGCCTCCGGCATCGCCGACTGCGACGAGGAGAAGGTCCGCCAGCTCATGGTCGACCGCATCCGCTACCTGCTCAAACGCGGTGAGCTGGAGAGCGCCCGGGTGCTCGGCACGCAGCTCAACAAGACCTGGACCCGGGAGCTCGGCGAGAACGACCTGCAGACCCTGAACATCCGCTTCGAACTCGCCAACGCCCTGCGCGCCCAGGGCAAGTACCAAGATGCCCGGGCGATGGACGAGGACACCCTCGCCCGCCAGATCAGCGTCCTGCACAAGGACCACCCGGGCGACGACCACCCCAGCATCCTCATCACCACCGGAAGCCTCGCCGCGGACCTCCGCGCCCTCGGCAGGTTCGACGAGGCCCTCACCCGCGACCTGCGGATCTACCACGGTCTTCGGCAGATCTTCGGCGAGAACCACCCGCGCACCCTGATCGCGGCCAACAACCTCGCCATCGACTACCGGCTCAGTGGGGACAGCGAGGCCGCCCGCAGGCTGGACGAGGAGACCGTGGAGCGCCGCAGCGCCTTACTCGGCGACGACCACCCCTTCACGCTCACCACCAAGGGCCACCTCGCCCGGGACCTGCGCGAGAGCGGCGAGTACGTGGCCTCGGTGCAGGTGCTGCGGGAGGTGGTGGCGGCGTTCGAGCGGGTGCTCAACGCCGATGTGCCCGAGGCGCTGCGCACCGCCAAGAGCCTCGCGGTGTCCCTGCGCAAGGCGGGCCACCCGCACGAGGCGAAGCGGCTGACCGAGGAAACGTACAACCGCTACCGCGGCAGGTACGGCACCAAGGCGCCCGACGCGCTCGCCTGCTGCCTCAACCTGGCCGCCGACTTCTCGGCGACCGGGGACAAGCAGGCCGCCCTCGACCTGGCCGTCCAGGCGCTGGAGGGATACCAGAGCACCTTGGGCGAGGAACACCCCTTCACCCTGGCCTGCCGCAACAACGTCTACATCTACCAGCGCGGCCTCGGCGCCGCGGAGGAGGCGGTGCGCGGCGGCGAGGACGTCCGGGCCGCGCTGGAGGAAGTGCTGGGGGCGCGCCACCCGTTCACCCTGTGCGCGGCGATCAACCTCGCCAACGCCTACGGCGACATGGGCCGCCCCGACCTGTCCGAACGCTGGGAACGGACCGCGCTCAAGGGCCTGTTGGAGCGGTTCGGCCCCACCCACCCCGATGTGCTCGCCTGCCGGTCCAACCTGGCGATCACCCTGCGCGCGGCCGGCCGCGAGGAGGAGGCGCAGCGGCTGCGCGCCTCCATCCTGGAACCGGCCGCGAAGCAGCTGGGCGTGGACCATCCGGTCGCCGAGGCGGCGCGCGCCTGGCGCCGGATCAACCGGGACCTGGAGCCGCAGCCGGTGTGAAACGGACCGGGAGTGCCCCGGCCCCCGGGCCCGGGCACTCCCGGATGTTCACCAAGTGGCCCAGCCCAGCACGCGGGTGAGCACCCGCAGGGCCCCGAAGTGCGCCGCGCCCCGCTCGACGATCAGCTCGGCGCCGGGAATCCGCTCGGCCAGCCAGCGGGTGTGCTGCACGGGCGCGAACACGTCCTGCTCGCCGTGCCACAGCAGCACCGGCGCGGTGATGTCCTCAAGGCGGAACTCCCAGTCGGTGCTGAACGCCATCACATCGTCCACCCAGCCGTCGGCGGAACTGCGCAGCCCCTCCTCGAAGTTGCGCTCCAGCATGGCCCGGATCCCGGCGTCGGCGACGATGCCCCGGTCCGGCTTCGGTAGCCCGGGCCGCATGTCGTCCACCGAACGCCGGGGATCGGCGCGGATGGTGATCGACCGCATCGTCAGTGCCGCCGTCAACTGCCGCTTCCCGGCGGCCGCGTTGATGTACTCCCGCACATTGGACTCGGTCATCCCCTCGAACCAGTCGAGCCCCTGGGCATCGCGCGGCGCCAGCCCCACCAGGGCCGCCGCCCTCGCCGTGCGGTCCGGGAGCAGTGCCGCGCAGGCGAGCGCGTGCGGGGCGCCGCCGGACCGGCCGACCACGGCGAACTCGTCTATGTCCAGCGCGTCGGCGATCGCCTCCACATCGGCGGCCGCGTGCGCCACCCGGCGCCCCGGCAGCCGGTCCGAATCGCCGTACCCCGGCCGGTCGAACGTGATGAGGCGGACGCCGAGGCGGTACAGCACCGCACTGCGGGGTGCCGGACCCAGCCGGCTCCCCGGGGTGCCGTGCAGCAGGAACACCGGCCTGCCCTGCGGGTTCCCGTAGTTCTCGACTGCTAAGTCCCGCCCGTCCCTGGTACGAATCAGCTCCCCCAACTGGTGCCTCCCCGTAGGTCTGGTTGGCGTCAGTATGAGCGTGTGCCATTCAGTGGTACATACCCGCACTCGCCGAATGCGCCGGGCCGGGCCCGCCGGGCTCAGCCGAGGAGCGGTATCTCGATCGCGGGGCAGCGGTCCATGACCATGTCGAGCCCCGCGCCGCGCGTGCGGTCGTACGCGTCCTGGTCGATGACACCGAGCTGGAACCAGACGGCCTTGGCCCCGATGGCAACGGCTTGATCGGCGATGTCCCCGGCGAGGTGGCTGTTGACGAAGACGTCCACGACATCGACCGGGAACGGGATCGCGTCGAGCGAGGCGTACCCCTGCTCGCCGTGCACGGTCTCCGCCTTGGGGTGGACGGGCACGATCCGCTTGCCGAAGCGCTGGAGGACCCGGGCCACTCCATGGGCGGCGCGGTGCTCATGGGTGGAGAGGCCGACGACGGCCCAGGTGTCACCGCTGCCGGTGAGGATCCTGCGGATGGTCTCCTGGTCGGCATGCATGGGGTCTCCTGGGGGTGGGCGCCGTCGTTGCTGGGACAACCAGTGAGGCCGTGGCCGGAATTCCCGCTACGGCTTCAGTGTCCGCCGCATCCGCCGGGCCCGGGTGTACTCCCGCAGCAGTACGCGGGCGGCCCCCGGCGCCGACGGCCGGGCCGACTCCTTCAGCAGGCCGACGCCCTTGCGGGTGGCCGCACTGATGGTGAGCTCGTCGAACGCGATCAGGGCGCGTACCAGCGGGCGTCCCGGCGCCGGGACGATCCCGGCCAGTGGCCGGCTCTCGGCGAGGGCGTCGCGGGCCTGCCCGAGCACGGAAGTGATCAACTCCCGGGTGCCGGGCAGATCACGGGCCCGCTCCAGGTCCTCGCGCGTGACCCCGCAGCGCTCCAGCGTCTCGTGCGGGATGGTGAGCCGCCCGTCGGCGAGGTCCTCCGCCAGGTCGTTGACGAAGTCGAGCCGCTGGCTCGCGTCGATGTACGTGCGGCACGCCGCGCGGAAGTCCGAGCCGTCGCCCTCCGGTGCGAGCAGGCAGGCGACGAGCATGAACGCGGGCAGCGAGTACGCGTCGATGTAGGCCTGGTGGTCCGCCTCCCCGGCGAATCCGGCGAACTCCAGGTCGGCGCGGGCGGTCCGCAGATAGTCCTCGACGTGGCCGCGCAGCTGGGGACGCACCGTGATGGTGTGCAGCAGCGGACGGATCACCGGGTGGTCGCTGTCGCCGTCGGCGAGGCCGTCGCGCACGCGGCGCTCCCACTCGGCGTACACCGCCGCGCGTCCGTCCCTCGGCCCGCTGTCGAGCAGGTTGTCGCTGTGGTGCATGAAGGCGGTCGCCGCGACCACGTGCGGGAACAGCGGCCTGGGCAGCAGCATCCGGGCGGCCAGATAGGCACTGCGCTTGAAGCGGGCGGCCAGTTCGCGCTGGAGCGTGTAGTCGTCGCGCAGCCCGGGGTCGCGGATGCCCGCGGCGTCGAGGGCTTGGTTCCACGCGCTCATCTCTGGTGCCTCCTGCTACGGGCCCCCGTACATGTGCTGCACGAGTGACCGGTCTGTCATGCCTGCGGGCGTCGAATCCCGGGGTAAGTGGATCACGCCGCCCGGCAGCCGCCGGCCCTGCACCCGCCCCGGTCCGTGGGGGCGGGTGCAGGGGGCGCATAGGGTGGGCGGATGCAGGAGCAGTACCGGACCATCGCCCGAGAGGGCGTGCACGAGAGCGAGATCAACCGATCGCGCTTCATCTGCGCGCTCGCGCCCGCCGCCACCGAACAGGAGGCGCAGGCGTTCGTCGCCCGCATCCGCAAGGAGCACCCGACGGCCACCCACAACTGCTTCGCGTACGTCATCGGTGCCGACGCGTCGGTACAGAAGGCGAGCGACGACGGCGAGCCCGGCGGCACCGCGGGAGTGCCCATGCTCCAGATGCTGACCCGGCGCGAGGTCCGGTACGTCGTCGCCGTCGTCACCCGGTACTACGGCGGGGTCAAGCTCGGCGCGGGCGGCCTGATCAGGGCGTACGGCGGCGTGGTCGGCGAGGCGCTGGACGCGCTCGGCACCATCGTGCGCCGGCGCTTCCGGCTGGCCACCGTCACGGTCGACCACCAGCGCGCGGGCAAGCTGGAGAACGACCTGCGGGCGACGGGCCGCGCGGTGCGCGAGGTGCGCTACGCGGAGGCCGTGACCATCGGGATCGCACTGCCCGAGGCCGACGTCGAGGCCTTCCGCGGCTGGCTCGCCGACGCCACCGCCGGCACGGCCACGCTGGAGCTGGGCGCAGAGGCGTACGGAGACGCCTGAGACAGGGGCAACAGCCGGATATCCCCGTTACCGCCCGTGATGTCAGACGCCACCGTTACCCTCGGGGATCATGCGATTCCTCCATACCTCGGACTGGCACCTGGGCCGGTCCTTCCACCGGGTCGATCTGCTCGGTGCCCAGGCCGCGTTCCTCGACCACCTGGTGGCGACGGTGCGTGACCGGGGTGTGGACGCCGTCCTGGTGGCGGGGGACGTGTACGACCGCGCCGTGCCGCCGCTCGCCGCCGTCGACCTCTTCGACCGGGCGCTGCACAGCCTTGCCGACGCCGGAGTGCCGACGGTGATGATCTCCGGGAACCACGACTCGGCGCGCCGGCTCGGTGTCGGGGCCGGGCTGATCCAGCGGGCCGGGATCCATCTGCGCACCGACCCGGCGGGCTGCGGTACCCCGGTCATGATCGGCGACGTGGCCTGCTACGGACTGCCGTACCTGGAGCCCGCGCTGGTCCGCGACGAGCTGGGGGCGCCGAAGGCCGGGCACGAGGCGGTACTGGGCGCGGCCATGGAGCGCGTACGGGCCGACCTCGCGGCGCGCCCCGACGGCACCCGGTCCGTCGTCCTCGCGCATGCCTTCGTGGCCGGGGGCGACCCCAGCGACAGCGAGCGCGACATCACCGCGGGGGGCGTGGCCGCCGTACCCGCCGGGGTCTTCGACGGCGTCGACTACGTGGCCCTCGGCCACCTCCACGGCAGCCAGGCGATCACCGACCGGGTCCGCTACTCGGGCTCGCCGCTCGCCTACTCCTTCTCGGAGGCCACCCACCGCAAATCCATGTGGCTCGTGGATCTCGCCGCCGACGGAGGCATCACGGCCGAGCGGATCGACTGCCCGGTGCCCCGCCCGCTCGCCCGGATCCGGGGCCACCTCGACGTACTCCTCGAAGACCCGGCGCTGGCCCGCCACGAAGAGGCGTGGGTCGAGGCCACCCTGACCGACGCGGTGCGGCCGACGGACGCCATGGCCCGGCTCGGCGCGCGCTTCCCGCACACGCTGAGCCTGGTCTTCGACCCCGAGCGGGCCGACGAGGACGCGCACGCCTCGTATGCCCAGCGGCTCAGCGGCCGCAGCGACCAGCAGATCGCGGAGGACTTCGTGGCGCATGTACGCGGCGGCAGCGGCCCCGACGACCGTGAACGGACGGTGCTGCAAGGGGCGTTCGACGCCGTACGGGTGGACGACGGCGTGCGCGAGGTGGCCCGGTGAGGCTGCACCGCATGCGCGTCACGGCCTTCGGCCCCTTCGCGGGGACCCAGGAGGTCGACTTCGACGCGCTGTCCGCCGCCGGGCTCTTCCTGCTGCACGGACCGACCGGCGCCGGCAAGACCTCGGTGCTCGACGCCGTCTGCTTCGCTCTGTACGGAGCCGTGCCCGGCGCCCGCCAGAGCGCCGCCACCATCCTGCGCAGCGACCACGCGGCGCCGGACACCCTGACCGAGGTCCTGCTCGAACTGACCGTGGGCGGGCGGCGGCTGGAGATCACCCGGCAGCCGCAGCAGGACCGGCCCAAGAGGCGCGGCAGCGGTTTCACCACCGAGAAGGCGCAGACCTGGCTGCGCGAGTACGCCCCGGCCGCCGGCGCCTGGCGGTCGCTGAGCCGTTCGCACCAGGAGATCGGGGAGGAGATCGGGCAGCTCATCGGGATGAGCCGGGAGCAGTTCTGCCAGGTCGTGCTGCTGCCGCAGGGGGAGTTCGCGAAGTTCCTGAGGTCGGACGCGGAAAAGCGCGGCCAGCTTCTGGGCAGGCTCTTCGACACCCGCAGGTTCGCCGCCGTGGAGGACCGCCTCGCCGAACTGCGCAAGAGAGCCGAGCGTCAAGTCAAGGACGGCGACGGGCAGTTGCTGGCCGTCGCCCAGCGCATGGCGCAGGCCGCGGGCGACAGCGCCGACACGCGCGACTGGCCGCTGCCCGACGCCAGACCGGGGGACCCGGGCCTGGCATCGGCCGTCCTGCAATGGGCGGCCGTCGCCCGCAGCGACGCGCACGAACGGCTCGACATCGCCTCGGCCGCCGTGGCCGCCGCCGAAAGCAGGCAGGCCGCCGCCCGCCGCACCGCTGAAGAGGCCCGCCAGCTCGCCGCCCGCCAGGAGCGGTACGCCGAAGCCCGCCACCGCGCCCAGGAGTTGACGGCCCGCCGTCCCGAGCGGGACGCGCTGCGCGCCCGCCTCGACACGGCCCGCAAGGCGGAACTGGTCTCGCCCGCACTGCACTGGTGGGAACAGACGGAGCGCGAGCACCACACGGCAGCCGCCGAACGTGACCGCTCCCGGGCCCGGCTGCATCCCCAGCTCGCCGATGCCAGCGCGGACCAACTCGCCGCGCTGGAACGGAAGATGCGCCACGACCTCGGCGCCCTGGAGTCCGCCCGCCGGGCCGAGCGGCGCAGCGCCGAGATCGGCGAGGAGTGCGTATGGCTCGACCGGCAGGCCCGCGCCGACGAGGACGTACTGACCGACACCGCGGGCTGGCTCGCGGACTGGGAGGCCGCCCGGCTCGGCCACCAGACGCGGATCGACGCCGCCCACGAAGCGGCGACGCGCGCGGAACAGCTGGCCGGCCGGCTCGAACCGGCCCTGCGCCGTCTGGACGCGGCCCGCGCGCGCGATGCGCTGCACACCCGTCTGACGGCGGCCGACCGGCGGCACGTGGACAGCCGCGAGGGCGCCAACACCGCGCACGAGCACTGGCTCGCGCTGCGCGAGGAGCGGCTGCGCGGTATCGCGGCCGAACTGGCCGCAGGGCTCCGCGACGGCGAAGCCTGCACGGTGTGCGGCTCGGCCGACCATCCCGCGCCCGCGCGCCCCGGCACCGGCCAGGTAGACCGCGCCACCGAGGACGCCGCGCAGGACGCCTACCGGCAGGCCGAGAAGGCCCGCGCCGAGGCCGAGCTCGCCCTTTCCGCCGTACGGGAGGAGCTCGCCGGGGCGCGGGCCGAGGCGGGCACGGCGAGCGTCGCCGAACTGGCCGACGAGGCGGGGGAGTTGCAGCGGGAGCACCGGGCGGCGCGGGCCACGGCGGCCGGTCTGCACGCGGCACGCGAGGCGCTCGCCGCGGCCGAGCGCGAGCACCAGCAGCGCATCGCCGCGCAGCGCACCGCGCAGCAGAACATCGCCGCCCGCACCGCGCACCGGGAGGCGCTCGACAAGGAACGGGCCGTCCTGGAAAGGGAGTTGAGCGAGGTCCGGGCGGGAGCGGCCAGCGTCGCCGAGCAGGCGGCGCTCCTTGAGCACCGGATGGCCATCCTCGCCGAGGCCGTGGAGGCGGTCCGCGCCGTCGAGGCCACCGCCGAGCGGCTCAAGGAGGCCGACGGACGCCTGTCGGAGGCGGCGTTCCGGGCCGGGTTCGACACCCCCGCCGCGGCATCGGCCGCCTTGATCGACGAGTCGGGCCAGCGGGACATCCAGCACCGGCTCGACGCGTGGCAGCAGCAGGAGGCCGCGGTCACCGCGCGTCTCGCCGAGCCGGAGACAGCCGAGGCGGGCCGGCTCCCGGCGGCCCGCACGGAGCAGGCCGCGGCCGAACTCGCCGAGGCCGATCGGGCCCTGCGGGACGCCGCGTCGGCGTTCGCGGCCGCCCGGTCCCGCCGCGCCGAACTGCACGCGCTGAGCGGCCGGGCCGCCGAGGAGACCCGCAGGATAGGCCCGCTGCGCGAGGAGTACGAGCGGGTGGCCCGCCTCGCCGGGCTCACCGCGGGCACCTCCGCCGACAACGAGCGCAAGATGCGCCTGGAGTCCTATGTGCTGGCCGCCCGCCTCGAACAGGTCGCGGCCGCCGCCACGGCAAGGCTTCAGCGCATGTCCGGCGGGCGATACACCCTGGTCCACTCCGACGCCAGGGGCGGCCGCGGGCGCTCGGGCCTCGGGCTGCACGTCGTGGACGCCTGGACGGGCCGCGAGCGGGACACCGCGACGCTCTCCGGCGGCGAGACGTTCTTCGCCTCCCTCGCGCTGGCCCTGGGCCTGGCCGATGTCGTCACCGACGAGGCGGGCGGGGCGCGGCTCGACACCCTGTTCATCGACGAGGGATTCGGCAGCCTGGACGACCAGACCCTGGACGAGGTCCTGGACGTCCTGGACTCGCTGCGCGAACGCGACCGCAGCGTCGGCATCGTGAGCCACGTCGGCGACCTGCGGCGCCGCATCCCGGTCCAGCTGGAAGTGGTCAAGGACCGGACGGGCTCGACGGTGCGGCTGCGGGGCGGGGGAGCCGAGGGCTGAGCGGCTGTCTCTGAACCCCGCCCGGGCCCGCGCTCAGCGGCCGATGGCGCGCCTCGGCAGCGGGGACGAATAGACGACGCTGGTCGTCACGGAACCCAGCGAGCCGATCTTCCCGGAGATCTCCTCCAGGTGGCTCATGGAGCGGGCGCCCACCTTGATCACGAAGCAGTCGTCGCCCGTCACATGGTGCGCCTCCATGATCTCCGGCGTCGCGTCCACCAGATCGTGGAACGGCTTGTAATTGCCGTTCGGATAGCGCAACCGCACAAAGGCGAGGATCGGCCGGCCCAGCCGTTCCTGGTCGACCACGGCGGTGTACCCCGCGATCACCCCGGCCTCCTCAAGGCGCCGCACCCGTTCGGTGACGGCACTCGCCGACATCGACACGGCACGGGCCAGCTCGGCGAAGCTGGCCCGTCCTTCCTGCTGGAGGGCGTCCAGGATGCGCCAGTCCGTGGCGTCCGGGGAATACTCGGTCATGGCGACCAGACAACAGTGAAATCCCCGGCAGATCAAGAGATGTTCCGGGGATCGGACCTTCCGGGAGTTGATCATCGGCACATAGATTTCCAGCCATGACTTCACAGCTCGCCGCCCCCGCGAACCCGGTCCTGCGCGTGGCCCCCGCCGCCCCCGCCGACGCCGCCGCCTACTTCCGTGCCAGCCTCGTCTTCCACGCCGACGTCTCCGACGTGGCCGCCGCGCTCGCCGCCGAGGGCGAGCCCGGCTTCGTGGTCCTGGACTCCCGCTCCACCGCGTCCTGGGACCAGGGCCATGTCCCCGGCGCCGTCCACCTGCCGACGGCTCTCATCGCCGAGCAGGCCGAGCAGCTCCTGGACAAGTCCGTGCCGGTCGTCACGTACTGCTGGGGCCCCGGCTGCAACGGCGGCACCCGTGCCGCCCTCGCCCTCGCCGAACTCGGCTTCCAGGTCAAGGAGATGCTGGGCGGATTCGAGTACTGGGTGCGTGAGGGCTTCGCGTTCGAGACCTGGGAGGGCCGCGAGCGGCGTGCCGCCGACCCGCTGACCGCGCCGGCCGACTCGGAGGACTGCGGCTGCTGACGCGGCACCGTCACAGGGGAGTGCGGGGCGGCCCCGGGTACCGGCCGCCCCAACCCGGCTCAGAGCTTGGCGAGTTCGTCCACCAGGTCGTCCAGGCCGAGCGAGCCCTGCGAAAGGGCCGCCATGTGCCAGGCCTTCGGGTCGAATGCGTCGCCGTGCCGGGCCTTGGCCTTCTCGCGGCCGAGCAGCCAGGCCCGCTCGCCCAGCTTGTAGCCGATCGCCTGCCCCGGCATCGACAGGTAGCGGATCAGCTCGCTCTGTACGAAGTCGGCGGGCCGGCTGCTGTGGCCGGCGAAGAACTCGTGGGCCAGCTCCGGCGTCCAGCGCTCGCCCGGGTGGAACGGCGAATCCGCCGGAATCTCCAGCTCCAGGTGCATGCCGATGTCGATGATCACCCGGCAGGCCCGCATCATCTGCGCGTCCAGGTAACCGAGCCGGCGCTCGGGGTCGGTGAGGAAGCCCAGCTCGTCCATCAGGCGCTCCGCGTACAGCGCCCAGCCCTCGGCGTTGGCGCTGACATGGCCGACGGTGGCCTGGTAGCGGGAGAGCTGGTCGGCGACGTGCACCCACTGCGCGATCTGGAGGTGGTGGCCGGGCACGCCCTCGTGGTACCAGGTCGACACCAGGTCGTACACCGGGAAGCGGGTCTCGCCCATCGTGGGGAGCCAGGTGCGGCCGGGGCGCGAGAAGTCCTCGGAGGGGCCGGTGTAGTACGGTGCCGCGGCGCCGCCGGGCGGCGCGATGCGGGACTCCACCTTCCGTACCCGCTCGGCGAGTTCGAAGTGCGTGCCGTCCAGCGCCTCGATGGCCTCGTCCATCAGGGCCTGGAGCCAGTCGCGCACCTCGTCCTCGCCCTCGATGTGCGTACCGTGCTCGTCGAGGTGGGCGAGGGCCTCCCAAGGGCCCGCGCCGGGCAGGATCTTGGCGGCCTCGGTCTTCATCTCGCCGAGCAGCCGGTGGTATTCGGACCAGCCGTAGGCGTACGCCTCGTCCAGGTCGAGCGCCGTGCCGTTGTAGAACTGCGACCAGCGCCGGTACCGCTCGCGGCCCACCGTGTCGGAGGCTCCCTCGATGGCGGGCGCGTACACGTCGCGCAGCCAGTCGCGCAGCGCGGCGATGGCGGCGGACGCCCCGTCGGCCGCCGCGTCGAGTTCGGCGCGCAGCGCCTCGGGACCAGGTCCGGCGAACCCCTCGAAGAAGCGGGTGTCGACCCACTCGCCGAGCTGGCCGATGACGGTGGCGGTGGCGCGCGGGCCGCCGAACAGCTTGCGTTCGAGGCCCAGTTCAAGGGAGGCGCGGTAGCCCTCGACGGAGGCGGGCACCGCGCGCAGCCGGGAGGCGACCGCCTTCCAGTCCTCCTCGGTCTCCGTCGGCGTCATGGTGAACGCCATCCGGACGCTGTGCACCGGCGAGTGCAGATTGCTGACCGTGCGCAGCGCCTCGTCCGCCTCGTGCACGGCGAGTTCGGAGGTCAGCCGCTCCCGCAGCAGCCGGCCGCAGCGCCGCTCGGCGTCGCTGTCCGCGCCGGGCTGCCGCTCGGCCTCGTCGAGGCGGGCGAGCGTGGTGCGCGCCAGGTCGGCCAGGGCCGACTGTCCTGCGGGGGAGAAGTCCGGAAGGAGGGCGTGGCTCGCCCTGACGCCCAGATAACTCCCGGTGATCGGGTCGAGTTCGATGAGTGCGTCGACGTAGGCGTCGGCGACCTGGCGGGGCAGCGCGCTGCTGGAAGTGACTGACATGCGGACATCCTCTACGAGTGAGGGCTCCGCGTCACCACCAATCTTGCCGGGGCGCCTGACCGGGCCGCCGCAGAGGCGTCCCGCGTCCCGGACAAGATCCGCCGGACAGGCCCTAGCGCCGCTCGCGCAGGGCGGCCGGCGTCGCGGTGGCGCTCTTGCCGAGGCGGGCGGTGACGACCAGGGTGCCCTCCTCGATCTGGTAGTCGAGCGGCAGACCGAGCCCGCGCATGGCCGCGACCATGCCCGTGTTGGCGGCCTGGGTGACGGCGTAGACGCTGTCGCAGCGGGCCTCGACGGCGAGCTCGACCAGGCGGCGCAGCAGCTCGGAGCCGATCCCGCGGCGCTGCCAGGAGTCCTCGACGAGCAGCGCTACCTCGGTCTCGTCGCCGTCCCAGAGCAGATGGCCGAGCGCGACCAGGCGGCCCGAGGTGGTCTGCACGGCGAGGGTGCGGCCGTAGCGCGGGCTGAGCAGGTGCCCGAGGTAGCGGTCGGCGTCGGCGACGGGGCCGTGGTAGCGCAGGCTCAGCGTGCGCTCGGAGCAGCGCTCGTGCATGGCCTTGGCGGCCTCGATGTCGCTCTGGTCGGCACGCCGTACGGTGATCTCGTTGCCCTCGGGCAGGGTCAGCACGTCCTCGCTGCGCGGGATGCGCGGGCCGAGGCGGGCATCCAGCTCGACCAGCGCGCGGGCCCTGGCGAACTCGGCGGGTGTGAACGGCAGATAGGGCCGCTCGATGGTGATCGCCCCGCCGTTCGGGTCGCGCAGCCGCATGGTGGTCGCCTCCAGTACGCCCTCGACGGGGGCGGTCTCACCGGTGGGGCGGCCGGTCAGGGAGACCGGCGGCAGCGAGTGGATGGTGCAGCGGCCGAGCAACTGGCGCAGCGCGAGCGGGAGTTCGGCCGCGTCCAGCGCGGTGCGGGTGGCGAGGCCGAGCACCCGGGTCGGCGCGTCCACGAGGTCGTGGGCGTCGGCCCGTTCGATCCAGGTGTCGCTGCCGCCCACCGCGGCGATCGCCCGGGACAGTTCGGCGGCGGACAGTTCGGCGGGCGTACGCAGCAGGAACTCGTCCACCGTGCCGTCGGCGAGCGGATGCGTCTGCAGCGTGAGGATGTCCACGCGGTGCCCGGCCAGCGCGGTGCAGAGCGCGGCGAGGCTGCCGGGTTCGTCCCGTACGGTCGTCCGCATCCGCCACAGCGCCGTCTCGCGCGGAGCGCTCTCGGTGTTCTCGCCGTCGGAGCCGGTCGCTGCGCCGCCGCCGGTATCGAGGACCGGCGGCGCATGGCTGTGGCGGCGGGCCCACCAGGTGTGGAACGCCGCCGTGGCGACCAGGGCCACGGCCGAGGCGATCAGGAGGAACGGCCCGTCGGGACCGTGCGCGACCACGTTCGCGAGCCCGTCGGCGACGGCCACGGCCGTGAACAGCGCGGCGAGTTCCACCAGATCCCGCCGCCAGTGGTGCCGGCGGCGGGCGTGCTTCTCGGAGCTCAATCCCTGCATATCAGTCATGGCGTCACTGTGACTCAGTGGTGTTGCGTGATCACGAACGCTTTGTGACTGACGGGTTAAGTGTGCTTCTGGTGCTCTTTTGGCTGTTTTTTACCGGCCGTGGCGTGGAGTGTTCGCCTCCGGCCCCGAGCCCGCCCGCCACCGGTCTCCGCCATGGCCTAGGCCGTTCGACCCGGGACCAACGGCCGATCGACCGGCCGATCTTGGGCGGTTAGCTTGCCGGTAGGGGACGCCGACCGGGGCGGCCCGGCAGACAGAGGGGGGAGCGCATGCCCATCGGTGGCCGTTCACACATCCGCATCGCCCGGCCGTCCCGCGACCTCGCGGCGGCCGAGCGCTTCTGGGTCGAGGGCCTCGGCCTGAAGGTCGTCCACCGGGTCGAGGGCGGTGACGCGGTGGGCGGGCACGCGCTCCTGATGGTCGGTTGGCCGGACGCCGACTGGCATCTGGAGCTGGTCCACGAGGCGGGCCACCCGGTCGAACCGCGGCCGACCGAGGAGGACCTGCTCGTCGTCTACCTGGACGAGGAGGTGCCCGACGAACTGGTGGGCCGCCTGGTGGAGCACGGCGGAGTACGCGTCCAGTCGCCGAACCCGTACTGGAACGAATGGGGTGTGACGGTGGCCGACCCGGACGGATACCGGCTGGTGCTGTGCAAGCGCGGCTGGTCCAACGCCTGAACCGCGGGCCGTCCTACGACTGACGGGGGTGGCCGGTGCAAGGCCTCACGGGGCGGCCCGTCCAAGGCCTGACCCGGCGGCCCGTCCAACGCCGCGGCTGGTCCAACGCCCGACGGGGCGGCCTGTCCAGCGCCGCGGCTAACCGGCCGCTTCCGCGAGGAGCCGGATCCCCCGCCCGATGTCGCCGGGCGCCACATGGGCGTACCCGAGGACCAGCGTCACCCCCGCGCGGGACGCCGCGGCGGTGCCGTAGTCCGTGAGCGGGCGGACGGCCACGCCCGCGCGGGCCGCCCGTTCGAGGAACACCGGCTCGGGTCCGTACCGCTCGGGCAGCCGGACGATGATGTGCAGTCCGGCCGCGATGCCGCTGACCCGGGCGCCGGGAAAGTGCCGCGCAAGGGCGGTCACCAGGGCGTCCCGGCGCTCGCGGTAGGCGCGTTGGCAGCGGCGCAGTTGGCGGTCGTAGGCACCGCTCGTGATGAAGTCGGCCAGCAGGGCCTGGTCGAGGGACGGGTTGCCGAGGTCCATGGTGCGCTTGCGCGCGACGACGGCCGTGCGGATCCGCTCTGGCGCGAGCAGCCAGCCGAGCCGCAGCCCGGGCGCCAGTGACTTGCTCACCGAGCCGGTGTAGGCGACGTGTTCCGGGTCGAGGCCCTGGAGTGCGCCCACCGGTGCCCGGTCGTAGCGGAAGTCCCCGTCGTAGTCGTCCTCGATCACCAATCCGTCCACCGAGCGTGCCCAGTCGAGGAGTTGGGCCCGACGGTCGGCGGAGTACCCGATTCCGGACGGGAATTGGTGGGCCGGAGTCGTCACCACGGCCCGCACCGCGCTCGCGCGCAACGGCCCGGTGGCCAGTCCCTCCGCGTCGAGCGGCAGCGGTACGGTGCGGACCCCGGCGGACGCGAACAGCGTGCCGTGCTCGGGGCTGCCGGGGTCCTCCACCCCGACGACGTTCAAGTCCCGTTCGGCCAGGGCGAATCCGAGCAGCGTCATCGCCTGCGCCACCCCGGAGCACACCACGATCCGCTCCGGATCCGCGACCACGCCGCGCCTGCGGGCGAGCAGCCCGGCCAGCGCGGTCCGCAGCTCCGGGATCCCGCGCGGATCCGGATAGCCCAGCGCCCGGTGCGGCAGCCCGGTCAGGACCCGCTTGTGCGCGGCGGTCCAGGCCGTCCTCGGGAACAAGGACAGGTCCGGCGTCCCCGGCAGGAACTCGGCCACCGCGCCGGACGGCCTCGGTGCCAGGTCATGGACCCGCGGCGCGGTCGCGGCGCGCGCCGCTTCACCCACCCAGGTGCCCGATCCCCGGCCGCTGCGCAGATAGCCCTCGGCGGTCAGCTGCTCGTACGTCTCCGTCACCAGACCGCGCGAAACCCCCAGATCGGCGGCGAGTTCACGGCTCGACGGCAACCGGGTGCCCGCCGTGAGCCGCCCCGAACGCACCGACTCGCGCAGCGCCGACTGGAGCATCCGGCCGCGCTGCCGGGCCGGTGCCGCGGCGGCGGGCAGCAGTAGCTCCCAGGCCGCGTGCCACGCCGTCGAGCCCCCGCCCGGTGCCGCATTGGTCCCCGATGACGTCATGGAAGTGGACCTTAAAGGGAGCCGCCGCGCTCACTAGCGTCGACCCCATGCACTCCACGAACGCGACCCGGCTCCGCGGCGCGGCGCTCGCCGCCCTCGCCTGTGTCCTGGTCGGCGGCTCCTTCACCGCCAACAGCCTGCTCGGCGACTACCCGTACGCAAGCGGCCAGGCGCTGCGCTACGGACTCGCCCTTCTCCTGCTCCTGCCGCTCCTCGGCCGCGGCGCCACCGCGCCGCTGCGCAGGCTCGGCGCGCGTGCCTGGGGGCGCCTCGCGCTGCTCGCCGCGGTCGGGATGGTCGGCTTCAACCTGGCCGTCCTGGCCGCCGAACGCACCGCCGAACCGGCCGTTCCCGGTGTCTTCGTCGGCTGCGCGCCCGTCGTGGTGGCCGTGCTCGTACCGCTCCTCGACGGGCGCCGCCCCGCCCGGCCGGCGCTGTACGGGGCGCTGCTCGTGGCGGCGGGGGCCTTCGTGGTGCAGGGCTGGGGCCGCACTGACCCGGCCGGGATCGCCTACTCGGCCGCGGCACTGCTCGGCGAGGTGGGCTTCGCGGTGCTCGCCGTGCCCGTGCTGCGACCGCTGGGCCCCCGACTCCTCTCGGCGACCGTGTGCGCGGTCGCCGCCGTCGAGTCGGCGGTGGCCGCGGCCGTCCTCAATGGCAGTGCGGCGCTGAAAGTTCCCGGTCCGACCGAGGCAATGGCGCTGGTGTGGCAGGCCGCGGTCGTCACGGTCGTCGGATTCGTCTGCTGGTACAGCGGGATGCAGCGGATCGGCGCGGAGAAGGCGACGCTGTTCTCCGGCCTGATCCCGGTGGCGGCCGCCTTCACCGCACCCTTGGCCGGTACGGGTTCCTACGGAGCCGTCCAGGCCGCGGGCAGCGCGCTGGTCGGCGCCGGAGTGGTCCTAGGGGTGCTGGGTCCCGGAAACGCCGTCGACGGGGCGGCTTCCGTCCAGGATGACGCGCGTCACCAGGGCGGGGTCGTCGTTCATGGGCACGTGGCCGCAGCCCGGCAGCCGCACGAGCCGGGCGCCCGGGACGGTGTGCTTGGCGCGGACGCCCTGGCGGCGCAGCAGCAGCCGGTCCTTGCTGCCCCAGGCGACGGTCACCGGCACCCCGGGCACGTCGTCGGCGAACAGCACCTCGCGCCCGGCGGCCAGGGTCTGCTCGAAGCCGGGCGCCCGGCGCAGCGCCAGCGTTTCGGCGACGACGGCCGCCGGTGAGCGCCGGCCGGGCCGGGCGTAGATGGTGCTGGTCAGCGCGGTGCGCCCGGCGGCCGTGCGGGACATCCGCTCGATGACGGGCAGCGGCAGCGCCCGCGCCACCTGCCGCATGGTCCGCAGGACCGTGAACGCGTACTGCCGCTCGGACGGCGTCCAGAAGCCCGCGGGGGAGAGCGCCGTCACGGACCGTACGAGCTTCTCGCGGCCCAGCTCCAGGGCGAGCAGTCCGCCGAGCGAGTTCCCCGCGACATGCGGCCGGTCGATCTCCAGGGCCTCGCAGAGTGCGGCGAGCACCGGGACGACGGTGGACAGGCCGTAGGAGACGCCGTCCGGAAGGCCGGGCGACGTACCGAAGCCGGGCAGGTCGATCGCGATCACGTCGCGCTCGGCGGCGAGCAGTTCGAAGACCGGGTCCCAGGCCTGGAGGTGGTGTCCTATGCCGTGGAGCAGCAGGAGCGGTTCGCCCGTGCCCTGTCTGCGGTAGGTGACGGAGACGGCGCGGCTCCCCCGGGGAGTGTCGACCATGAACGAGACCTCTGCGGCCATGCTGCTACTCCCTGTCCTGTCTGTCCTGGGATCCACACTTAGACGTCCTGTCAGCAACAATTACCGTTCGGTAGCTTGGAGTTCAAGAGACGTACCGGACAAGTCCGCTGCCGCCCATGTCGGCATGTCGACCTGGCGGGTCCCGTGTACCGACCGGGCGGGCCCCGTATATCGGCCTGGCGGGCCCCGTCATTCGAAATCCGGACGGAAATCCGGACAATTCCCCCCGCTCGTTCATCTGTGGCCGGAGTCCTCACGGGGGCGCGAACGTCGTGTGAACGCTCTGCGGCAACCCCCATGTTCGCTCCGTAACGGAAGGAGGATTGGTCTTGACCAAGGGGGTGTGCAGCCCTATGGTCGCAGAGTTAGTGCAGGAACCTTTAATAAACAAGGGCACGGAAACCCGCCGCGCACACGGCGATTGCGGAGGATCAGGGTGGGGACCACGCAGCTGGAATCGGTGCCGGAGCCGAAGTACTGGCACCTCAAGACGGTGCTCAGCGAGGCGCTCGACTCGGACTTCGCGGTGGGCGAGATCCTGCCCAACGAGCGTGATCTCGCAGCCCGGTTCGGCGTCGCGCGCGCCACCCTGAGGCAGGCACTGGAACAGCTCGAACTCGAAGGCCGGCTCCAGCGCCGCCGCGGGGTCGGCACCACCGTCGCCCCGCCGCGCACCGCCGTCTCCGTCGCCACCGCGCGGCACGACTGGCCCGGCGCCCCCGGCGACGACTGGCAGACCGCCGACGCGACGGCCGCCGCCGTGCCCGCCGCGGTGGCCCGCCTCTTCGAGGCCGCGACCGGCGAGGAGATGCACACCGTCCGCCGGATCCGGGTGAGCCACGGCCAGGCCGTCGCCGCCGAACTCCTCTACGTCCCGGCCGGCTCGGTGCCCGAGCTCTCCGCCATCGACTCGCCCTCGGGCCCGGCCCGAGGCCGCGCGGTACTGCGCGAACTGCGGCGCCTCGAACTCGAAGGCCAGGACCGCGCGGTGGAACTCGGCTCGGCGCGCGCCGACGACGCCAAGGAACTCGACCGGCTGCCCGGCGCCCCCGTCCTCGTCGTGACCACCCGGTACTTCTCCGCGGGCCGCACCGCGGCCGTTTCGGTGGCCACCTACCGCGCGGACACCTGCCGCCTCACCTTCGGCGACTCGGGCGACCTGGAGATCAGCCACCCCGGCCAGCAGCGCCAGGCCTCCTGACCGGCCGACCGCACACCGCACGGCCCGCAGCTCCCCGGAGCCGCGGGCCGTTGTGCTCGAAGGTTCTTCAGCGCCGCGCCGTGACGATTTCCTTCAAGGCGCCTCAGCGCCGTGTCGGTGACCGTACCTTCAGGGCCCGTCAGCGCCGTGCCGTGACCGTGCCTTCGACGGCGAACAACTCTTCCTCCACGTGGTCGAGGGCGAGGCGCAGCGCGCCCGTCGCCACCGCCGCCTCGCCCAGCAGCGACAGCACCACCCGCGGCGGCCGCAGACAGTAGCGCGCCAACTCCCGGCGCAGCGGCTCCAGTACGCCGTCTATGCCGGCCGCCCAGCCGCCCACGACGACGAGCTCCGGGTCGAGGGCGAGCACCAGCGCGGCCACATCGTGCACCAGCCGCTGCAGGAACCGTTCCACCGCGGCCTGGGCCCGCGCATCGCCCCGTTTGGCCAGCGCGAACACATCGGCGACGGCCTGCTCGTCCAGCGGGTGCAGCGGCTCGTCCGTCGTGGAGAGCAGCTTCTCGGGCGTGACATCACGACCGAGCAGATGCAGTGCGCCGATCTCGCCGGCCGCGCCGCCGAAGCCCCGGTGCAGCCGACCGCCGATCAGCGAGCCCGCCCCCGGGCTCAGGCCCGCCATGACGAAGACGATGTCGTCGGAGTCGGTGGCCGCGCCCTTCCAGTGCTCGGCCACGGCCGCGGCGTTGGCGTCGTTCTCGACCAGGACCGGGCAGCGGAAGGAACGGCGCAGCCGCTCTCCCAGCGGCAGACCCGTCCACTCCGGCAGCGCCGTGCCGAGCCGCACGGTGCCGTCCGCCTCGACGATGCCGGGGCTGCCGACGCCCACCGCCCGCAGCGAACTGCGCGCCACGCCCGCCCGGCGCAGCACATCGGCGACCGTCAGGCGGACCCGCTCCAGGCGCTCGTCGGCCGAAGCCGCCTCGGGTACTTCGCGCGAACCCGCGCCGAAGATCCGGCCGTCCAGGCCGGAGAGCAGCGCGGCGACCCGGTGCGGCCCGATCTCTATGCCGAGCAGGTGCCCCGCCTCGGCTCGGAACCGGAACCGCCGGGCGGGTCGGCCCTGACGCCGGGCCTCGCCCTCCTCAGGAGCCGACTCGACCACGAGCCCCGCCTCCATCAGGCCCTCGACCACACCCTCGACGGTCGGCCGGGACAGCCCGGTGATCCGGGTGAGATCGGTCAGCGTGGGAGATTCCGCGCCTCTCAGCGCGTGCAGCACCACCGCGGAGTTGATCCGCCGCAGCAGCGAGGGGTCCCCGCCGGTCAGCCGCCCCAACGTGTGTCCTCCCAGCTCGTGCGCGTGTCTGCCGGATCGTACTCGCTGGTCAGGTGTACGGCGAGCGGCGGCCGGTAACGGAGACGCATCAGCTCGGGGCGACGAAACCGGACTCGTACGCGGCGATGACCGCCTGGGTGCGGTCGCGGGCGCCCAACTTCGCGAGCACCGCGCTGACATGCGTCTTCACGGTCTCCGTGCCGACGATGAGGTGGGCGGCGATCTCCGCGTTGGACAGCCCCCGGGCCATCAGCCGCAGCACCGCGGCCTCGCGGTCGGTGAGCGCCGCCTCGGCGAGCGCCGTGCGCGCCGAGGCGTTGCCATATTCGGCGGCCAGCGCGCGCACCGCGGCCGGGAACAGCAGCGAATCGCCCTCGGCCACCAGCCGCACCGCGTTGACGATCTCGGCGGGCCGGGCCCGCTTGAGCAGGAAGCCGTCGGCCCCCGCCCGCAGCGCCTCGTACACGTACTCGTCGTTCTCGAAGGTCGTGACGACGAGGATCTTCGGCGGGTCCTGGACCGTGCGCAGCACGGCCCGCGTCGCCGCTATCCCGTCGAGCAGCGGCATCCGCACGTCCATCGCGACCACGTCCGGGCGCAGCTGCCGCACCAGCGGGATCACGGCCGCGCCGTCGGCGGCCTCGCCCACCACCTCGATGTCGGGCTGCGCTTCGAGCACCGCCCGCAGCCCCGCGCGGACCAGGGGCTCGTCGTCGACCAGAAGTACGGTTACCGGCATCCGGCCAGCGTAGTGGCAGCATGCGCAAGGGCTCGGGGGCCTGTGGACAACGTCAGCCGGAGCCCGTATCTCAACGCGGGCCAGGCCCGGGCGGGGTTGGGCACAGGCTTTCAGACCAGGCTGTCCAGCGGCAGCCGCACCCGCACCCGCCACTCGCCTTCGTACGGTCCCGTCTCCGCCTGCCCGCCGAGCAGCGCGGCCCGCTCCCGCATCCCGCGCAGTCCGCTGCCGCCCTTCCCGCTCGGCGCCGCCCCCGTCAGCGGATTGGTCACATCCATCTCAAGGCGCATGCCGAGCACGGCCATGCGGACCCGCACGGGCACCGGGCCCGAGTGCCGCAGCACATTGGTGAGCGCTTCCTGGAGGATGCGGTACCCCTCCCGCGACACCGGGCCCGGCACCTGCTCCAGGGGGCCCGAGAACTCCGCGTCGACCTGGGCACCCGAACCGCGGGCCGACTCGATGAGCCGGTCGGCCTCCAGGAGCGTGGGCCGCTGACTGGCCGGCAGACCCGTCTCGCGCAGCACGAGCAGCACCCGTTCCAGATCTTCCAGGGCGGCCCGGCCGGTCTCCTCGATCGCCGCGAGCGCCCGGTCGGTGAAGGCGGGGTCCTTGGCCGCCCGGGCCGCGCCCGCCTGCACGACGGCGACGGTCAGCGCATGGCCGATGGAGTCGTGGATCTCGCGGGCGATGCGGTTGCGCTCGAGCAGCAGCTCGGTCCGCTCCTCCAGCGCGGTGAGCCGCTCGGCGGCCGACGGCCCGAGCAGCCTGCGGGCGAGGAAGGTGACAAGGTCCCCGGCGAGGACCAGAAAGACCAGCATGACGGCGATCGGAACGAGCGCGAGGGGCACCAGCCAGCCGTGCGACCGCCACGACGCCATCCAGCCGAAGACGAGCGGCGGCCCGCCCAGCCCCCGCGCCACCAGGTCGACGGAGAGCATGGGAAGCCAGACCGTCGCCGCTATCGCCAGACCGGACAGCACGAGCCGGGCCTCCAGCCAGAGCACGGTCCGCCAGCGGTCGCGCCACGTGGCCGACGGCGCGATCGCGATCGACGCGTCGGGCCGGCCCCGCTCGCCAGGAGTGAGGAGCAACTGCGCCTGGATGCCCTCTTCGAGACGCACCGCCGGAACCAGCCCGAGCGGCACGACGAGCAGCCCCAGGACATACAGCCGGTCCATGTCGATGAACAGCCAGATCGCCACGAACGCGATGGGGATGAGCAGATGCAGCCATCGGGTGTACGTGACCGGACGGGCCAGCAGGCGAAGAGAGCGGCGCATTCGCCCATCGTCCCAGCGCGTTGATCCCTGCGGCTCCCCCGCGCGGGGGAGAAGCTCCCCACCGCCGGGGGAGGCCCCTGACCTGGGCCGACGGGCAGGCTTGGAGCATGACAAGGATCGACGTCCAAGAGCTCTGCAAGGAGTACGGCACCACGCGGGCCGTGGACCGCCTCACGTTCGGGGTGCGGCCCGGCCGGGTCACCGGCTTCCTCGGCCCCAACGGCGCGGGCAAGTCCACCACGATGCGCATCCTGCTCGGCCTCGACCGGCCGACCTCGGGCACCGCGCTGATCGGCGGCCGTCGCTACGCGGACATGGCGGAACCGCTGCGCGAAGTGGGTGCGCTGCTCGACGCCCAGGGCGCGCACGGCTCCCGCACGGCCCGCAGTCATCTGCTGGCCCTCGCGGTGAGCAACCGCATACCGGTGCGGCGCGTGGGCGAGGTCCTTGAGGAAGCCGGGCTCGCGAGCGTCGCGGGCCGCCGGATCAAGACGTTCTCGCTCGGGATGCGGCAGCGCCTCGGGATCGCGGCCGCCCTGCTCGGCGATCCGGCGGTCGTGATCCTGGACGAGCCGTCGAACGGCCTTGACCCCGAAGGGATCATCTGGACAAGGGAGTTGATGCGAGGCCTCGCCCGCCAGGGAAGGACGGTGCTCGTCTCCAGCCACCTGATGAACGAGACCGCCTCGTTCGCCGACCACCTGGTCGTCCTCGGCCGGGGACGGCTCCTCGCCGACACCCCGATGCGGGACTTCATCGACTCCCGCATCCGGCCGAAGGTCAGACTGCGCACCACCGAAGGTGCCCGGCTGCGGGCGGTTCTGACCGGCAAGGGCTTCGACCCGGTCCAGGAGGAGGACGGGCGCTGGACGGTGGAGGGCGCGCGGATCGACGAGATCGGTCCGGTCGCCGCACGCGAGGGCATCCCCATACTCGAACTGGCCAATGAGGAAGCCACGTTGGAACAAGCCTACCTCGATCTGACCGCGGATGAGGCGGAGTACGCCTCCGCCCGCCCGACCATGACGCGGGAGGTGTGAACCATGTCGTACCCGGCAGTGCTCCACACCGAGTGGATCAAGATCCGTTCGCTGCGCTCCCTGGTGGGCTCCCTGCTGACCGTGCCCGTCGCGACGGCCGGCCTCTCCCTCCTCATATGCGGCTCGCTCGGCCGCCCCGAGCCCGGCAGCACGGACTTCGACCCCGTGCTGTTCTCCTACTACGGCCTGAATTTCGGCCAGTTGGCCGCGATCATTTTCGGTGTCATCGCGATGGCGGGTGAGTACAAGAACGCGGGGATCCGGATATCGCTGGCGGCCGTGCCCAACAGGGGGCTGTTCTACGGGGCGAAGCTCGCTGTGGTGGGCGGATGTGTCCTCGCCGTGGGTCTGGTGGCCAGCCTGATCAGTTTCCTCGGCGGTCAGGCGCTGATGGACAAGGGATTCGGCATAGGCCTCGGAGATCCGGGTGCGCTGCGTGCGGTCATGGGGTGCGCCCTGTACCTGGCTCTGATCAGCCTGCTGGCGGCGGGAGTCGGCGCTCTGCTGCGCAGCGTCACCGGCGCGCTGAGCGTGCTCGTGCCGCTGTTCCTGGTCGTCCCGTTCGTGGTGGGAGACGTGTCGCAGGGTGGCGGCGCGGCCGACTTCCTGCCGGACCGGGCGGGCCGGCAGGTCCTGCTCCAGGATCCGGCCGGGACGCTGGGGCCGTGGAGCGGGATGGCCGTGCTGGCGGCGTGGACGGCGCTCTCGGTGGCCGCCGGCTGGTGGGCGCTGCGGCGGCGGGACGCCTGACCGGAAGGAGGCGCCCCGGGAGCTGACGAGCCGCCAATTGTCAGTGCCGGGCGGTTTACTGACGGCATGACCACCGCCCTGTATCTCCAGCACATCGACTGGTTGCGCTCCAGGGAATTCCCCCCGGAGCGCAGCCGAAGCGGCTCGGGTGTGAGCGGGCCGGGATACCACTCCTCATGCCTGAGCGCCGATGAGGAGGAATGGGAGGACCTGACGGAACGGCTCGCAAAGCGCGCGCAATGCGTCGCCGATCACGATGCCCTGGTGTTGGAGCTCACCCACCGCTGGGAGGAACCGCAGTGGATAAGCCTCTGGAGCGCCCAGGCCCGGCTGGTGGCGGGCGAGGTGATACCGGAGCCGTGGGCGGAGTTCGCCGTCGGCTTCGACTTCCTGAACCTGTGGCGGGTCGACGGCCGGTGGATCGCGGTGGGCCTCGACCTGGAGGAGGAGGGCCCGGGATGGGACCTGTCCGTCACGGTGACGGAAGTGGACCCTCCCTGAGAGCCTGGGCCTGAACCCCGCGCCGCCGCCCCGCCCTTCGGCACGGTTCGGGCGCACAGCCCCGGGACGCACAACGGGAGGGACCTAGAGGCGGTCTGCCGCGACGCGCAGGCGGCCGTACTCCTCGGCCATGGTCTGGGCGGTCCAATGGGCGTTGAGACCACTGGGGTTGGGCAGGGCCCACACCCTGGTCGAGCCGATCGTGTGCTCCTGCGGGCCGATCTGGGCCCGGCGGTCGCCGAAGGCCGTGCGGTACGCGGTCACCCCGACGACGGCCAGCCAGCGCGGCCGCAGGCGCTCCACCTTCGCCGTCAGTAGGCGCCCGCCCTCGCGGAACTCCTCGGCGTCGATTTCGTCGGCACGGGCGGTGGCCCGGGCCACCACATTGGTGATGCCGAGACCGTACGAGAGGAGCTCATGCTGTTCCGAGGGCCGCAACTGCCTCGGGGTGAAACCGGACAGCTGGAGCACCGGCCAGAAGCGGTTGCCGGGGCGGGCGAAGTGGTGGCCCGTGGCGCCCGACATCAGGCTGGGGTTGATGCCGCAGAACAGCACGGACAGATCGCCCGCGATCACGTCGGGGATGACGGTGTCGCGGGCGGCCTGGAGTTCCTCGGGGGTCAGCACGGGCGCAGGATCAGAGGATCGAGCCGGGGGCGTAACCGGCGGCCGCCGGGTGCTGCTTGATGATCTCCCCGATCCGGGAGACCACCGCGGCGACCTGGTCGCCGGCCGCGCCGGTGAAGGACAGCTTGTCGGCCATGAGCGCGTCGAGCTGGGCCCGGTCGAGCGGCATGCGCTCGTCGGCGGCCAGCTTGTCGAGGAGCTCGTTGCGCTCGGCACCCTGCTCGCGCATGGCGAGGGCGGAGGCGACCGCGTGCTCCTTGATGACCTCGTGCGCGGCCTCCCGGCCGACCCCGGCGCGGACGGCGGACATCAGGACCTTCGTCGTGGCCAGGAACGGCAGGTAGCGGTCCAGTTCGCGGGCGACGACGGCCGGGAAGGCGCCGAACTCGTCGAGGACCGTCAGGAAGGTTTCGAGCAGCCCGTCGAAGGCGAAGAACGCGTCGGGCAGGGCGACCCGGCGGACCACCGAGCAGGAGACGTCGCCCTCGTTCCACTGGTCGCCCGCCAGCTCTCCGGTCATCGAGGCGTAGCCGCGCAGGATCACCATCAGGCCGTTGACGCGCTCGCAGGAGCGGGTGTTCATCTTGTGCGGCATCGCGGACGAGCCGACCTGGCCCGGCTTGAAGCCCTCGGTGACCAGCTCGTGCCCGGCCATGAGGCGGATCGTCTTGGCGACCGAGGACGGGGCGGCGGCCAGCTGCACCAGCGCGGTCACCACGTCGTAGTCGAGCGAGCGCGGGTAGACCTGGCCGACCGAGGTGAAGGCGTGCGCGAAGCCGAGGTGGCCCGCGATGCGCTGCTCCAGGTCGGCCAGCTTCGAGGCGTCGCCGCCCAGCAGGTCCAGCATGTCCTGCGCGGTGCCGACCGGGCCCTTGATCCCGCGCAGCGGGTAGCGGGCGAGGAGGTCCTCCAGGCGGCCGTACGCCACGAGCAGCTCGTCGGCCGCGGTCGCGAAACGCTTGCCCAGGGTCGTGGTCTGCGCGGCCACATTGTGCGAGCGCCCGGCCATGACCAGCTCGGCGTACTCGCCGGACAGCTTGCCGAGACGGGCCAGCACGGCCACCGTGCGGTCCCGCATCAGTTCAAGGGACAGCCGGATCTGGAGCTGCTCGACGTTCTCGGTCAGGTCACGGGACGTCATGCCCTTGTGGACCTGCTCGTGCCCGGCGAGCGCGTTGAACTCCTCGATGCGGGCCTTCACATCGTGCCGGGTGACCTTCTCGCGCTCGGCGATGGAGGCGAGGTCGACCTGGTCGATGACGCGCTCGTAGTCGGCGAGTGCGGCCTCGGGCACCTCGATCCCCAGGTCCTTCTGGGCGCGCAGCACGGCGAGCCACAGCTGGCGCTCCAGCTTGACCTTCTGCTCGGGGGACCAGAGGACGGCGAGCTCCGCGGAGGCGTAGCGGCCGGCCAGAACGTTCGGGATGCGAGGCTTCGCAGACACAGCAGTCACGTGTCCAGAGTCTACTGGCGATTTCTGCAGGCCAGCGCCCCACCCCGGTTTGTGCCTTGCTACGAGAGCGCGCGCGGTCCACCGGACGGCACGGGCGGCCGACCCCCGGTGGTGTCCGCGCTCACTCCTGACCGTCGTCGCGCAGCTCGAAACCCAGGGCCGCGGCCGCCGCGGTGGGGGCGGGCTGAGCCCAGCGCTCGGCCATCGCCTCCCGCGAGGACAGCGAGCGCAGTTCCGCGCGGTCCAGGTACAGCGTGCCGTTGAGGTGGTCGGTCTCGTGCTGGACGATGCGGGCCGGCCAGCCGGTGAACACCTCGTCCACCTCGCGTCCGTGCTCGTCGAGCGCGCGCAGGCGGACGTTCTCGTGCCGGGCGACGACCGCTCCCCAGCCGGGCACGCTCAGGCAGCCCTCGAAGAACGCGGCCCGGCCGGGCCCGACGGCGTCGTACGACGGGTTGACCAGGACCCGGAACGGCTGCGGGATCCGGCCCCGCACCTGCCGGACCTCCTCGGAGACCTCTGCCGGGTCCTCGATGACCGCGAGCCGCAACGGGAGGCCCACCTGCGGCGCGGCGAGACCGACCCCGGGGGCGGCGTGCATGGTGGCGCGCATCGCCTCGATCAGCCGGCCGAGCCGCCGCCGGTCGAGCCGGTCGTCCACCGGGTCGGCGGGCCGGCGCAGTACGGGGTCTCCGGCGGAGACGATCGGCAAGGGGCCGGAGCCGGCGAGGAGTTCGTCAACGAGATCGGTGAGCGCGGGGGACGACATGCGGACAGCATGCCAAGAACGATCACGTGGTGCGTACACCGGGTTCATGTCGGCCCTGTGAAAAATCCGGCCTTCCGGGAATGCACGACCGGAATCGGATCTTTCCCTTGAAGGACCTTGAAGGACCTTGAAGGACCTTGAAGGACCTTGAAGGACCTTGAAGGACCTTGAAGGACACAGTCGGCTGCTGCCGCTGACTGTCCGGCGTTGCCTCATGCCGAGCGAGGAAGACAGGGAGACCATGCCCAACGCATCCGTCCGCACCGGGATACCGGCGCATCCGCTGGACAATCCCGCGTACGCCTCGCTTACCGGGCCGCACGCCCTGTTCGCCGAGGGGCGCGGCAGGGTGCTGCGCTACCCGACCGATGTGTCGCCCTGGCTTGCCCTTCCCCCGGATCCGGAGGCCGCCGACTGGTCGGATCTGGCCGCGCTGGCCGGGCCCGGCGCGGAAGTGGCGCTCGCCGGAGTGCGGGTCGCGACGCCCGCGGGCTGGGAGGTGACGTTCGACGTCGAGGGCGTGCAGCTCGTCGACGAGGCGGTGGACGTCCGCCCGGACGAGGAGGCGGTACGGCTCGGCGCGCACGACGTGCCCGACATGCTCGCCCTGGTGGAGCGCACCCGGCCGGGGCCGTTCCTGCCCCGTACCGTCGAGCTCGGCACCTACCTGGGCATCCGCCGGGGCGGGCAGCTGGTCGCGATGGCCGGCGAGCGCCTGCACCCGCCGGGCTGGACCGAGATCAGCGCGGTCTGCACCGACGCCTCCTTCCGCGGCCGGGGGCTCGGTTCCCGCCTGGTCCGCGCGGTCGCCGCGGGCATCAAGGAGCGGGGCGAAACACCGTTCCTGCACACCGCCGCCGCCAACACCGGTGCCATCGGCCTGTACGAGTCGCTCGGCTTCCGGCTCCGCCGCACGACGCGGTTCACCGGGGTCAGGGTGCCGCGGGAGAGGCCCGCCGGGTAGCGGGCACCCGGCCCGCTGGAGCGGCGGTGGTTCAGTCCTCGACCCGGGTCCAGCCGGCCACCGGCCCCGGCGCCGAACCGTCCGGCGGCGTGACCCAGAACGCCCGGCCCCGCCCGGCGTCGAAGTGGGCCCCGCTCCGGCCGTCGCCGGAGGACCTTCCGGTGACCCGGCGTCCGATCCACGGCACCAGATGCTGCCGGGCGAACCGCAGGTCGGTGCTCCGGCGGGCGGTCCAGCCGGGCTGCACGGCGGGCGGCAGCGGCGCCCGCCAGTCGTCTTCGGGGTCCAGGCCCAGCGTCTGCCAGACCGCCTCGGCCACCCTGCGGTGCCCCGCCGCCGTCAGGTGCAGCCGGTCCACGTCCCAGAGCCGGGGGTCGCCGAGGACCGGGGCACCGTACAGGTCGACCACCAACGCGCCGTGCCGGTCGGCGAGTTCATCGACGTACGAGAAGAGCTCCTCCATGCGGGGCCGGAAGCGTTCCATCACCGGGCCGCGCCGTCCCGGGCTGCGCATCAGCACGAGCTGCTTGCAGGCGGGGGCCAGTTGCTCGACGGCCTCCGCGAGGAGTCCGCGCACCCGGCCCATGTCGCACTTGGGCCGCAGCGTGTCGTTGAGGCCGCCGACCAGGGTGATGACGTCCGGGCGCAGCTCCGCCGCGGCGGCCGCCTGCTCCTCGGCGATCTGCCCGATGAGCTTGCCGCGCACGGCGAGGTTCGCGTAGCGGAAGCCGGTTGTGCGGGCCGCGAGACGGGTGGCGAGCACGTCGGCCCAGCCCCGGTAGGACCCGTCGGGAAGCCGGTCGGACATGCCTTCGGTGAAGGAGTCCCCGATCGCGGCAAAGCTGGTGTAGGCAGCATTCATCTCCATGGCGGAGCGATCCTACCGCGCGGTAGTGTCCGCGGCCCGGGCGTTGCGGGCAGGCAGAGCGCCGCCCGCCCCTGATCGGAATGGCCCGCACGGGGCCTGTCCGTCGGGGGCGTTTCGCGGTATGCCAGGAACACGTCAAGTTTTTGGTCCGCGGCCGGGCCGGCCCCGCGAGAGAGCGAGCGTGCGATGTTGTTCACCACAGCCTTTTGGAAGGCCACCGCCGAGCGTGCCATCCGCACCTTCGCCCAGGCACTCGCCGCCGTTCTGACCGCCGGTGCGACCAACCTCTTCGACGTGCGGTGGACCGCGGCCCTGGCGACCGCGGGTCTCGCCGCGCTGCTCGCCGTCCTGATGGCGATCGGAACGTCCCAGCTGGGGCAGGCGGGCCCGGGCCTCACCGAGACCACGAACCCGCCGCACCCCGCCAAGCCCGCACCCTGAGCAGAAGCAGGATCACGAACCCCGGCCGCTAGACCGCGGACCCCGGCTGCCCCACGAGCTCCCGCAGCACGTCCTCCATCGTCACCAGGCCCGCCAGCTTGCCATCCTCGTCCTGGACCGCGGCCAGGTGCGTACGGCTGCGGCGCATCGCGGTCAGGACGTCGTCCAGCGGTGTCGCGGCGCGGACCCGGGCGATCGGCCGCAGGGCCGCGACCGGGAACGCCACATCGCGCGGCGCCGCGTCCAGCGCGTCCTTGACGTGCAGATAGCCCAGGATGCGGCTGTCCTCGTCCACGACGGGGAAGCGGGAGAACCCGGAGCCGGCGGCGAGCCGCTCCAGTTCCGCCGGGGTCGTGCCGACCTCGGCGCGCACCACCTTGTCCAGTGGCATGACCACGTCCCGCACCGGTCGGCGCCCCAGTTCCAGGGCGTCGTGCAGCCGCTCGGTCGCCCGCTCGTCAAGGAGTCCGGCGGCGCTCGCGTCGGTGACCAGCCGGGCCAGTTCGTCGTCCGAGAAGGTGGCCGCGACCTCGCTCTTGGCGTCCACCCTGAGCAGTTTCAGGAGAGTGTTGGCGAAGGCGTTGATCGCGAAGATCACCGGGCGCAGCGCCCGCGCCAGCGTCACCAGCGGCGGGCCGAGCAGCAGAGCGGTGCGCGCGGGCTCGGCCAGCGCGATGTTCTTCGGCACCATCTCGCCGAGCAGCATGTGCAGATACGTCGCGACGGCCAGGGCGAGCACGAAGGACACCGGGTGGACGAGCCCGGTCGGCACGCCCACCGCGTTGAAGACCGGCTCGACCAGGTGGGCGATGGCCGGTTCGGCGACCACACCGAGCACCAGGGTGCACAGCGTGATGCCGAGTTGCGCGGCTGCCATCAGGGCCGAGACGTGTTCCAGGCCCCAAATGACGCTGCGGGCACGGCGGTTCCCGTCCTCGGCGAGCGGTTCGATCTGGCTGCGGCGTACCGAGATCAGCGCGAACTCCGCACCGACGAAGAACGCGTTGACGACCAGGGTCGCCAGGCCGATCAGGAACTGGATCGCGATCATCGGCCGGCCTCTTCGTCGTCGCCCTCGGCGGCCGGCGGCGCGTGCAGCAGCACGCGGGCCGCGCGCCGCCCGGTCGCGTCGACCACGTCCATCCGCCAGCCGGCGAGCTCCACGCTGTCGCCGGCCCTCGGTATCCGTCCCAGCTCGGTGGCGATCAGACCCGCGAGGGTCTCGTACGGGCCGTCCGGCACCCGCAGCCCGATGACGGCGAGCTGGTCGTCGCGGGCGGCGCCGTCCGCGGAGTAGAGGGTGCGGCCGTCGGCGTCCTGCCCGGCGGCTGCCAGGTCGGGCGTCTCGTGCGGGTCGTGCTCGTCACGCACCTCGCCGACGACTTCCTCCACGATGTCCTCCAGGGTCACGACGCCCGCGGTGCCGCCGTACTCGTCGATGACGACGGCCATGGTGCGCTTCCCGTACAGCTGGTCCAAGAGCCGGTCCACGGTGAGCGTTTCCGGTACGAGCAGCGGCTCGCGCAGCAGCGCGGTCACCGGGTGGCGGTGCCGGCGCTCGGCCGGTACCGCCAGGACGTCCTTGATGTGCGCGATGCCCACGACCGAGTCGAGGCTGCCCCGGTAGACGGGGAAGCGGGACAGGCCGGTGGCGCGGGTCGCGTTGGCGACGTCCTCGGCGGTGGCCTGGACGTCGAGCGCGGTGACCTGCACGCGGGGCGTCATCACGTTCTCGGCGTTGAGCTCGGCGAGGTTGAGGGTACGGACGAACAGCTCGGCGGTGTCCGCCTCCAGGGCGCCCTCCTTGGCCGAGTGCCGGGCGAGCGCCACCAGCTCCTGCGGGCTGCGCGCGGAGGCGAGCTCCTCGGCGGGCTCCAGGCCGAAGCGGCGCACCAGGTGGTTGGCCGAGTTGTTGAGGTGGCTGATCAATGGGCGGAAGGCCGCGCTGAACGCGCGCTGCGGGGCCGCGACGACCTTCGCGACGGCGAGCGGCGAGGAGATGGCCCAGTTCTTGGGGACCAGCTCGCCGACGACCATCAGGAACACGGTGGAGAGCACCATGCCGATGACCAGCGCCACCGAGCTCGCGGCCGACGCGGACAGGCCGAGCGATTCGAGCGGTCCGCTGATGAGCCTGGCCATCGACGGCTTGGCGATCATGCCGATGACCAGGCCGGTGACGGTGATGCCGAGCTGGGCGCCGGACAACTGGAAGGTGAGGCTGCGGACGGCCTTGAGGGCACTGGAGGCGCCTCGTTCGCCGCGCTCGACCGCTCGCTCCAGATCGCTGCGCTCGGCGGTGGTGAGGGAGAACTCCGCTGCGACGAACACCCCGCAGACCAGCGAGAGCAGCACGGCCACCAGGAGCAGGAGCACTTCGGTCATCGGGTCACCTCCGTCCCATGATCGGCCAGGGGGAGGCGGTGCGCGCGGTGTCGCGCGGCGGTACTGGTACTGGGAGGCTCGCCCATGGGCGGACGCTCACACCTTTCAGTCAGTGGGTAAATGTGATGCACCCATGGTAAAGCAGTGGCAAAGCGCGGTCGGGTGGGGTCCGGGCTCAGCCGAGCGGCTTCACCCAGCGGCGCCACTGCTCCTCGGGACCGTATCCCGCGGCCTGCCAGGCATGCGACGAAGGCCACCGAGAGCGGCACCGCGAGCGCGCGGACAGCAGCGGTCGGCCCTTGTGTGCGAGGAAACCGCGCAGGGTCGCCCTCAGCAGTGCCGATCAGCTCGTGCGCGGTGTATCGGATCCGGGGTCGCCCGATGGTTGCCCGGAGTGCGCCCGGCCGCCCGAGAGAATCCGCATCCGCTCCAGGACGGCCGCGGCGGTGGGCCGCGGCATCCGGTCCACGATCCGGCCGTCGCCCAGGAACAGCACCAGATCGGCGTGACCGGCGGCGCCCGGGTCGTGGGTCACCATCACCACCGTCTGGCCGAGCCCGTCCACCGCCTGGCGCAGGAACGCCAGGACCTCCGCGCCCGCCCGCGAGTCCAGATTGCCCGTCGGCTCGTCCGCGAAGATCAGCTCGGGCCGCGACGCCAGCGCCCTGGCGCACGCCACACGCTGCTGCTGGCCCCCGGACAGCTGCGCCGGACGGTGCCCCAGGCGGTCGCGCAGCGCCAGGGTGTCGATGACCTGGTCCACCCACGCGCGGTCCGGTGTGCGGCCCGCGATGTCCATGGGCAGCGTGATGTTCTCGGCGGCGGTGAGCGTCGGCAGCAGGTTGAACGACTGGAACATGAAGCCGATCCGGTCCCGCCGCAGCCGGGTCAGCTCGCGCTCCCTGAGCCCGGTGATCTCGGTGTCCCCGAGCCAGACCTGGCCCGCCGACACGGTGTCGAGCCCGGCCAGACAGTGCATCAGGGTCGACTTCCCCGATCCCGAAGGACCCATCACCGCGGTGAACCGGCCGCGGGCGATGTCCACGTCGACCGCGTCGAGGGCGAGGACCGCGGTCTCCCCGCTGCCGTACGCCTTGGTCAGTCCGCGCGCCCGCGCGGCGACCGGCTCCCCGGGCTCCGTGCCGTACGCGCGTGCCGTCGCAGGTGTGGACAAGGCCGCCTCCCCGTGTGTGGCGTCATGGCCGTTCCAACTCCCGTACCGCATACGAGAGTAGAGGCCGCGGGCGCGGCGCCGCCATCCTTCGCGGGGCCGGTGCCGGGCGGCAGATGTAAGGGCCACGGTTGCGCTCCGCGAGCCGTGACCGACCGGCGCGGGCGAATCCGGATCCCCGCGCGGTACCTATTCGTCCGGGCCCAGCGGGGGTCGCCGCGCCACCCCGAGGACGCACGGTGAGGTCGGGGTCGGGATGCCGCGCGCGGGCACCCGGAGATGGCGGTGGGCGACGATCTCGAAGCCCGCCGCCTCGATCGCGCCGAGCGGGTCGCGCGCCGTGTGGCAGCCACCGAACAGCCTCGGCCACACCGTGCGGTCCACCCCGCGCTGCACCGCCGCGAGCGCCCGCCCCTCGGCTCGGCCGTGCTCGAAGAACCGCAGCTCACCGCCCGGACGCAGCACCCGGCGGATCTCTCCGAGCGCCCGGGGAAGATCGCGTACCGAACACAGCACGAGCGAGGCGACCGCCGCGTCGAAGGCCTCGCTCTTGACCGGGAGCGCCTCCGCCGAGCCGGGCACGACATCCACCGGCACCTCGGCCCGCAGCGAGGCCCGGACCGCCAACTGCCGCAGGGTGCGCTCCGGTTCGATCGCCACCACCTCGGAGACGGCCGCCGGATAACGGGAGAAGTTGAGTCCGTTGCCCGCGCCGACCTCGATGACACGCCCCGAGAGCCCGTCCAGGAGCTCCCTGCGATATGCGGCGATTCCGGCCCTGTCGTCGGCCGCCACGCTGAACCGCGCGTAGAAGCGCGCGAACACGGGGTGGTGCACGGCATCCGGGGCGATCTTGGTGCGCTGCGCCATGTCGGACCTCCTGAGCCTGGCGGGCAGCCGATTACCGCCATTGTCCCCGCGCCCGGCCTCCTCACCCGTCCGCGGACTCCGCGAAGCAGAACTCATTGCCCTCGGGGTCCCGCATCACCTGAAAGGTCCCCTGGGCGTCGGTGACCGGCCCGCCCACCGGGACCGCCCCGCGCCGCACGGCCGCGGCCCGCGCCCGGCGCACGTCCTCGACCGCGAGGTCCAGGTGCAGCCGGTTCTTGACCGCCTTCTCCTCCGGTACCCGCTGGAAGGCGAGCCGCGGCGCGCCCGGCGGATCGACGTACGCCCACGCGGGGTCCCGGACCACCGGCCGGCCGCCGAGCACCGAGGACCAGAACCGGGCGAGCCGGGCCGGGTCGGCGCAGTCCACGACGAGCTGCCCGAGGCGGGCCCGTAACACAGCCATCAGATGCTCCAAACACCGCCGAGCGCCGGGGCGAGCCAGCCGGCCGCTCGGGTACGGAAGTCGGCGGGCGCCAGCCGTCCGGCGCCCTCGGGCACGGTGCCAAGCAATGGTGCACCGGCCGACTCCGGAAGGTCCGCGAGATTGCACCGCGAGGCCAGATCCGGTTCGGCCGGCCAGCTGCCCACGACGACCCCGGCGAACTCGATCCCGCGGGACCTGAGGGCCTCGCCGGTCAGGGCCGTCGAGTTGAGTGTGCCCAGTCCGGCGGGCGTCACCACCAGGACGGGCGCTTCGAGCAGGCGAGCCGCGTCCGCGAGGGTGCCGCCCGCGTCGTCGAAGCGGACCAGGAGCCCGCCCGCGCCCTCGACCAGGACCAGATCGTGCTCGGTGGCCAGCTTCGCCGCCGCCTCGGCCGTCCGCTCGGGCCCCACCGGCACCATGGACGCCCGGCGGGCCGAGGTGTTCGGCGCCAACGGCTCGGGGAACCGGGCCAGTTCGACCCCGGTCACCGCCTCGCCCGCGAGCCGGCGCACCTCGAAGACATCGCCGGGCTCACCCGGCGCGACCCCCGTCTGGGCCGGTTTGAGCACGGCCACCGAACGGCCGCCGGCGAGCGCCACGGCCGCGATGGCCGCCGTGGTGATCGTCTTGCCGATCTCGGTCCCCGTACCGCTCACGAACAGAACCGTCATCTCAGCCCTCCCGCGCCGCCGCGCACACCGCACGGCAGATGCGCGCCAGATCGTCGTCGCCCGTCACATACGGCGGCATCGTGTACACCAGATCGCGGAACGGCCGCAGCCACACGCCCTCGCGGACCGCCGCCGCGGTCGCCGCCGCCATGTTCACGTCGTGATCCAGCTGTACGACGCCGATGGCACCCCGGACCCGGACATCCCGGACGCCCTCGATCGAGCGGGCCGCGTCAAGGCCGTCGAGCAGCCCCGCCTCCAGGCGCTTGACCTCGCCCTGCCAGTCCTGGCCGAGCAGCAGGTCGATGGAGGCGAGGGCCACCGCGGCGGCCAGCGGATTGCCCATGAACGTCGGACCGTGCGCGAGCACCGGTACCTCGCCCGACGAGATGCCCTCGGCGACCCGGGTCGTGCACAGCGTCGCCGCCATCGACAGATAGCCGCCGGTCAGCGCCTTGCCGACGCACATGACGTCCGGCGAGACCGATGCGTGATCGGCCGCGAAGAGCGCGCCGGTGCGGCCGAAGCCGCTGGCGATCTCGTCGAAGACGAGGAGCACGCCGTGCTCGTCACAGGCCTCGCGCAGCACCCGCAGGTACTCGGGCGAGTGGAACCGCATGCCGCCCGCGCCCTGCACCACCGGCTCCACGATCACCGCGGCCAGCTCGCCACAGTGCCGCGCGATCGTCTCGCGCAGCTCACGGGCGTACGGCTCCTCGAACTCCACCGGCGGCGGTCCCACGAACAACTGCTGGGGAAGCGCGCCCTGCCACAGCTCGTGCATCCCGCCGTCCGGGTCGCACACCGACATCGGCTGCCAGGTGTCGCCGTGGTAGCCGCCGCGCCAGGTCAGCAGCCGCTGCTTGCCCGGCTGTCCGACCGAGCGCCAGTACTGCAGGCACATCTTCACGGCGACCTCGACCGCGACCGAACCCGAGTCGCTGAGGAAGACGTGCTGGAGCGGCTCCGGCGTGATCTCGACCAGCCGGGCGGCGAGCCGGACGGCGCTCTCGTGGGTGAGCCCGCCGAACATGACATGGCTCATCCGGTCCAGCTGACCGCGCGCCGCCTCGTTGAGCACCGGGTGGTTGTAGCCGTGCACGGCCGACCACCACGACGACATGCCGTCGATCAACTCGCGCTGCCCGTACGCCGGTTCGGCCAGTCGCAGCCGGACACCCGACGCCGACTCGACGAGCAGCTGCTCCTGCCGGTTGGGCATCGGGCCGTACGGATGCCAGACGTGCCGGCGGTCCAGATCGAGCAGTTGGGCGGGGGAGTACTCAGGCATTGGGCGCGAGATCCGTTCCCGCGCCTCGGCGGCGGACGGCCACCAGATCGGTACGCGCCTGATCCGCGGCCGCCTGCTCGGGCACCTCGGAAGCGCTCCCACCGCAAGGACCGCAGCCGCCGCCCTCGTGCGAGCCGCAGCCCGCGGCGGCGAGCGCGTCGGCGCGGTGCTCGGGGAGGGTGGTGGTGCCCGTGCCCTCCACCTCGAACCCGGCGTCCGCGATCATGTCGAGGTCGGCCTGGCCGGCTTGGCCCTCGCTGGTCAGGTAGTCGCCCAGGAAGATCGAGTTGACCAGGTGCAGCGCGAGCGGCTGCATCGAGCGCAGATGCACCTCGCGGCCGCCCGCGAGCCGCACCTCGACGTCCGGGCAGACGAACCGGGTCATCGCCAGGATGCGCAGGCAGCGCTGCGGGGTGAGGTTCCACTCCTTGGCGAGCGGGGTGCCCTCGAACGGAATGAGGAAGTTCACCGGGACCGAGTCCGGGTCGAGGTCGCGCAGCGCGAAGACGACGTCGACCAGGTCCTCGTCGGACTCGCCCATGCCCGCGATCAGACCGGAGCAGGCCGACAGACCGGCGTCGTGCGCCTTGGTCACGGTGTCCACGCGGTCCTGATAGGTGTGCGTGGTCGTGATGTCCCCGTACGTCCCCTCGGACGTGTTGAGGTTGTGGTTGTACGCGTCGGCCCCGGCGGCGCGCAGCCGCTCGGCCTGGCCGTCGGAGAGCAGACCGAGGCAGGCGCAGATCTCGACGCCCTCGTTCTGCTCCTTGATCGTCTCGATCGTCTCGGAGACCCGGGCGATGTCCCGGTCCGTGGGGCCGCGGCCGCTGGCCACCAGGCAGACCCGCTTCGCACCGCCCGCGACACCCGCGGCGGCCGCCTTCGACGCCTCGTCGGGCTTGAGCCAGGTGTACTTCAGGATGTCGGCCTTGGAACCGAGCCGCTGGGAGCAGTACGAACAGTCCTCGGGGCACAGGCCCGACTTCAGATTGACCAGATAGTTGAGCTTCACCCGGCGTCCGAACCACTGGCGGCGCACCCGGCCGGCCGCGGCCACCACATCGAGCAGTTCGTCGTCGGAGGTCGCCAGTACGGCGAGAGCCTCTTCGCGGGTCGGCAGTTCGCGCCGCAACCCCTTGTCCACCAGCGTGTTCAGCAGGTCCATGGCGCCGATCTTCGCCTACCGCACCGCCCGAGGCCAAGGTAGGGATCCCACAACACGAGTGGTTTGAGGTGTGTGGATCGCCACACCCTGACCAGGCATGGCACCGGCTAGGGTCTGTGGGCAGCCTACAAAAAGGGACTCCACCATGCCCCGAGCGCCGTTCGACTGGATCGACGTGGAATCGGAGCGCCGCGAGCGTGCGGGACTGGTCCGTACGCTCCGGCCGCGCGCCGCCGACCAGGACCTCCTGGACCTGGCGAGCAACGACTACCTGGGGCTCACCCGGCACCCGGCGGTCACCGCGGGCGCGGCGGAGGCGGCCCACCGCTGGGGCGCCGGCGCCACCGGTTCCCGCCTGGTCACCGGAACCACCGCGCTGCACGCGGAACTGGAGCGGGAACTCGCCGAGTTCTGCGGCTTCGAGGCCGCCCTCGTCTTCTCCTCCGGGTACGCGGCGAACCTGGCGGCGCTCACCGCGCTCGGCCCCCACGGCTCGCTGATCGTCTCCGACGCGGGCAACCACGCCTCCATCGTCGACGGCTGCCGGCTGGCGCGGGCCGGTACGGAAGTCGTGCCGCACGCCGACCCGGCGGCGGTCCGCAAGGCCCTGGACGCCCATGGCGGACCCGGGCTCGTCGTGTCGGACTCGGTGTTCTCGGTGGACGGCGACGCCGCCCCGCTGGCCCAACTCGCCGAAGCCTGCCGGGAGTTCGGTGCCGCACTGGTCGTGGACGACGCGCACGGGCTCGGGGTGCTCGGCGCGGGCGGACGCGGCGCGCCGCATGCGGCCGGACTCGCGGGCGCGGAAGACGTCGTCGCCACCGTCACCCTGTCGAAGTCGCTCGGCAGCCAGGGCGGCGCGGTCCTCGGCCCCGCCCGGGTCATCCGGCACCTGGTCAACGCGGCCCGTACCTTCATCTTCGATACGGGGCTCGCTCCCGCGTCGGTCGGCGGAGCGCTCGCGGCCCTGCGACTGCTGGGCGCGGAACCGGAGTTGGCAGGCCGGGCCCGGGCCGTCGCGGCCGAACTGCACGCACGGCTCACCGCCGCGGGGCATCTGGCGGTGCACCCCGACGCCGCGGTGGTCTCCGTGCGGGCCCCCTCGGCGGAGGCGGCGGTCGCCTGGGCGGCCGACTGCCGCGCGGCCGGGCTCGTGGTCGGCTGCTTCCGGCCGCCGTCGGTTCCGGACGGCATCTCGCGGATCCGGCTGACCGCCCGGGCGGATCTGACGGAGCGGCAGATCGACACGGCGGTGGACACGATCCTGCGGACCGCCCCCACCGCCTGACGGGCTATCAGTTATCGGCCGAGAGTGCCGAGATGAAGCTGTGCCAGGCCGGGGCGCCGAAGAGCAGCGCGGGGCCCTCGATCCGCTGGGAGTCGCGCACGGCCAGCAGCTCACCCTTGAGCCTGGCCGTCTCGACGCAGTTGTTCATGCCCACGCTGCGGCTGCTGCGCCGCCACGGGGCACCGTTGAGGGATGTACTGGAAGGAACGTGCGCAGGGCGTGCGGACATTCATGCCTCCCCACCCGCCGCGGAGGGGCCCGGTTCTTCCCGGGCTATCCGGGCGATGAGATCCAACGAGTCCTCGCAGGAGAGCGCGAGCGACTGAACGGTCTGGAACGCGGCGCTGTACGCCTCAAGGTCTTCTCTCCGTTCGAGATAGAGGCTACTCGTCAAATGGTCGAGAACGACCACATCCAGATCTGAAATGTCCGGAAACGAAAAGATAATGAAAGGCCCGTTGATTCCGACGTAGCCGCCGTAACGGAAAGGGATGACCTGCAACCGGACATGGGGCCACGCGGCGGCCGCCAGCAGATGCTGTAACTGATCGCTCATGGCCGCCGGTCCGCCCACCTGGCGCCTCAGTACCCCCTCGTCGAGTACCGCGCTGAGGGCGAGCGGCGGATCGCCCCGCAGCACCTCCTGGCGGGCGAGGCGCACCTCCACGAGCGAGTCCACCTTGTCCGGCGGCAGGGAGGTGAGCGCTGCCCGGGTCACCGCCCGCGCGTACGCGGGCGTCTGGAGCAGCCCCGGCACCACCGAGGTCTCCAGCGTGCGCGCCGTGCGCGCCTGCGACTCCAGGCTGATGAAGTCCCGGTACTGCGGCGGGAGCAGACCCCGGTACGCGCGCGCCCAGTGCTCCCCGCCGCCGTCCGCGGAATCGGCCAACGCCTCCAGGAGCACGCGGAGTTGGGGATCCCGTACCTCGTACGCGTCGAGCAGCCGGGCCACGTCCGCGGGCTTCGCGCCGCTGCGGCCGGTCTCGATGCGGCTCACCTTCGACTGGTGCCAGCCGACCAGGCGGGCCGCCTCCCCGCTCGTCAGACCCTTTCGGTCGCGCAACCCGCGCAGTTTCTCGCCCAGCTTGCGGCGGTGCACCGCCGGTCCGTGCCACATGGCCGTCTCCTTCGCCTCCGGCGCCTTCGGCGATGGGTAAGTGTGAGCCCAAATACGCTCCCCTGCCGCAGAGTTCACCGCTTTGAGCGACAGATATATGCATATCTTGGTGGATCGCACCCAAGACCGGCACGATGAGTGGCACTCTGGCGCGAAGCACAATCCGAGGCCGACGTCGTCTCCGTGAGCGCTCATCCGCCAGGAGTCCTCTAGCCGGCCCGGGTGGGAAAGGGACAGCGTCGCCATGGCAGACCATCTCGAAGCATCAGTCACTCTGCCGAGCGAACCCGCCTCGGTCTCCGTGGCACGGCGATACGTCGCCGAGGTCCTCACCGATTGGGGCCTGCCGTCCGACGACGAGACCGCCGACACGGTCCGGCTCATCGTGTCAGAACTGGCCACCAACGCCGTACAGCACACCTTCGGCCAGTCCCCCACCTTCACCGTGGACGTCCAGCTGGAACGCGAGGAGGAGCTGCGGGTCGGGGTGACCGACAGCCATCCGCGCTGGCCGAAACGATTGCCCGCCGCCGTCCAGCAGGACAACGGCCGGGGCATGGTGATCATCCGCTGGCTCGCGGTCGAGTGCGGCGGCCGGCTCTCGGTCGCGCCCACCGCGGACGGCGGCAAGACGGTCTGGATCGCCCTGCCGTGGACGGCTGCGGTGCAGAGCGGCTAGCCCCCGCCCCGGAGCCACTCTGGGGGGGAGCGGGCCGTCGTCCCGGTGCGTGGGCGCGCGCACCGGGACGACCTGGTTGACGGACCGTCAGCTGGGCCGTCGCCCGGCAGGCGGTCAGCCGACCCGCCCATACCAGACGGTGTGGCTCCAGATCCGTTCGAGGCGGACCACCGCGCCGGTCTTGGGGGAGTGCCAGATCTTCCCGTTCCCGGCATAGATCCCCACGTGGTACACGCGTCCTGACGAATGGAAGAACACCAGGTCACCGGCCTTGCGGGAGGAGGCGGAGACATGCCGGGAGTTGTTGTACTGCTGCTGCGCCGAGCGGGGCAGCTTCCGGCCCGCCTGCTTGAACGAGTAGAGCGTGAGCCCCGAGCAGTCGAAGCGGTGCGGTCCCGCGGCCCCGTACTGATAGGGCGACCCCTTCTTCGACTCGGCCACATGGAGCGCCTTGGTGGCGACGGCCGCGGCACTCGCCTCGGCGCACGGCGCCAGTATGGTTCCCCCCGCCACGGCGACGGTGAGGGCCGTGACGGTGCGGAGACGGAACAGCAGAGACGGGACGTGTGACGGGACATCTGTCTGCGCAGTCATGTCCAACCCTTCGTCAAACCGCCTGCGAAGGATGACCTGTCGGGTTCGGGCCGGCGAAGACGCCCGGCCGTCTGAACGGCTTCACCCCGAGGGACGGCCGACGGCCGGCCATCCCGAAGAACGCGGGTCCTCCACTCCTGCCGGTCCACTCCTGTCGACCAGTCGTCCGGAGCGGCGGCAGGACTCGGCGTCCGCCCGGACCGCCCCGCCGCGGTGGCGGGGGCTTGTCGTCCCAGGGATCTTCACGCACTGACTGTCATATTTACGTATCAAAACGGCTTTTTGTGGTGTTGCTCACGACTGACCTGTTCGGGTGGACACAGGTGGTTTCTTACCCCCGTAAGAAGGGCTGATGAGCCTCTCACCAGCGACGGAGCGATCGATTCCGCACGTTGTCCAGGCGCCATAAGGAGCCCATAAGGGTCAGCGGACGTAGCCGCCGGTGGGCCGAACGTGGGTACCCCGTCTGGTCCGTTTCGTCGGCCCCATGAGCGTGTCGGATGTCGCCGCCGCGCGCGGCGGCCTCAACCGGTGGTCTGCGGCGGCACCGTGAGCCGTCCCGCGCGGCGCTCACCGTCCAGCACCCGCAGGGCGCGGGTCAGCGTCCGGGCGTGCACCCGGGTCTCGCCGCGCAGATGCATCAGGGTGAGCGCGTCCTTCAGTGCGGCCGCCCGCCCGACCAGGGCCTGCGCGGCCCGCAGCGCGCCGTAGGTGTCGGGGCCGTGCGCCGGGTTGATGCGGCCGAGCAGATCGACCACTTCGAGGTAGCAGTCGATGAACTCGGCCTCGGCCCGCGTCAGTGCGGGCAGCGGCGGAAGTTCCGGTGGCAGCACGGCGGTTCACCGTCCGCGCAGCGAGGTCTTGCGGCTGACGAGTACGTGGTCGGCGAGTCCGTACGCCACCGCGCCCGCGGCGTCGAAGACCACGTCCCGCTCGATGTCGGCGGCCACCTGCTGGGCGGTCCGCCCGGTGTACCGGGCGAGCAGCTCGGTCAGGAGCGTGCGGCCGCGCAGCAGTTCGGCGGCCTGGATCTCCAGATCGGAGGGCTGGCCGCGCAGCGGCTCCTCGATCGCGGGCTCCTTGAGGAGCACCCGGGAGGCCGGCTGCACCAGGCGTTTGCCGGGCGCGCCGGCCGCGAGCAGCAGCGCGGCCACCGAACCCACCTGGCCCAGGCAGAACGTCTGCACGTCGCAGGTGACGAACTGCATCGTGTCGTGGATCGCGGTCATCGCGGTGAGCGAGCCGCCGGGGGAGTTGATGTAGAGCGAGATGTCCCGGTCGGGATCGGCGTGCTCCAGGTGCATGAACTGGGCCATCACATCGTTGGCCGAAGCGTCGTCGACCGGGGTGCCGAGAAAGACGATCCGCTCCTCGAAGAGCTTGGAGTACGGATCGAGCGTGCGGACCCCGGAGGCGGTGCGCTCCGAGAACTCGGGCAGGACATAGCGGGCGGCAGGGCGCTGGGTCATGACGTACCTCTCCTCGACCGGATACCTCGACCAGATGTAAAAAATGTACAGGACGTACAGATCGATGAGAGGTGGTTTCGCTCTCGGCGAGCGGGGGCCTGGCTCAATAGGCGCTCTCCCGGTGATCCCCGGGGGTGGCTAGCGTGCGTCGGCGCGGGGGTCACCTGGGGAGAGGGCTCACTGACGTGTTCTATTACGCATTCCGTCTCGTGGTGCTGGTGCCGCTGCTGCGGTGGCTGTTCCGCCCGTGCGTCGAAGGGGCGGGGCGGGTGCCCGGGGCAGGTGCGGTGATTCTCGCGGGGAATCACCAGTCGTTCACCGACCAGTTCCTGCTGGGGGTGACGCTCAGGCGCCGGCTGACCTTCCTGGCCAAGCAGGAGTACTTCACCGCGCCGGGGCTCACCGGCCGGGCGACCGCGGCGTTCTTCCGCGCGCTCGGACAGATCCCGGTCGACCGCTCCGGCAAGGCCGCGGCCCAGGCTGCGATCGACACGGCGCTCCAAGTGCTCGGCGCGGGAGGCGTGTTGGGGGTGTTCCCGGAGGGGACGCGTTCGCACGACGGGCGGCTCTACAAGGGCAAGGTGGGGGTGGCGGCGATGGCGTTGCGGTCCGGCGCCCCGGTGGTGCCGGTCGCGATGATCGGGACGTTCGAGGCCCAGCCGAAGGGGCGGCGACTGCCCCGGCGCGTCCCCATCACGATCCGCTTCGGTGAGCCGCTGGACTTCTCCCGCTACCACGGGATGGAGGACGAGCGCCTCGTGCTGCGGGCGGTGACGGACGAGATCATGTACGCCGTGCACAAGCTGTCCGAGCAGGAGTACGTGGACGTGTACGCGGCCGAGGCCCGGGTGGCGAGGGAGGCCGGGGCGGCGGCCGCCTGATGTGCGGGGCGCGGGCCGATCCGGGGGCTCGGTCCGCGCCCCGCAGGGCGGTGCCTGGGTGCCATGCGCAGGGCTCTGACCTGCGCACCCGTCGATTCGCGCGGGTCCTACGGGCCCTGGCGACGGAGTCTAAGCTGGGGAGCATGGCCTACGAGATTCCGGTGACGCAAGCCCGCGCAGAGCTCGCCGAGCTGATCAACCGTGTCGTGTACGGCGGCGAGCGCGTGGTGGTGACGCGCCACGGCAAGCCGCTCGTCGCCCTGGTCTCCGCCGCTGACCTGGAGAAACTGGAGAGCGAGCCGCGGCAGCAGGAGGAGCAGGTGGCCAGCTCCGTCTCGTCCGTACGGCCCCTGACCACCGCCCCCGGCGAGCACCGGCGCTTCGGGATCGCCGCCGAGCACCGGGGTCCGCACGTCGGCGACTGAGGGGTGAGCGCGGGCCGCCGCGGCCGCGCTCCGCATCCGGAGCGGCCCTGCCGTGGCACTCCGGGTTGATGATCATGCGTTCGCAAAGCGCCAGTTAACGCGCCGGAAAAACTTCCGCTCTAACGTGCAATGCCTGGCCGAGGGGCCGGGAGAGGCCGGTCAACAGGATGTTGAAATCGGATACGGTTCCGCTGCGTTCGGGCGGAAAGTACCTGGTCCGGTCGGCTCCGCCCCAAACGCTCGCTGGGTCCGTCCACGGCTGTCCGTGAACGGAAGGGCACAACTGTGAGGTGGGAAGCGTGCAACTGACGCCGCACGAGCAGGAACGCCTGCTCATCCATGTAGCCGCCGATGTGGCGGAGAAGCGCAGGGCCCGCGGGGTGAAGCTCAACCACCCCGAGTCCGTCGCGCTCATCACCTCGCACATCCTCGAAGGCGCCCGCGACGGCCGCACCGTCGCCGAACTCATGGCATCCGGACGGAAGTTGCTCTCCCGCGACGAGGTCATGCCGGGCATCCCGGAGATGATCCACGACGTCCAGGTGGAGGCGACCTTCCCGGACGGCACCAAGCTCGTCACCGTCCACGACCCGATCGTCTGACGGGGGAGCGCCGCCGTGATTCCCGGAGAGATCCTCTTCGCCGACGACCCCATCGCCCTCAACGAGGGCCGTGAGACCGTGCGGCTGACCGTCCTGAACGCCGCCGACCGCCCCGTCCAGGTCGGCTCCCACTACCACTTCGCCGAAGCCAACCCCGGTCTGAACTTCGACCGAACGGTTGCCCGGGGCAAGCGGCTCAACATCGCCGCGGGCACCGCCGTCCGCTTCGAACCCGGAATCCCCGTCGACGTAGAACTCGTCCCCCTGACCGGACTGCGCATCGTCCCGGGTCTGCGCGGCGAGAGTGGAGGTGCCCTCGATGGCTGAGCTCGACCGTGCTGTCTATGCCGACCTGTTCGGCCCCACCACCGGCGACCGCATCCGGCTCGCCGACACCGACCTGCTGGTCGAGATCGAGGAGGACCGCTCCGGCGGACCCGGCCGCGCGGGCGACGAGGCGGTGTTCGGCGGCGGCAAGGTGATCCGCGAGTCGATGGGCCAGGCCCGGACCACGCGGGCCGAAGGCGCGCCCGACACCGTTGTCACCGGCGTCGTCGTCATCGACCACTGGGGCATCGTCAAGGCCGACATCGGCATCCGCGACGGCCGGATCACCGGCATCGGCAAGGCCGGCAACCCGGACATCATGGACGGCGTCCATCCCGAGCTCGTCATCGGCCCCGAAACCGAGATCATCGCGGGCAACGGGAAGATCCTGACCGCCGGCGCCGTGGACACCCACGTCCACTTCATCTCGCCCACCCTCATCGACCAGGCCCTCTCCTCCGGCATCACCACGCTGGTCGGTGGCGGCACCGGACCCGCCGAGGGCACCAAGGCCACCACCATCACACCGGGGCCCTGGCACCTGGCCCGGATGTTCGCCGCCCTGGAGAACGCGCCCGTCAACATCGGTCTGCTCGGCAAGGGCAACACCATGTCGCGCGAGGCCATGCACTCCCAACTGCGCGGCGGCGCCCTCGGGTTCAAGATCCACGAGGACTGGGGCGCCACCCCCGCCGTCATCGACGCCTGCCTGAGCGTCTGCGACGAGACCGGCGCCCAACTCGCCATCCACACCGACACGTTGAACGAGGCGGGCTTCGTCGGCGACACCCTCGCCGCCATCGCGGGCCGCTCGATCCACGCGTACCACACCGAAGGCGCGGGCGGCGGCCACGCCCCCGACATCATCACGGTGGTCTCGCAGCCCAATGTGCTGCCCAGCTCCACCAACCCGACCCGGCCGCACACCGTCAACACCATCGAGGAACACCTCGACATGCTGATGGTCTGCCACCACCTGAACCCGGCGGTGCCGGAGGACCTCTCCTTCGCCGAGTCCCGCATCAGGCCGTCGACCATAGCGGCCGAGGACTTCCTGCACGACCTCGGAGCCATCTCGATCATCTCCTCCGACTCCCAGGCGATGGGCCGGATCGGCGAGGTCGTGCTGCGTACGTGGCAGACCGCGCACGTCATGAAGGTGCGCCGGGGCGCGCTGGCCGGCGACGGCCGGGCCGACAACCACCGGGTCCGCCGCTACGTCGCCAAGTACACGATCAACCCGGCGGTCGCCCAGGGCCTCGACCACGAGATCGGCTCGGTCGAACCGGGCAAGCTCGCCGACCTCGTGCTGTGGGAGCCCGCGTTCTTCGGCGTCAAGCCGCAGCTCGTGATCAAGGGCGGCCAGATCGCGTACGCGCAGATGGGCGACGCGAACGCGTCGATCCCCACCCCGCAGCCGGTGCTGCCCCGGCCCATGTTCGGCGCGTACGGGAAGGCGCCCGCGGCCAACTCGCTCAACTTCGTGTCCCGGGCCGCACTTGAGGACGGGCTTCCCGAACGCCTTGGGCTGGACAAGAAGTTCGTGGCGATCAAGAACACCCGCCGGGTCGGCAAGGCGGACATGCGCGAGAACGACGCGCTGCCGGACGTCAAGGTCGACCCGGATACCTTCACGGTGACCATCGACGGTGACGTGGTGGAACCGGCACCGGCCGCCGAACTGCCCATGGCCCAGCGGTACTTCCTCTTCTGACGGGCTGTCACCACATGAGTCGCGCAGCACTGCTCGTCCTCGCCGACGGCCGGTTCCCGGCCGGTGGCCACGCCCACTCGGGCGGCGCCGAAGCGGCCGTCAAAGCGGGCCGCATCCGCACCGCGGCCGACCTCGCGGAGTTCTGCCGGGGCAGGCTGCACACCGCGGGCCTCACCGCCGCCGCGCTCGCCGCGGCGGCGGCCGCGGGCCTCGACCCGCTCGCCCTGGACGAGGCGGCCGACGCCCGCACCCCCTCGCCCGCGCTGCGGGCCACCGCCCGCAAGCTCGGCCGCCAGATGATGCGGGCGGCGCGCGCGACGTGGCCGTGCGCCGAGCTCGACGCGCTGGCCGCGGCCCGTCCGCGCGGCGCCCACCAGCCGATCGTGCTCGGCCTCGCCGCCCGGGCGGCCGGGCTCGGGCCCGAGGAGGCGGCGCACTGCGTGGCGTACGAGACGGTCAGCGGTCCGGCGACGGCCGTCGTACGCCTGTTGAGCCTCGACCCGTTCGACGCGACGGCCGTGCTGGCCCGGCTCGCACCGGAGCTGGACGCGGTGGCGCGGCGGGCCGCGCATGCCGCGACGGAGGCGGCGGTCGAGGGGCTTGATGCGCTGCCCGCGTCGTCGGCTCCGCTGCTGGACATCACGGCCGAGGCGCATGCGGCTTGGGCGGTGCGGCTGTTCGCGTCATAGCCCCCTCTTGCCTCCGTACTGGGGGCTCCGCCCCCAGACCCCCGATCGCCCTGAACGGGCTCGTCCTCAATCTCCCCCCAAGGCCTCAAGGGCCAGGGGGGAACCCATGACGGGCTGAGTAGGTTGCCCACTCCCAAGGAGCCGCCCCATGCACCTCGACCACTCCCACGAAGGCCCCGCCGCCGTCAGCGCGGACGCGCGCCGTCCCGATGGCACCCGGCGGGCGTTGCGCGTCGGGCTCGGCGGGCCCGTCGGGTCCGGCAAGACCGCCACCGTCGCCGCGCTCTGCCGGGCCCTGCGCGACCAGCTCTCCATCGCCGTCGTCACCAACGACATCTACACGCGCGAGGACGCCGAATTCCTGCTGCGCAACGCCGTGCTGCCGCCCGAGCGGATCCAGGCCGTGGAGACCGGCGCCTGCCCGCACACCGCGATCCGCGACGACATCTCCGCCAACCTCGAAGCCGTCGAGGACCTGGAGGAGGCGGTCGGGCCGCTCGATCTGATCCTCGTCGAGTCCGGCGGCGACAACCTCACCGCCACCTTCTCCAAGGGCCTGGTCGACGCCCAGATCTTCGTCATCGACGTGGCCGGCGGCGACGACATCCCGCGCAAGGGCGGCCCCGGCGTCACCACCGCCGACCTGCTCGTCGTCAACAAGACCGACCTCGCCCCGCACGTGGGCTCCGACCTCGGCCGGATGGCCCGCGACGCCAAGGAGCAGCGGGCCGAACTCCCCGTCGTCTTCCAGTCGTTGAGGGCAGAGGACGGTGTCGCCGAGGTCGCCGGCTGGGTGCGGGAGCAGCTCGCGGCATGGGTGGCCTGACCGCCGGCGCGACGGGCCTGCGCGCCACGGCCCGTATCGTCGCCACCCCCGAAGGCCTGCCCGTACTCGAAGGCGGGGGCCCGCTCGCGCTGCGCCGCACCCGGGCGAGCGGCACCTGGCACCGCGTCACCGTCATCGGCGCGATGAGCGCCCCGCTCGGCGGCGACCGCATCACCATCGAGGCCGAGGCGCGCGACGGGGCGCGGCTCGCCGTCGACTCGGCCGCCGCCACCATCGCGCTGCCCGGCCGCGGCGGCGAGCGGGCGCACTACGACGTACGGCTCACCGTCGGCGAGGGCGCCGAACTGCGCTGGCTGCCCGAGCAGCTCATCTCCGCGCGCGGCAGCGACCTGCGGATGCGCACCCGGATCGACCTTGCGCCCGGCGCCCGCCTGGTGTTCCGCGAGGAGCAGGTGCTCGGCCGCCACGGCGAAGCACCCGGCACCCTCGCCACCCGCCTCACCGTGCACCGCGCGGGCCGCCCGCTCCTCGACCAGGAACTGGCATACGGGCCGGGGGCGCCCGGCGGCTGGGACGGGGGAGCGGTGCTCGGTGGACACCGGGCAGCGGGCCAACTGCTCGTCGTCGGGCCGGAGTTCGCCGACCGGCCCGCCGAACCCCGGATGCTCGGCGAGCACGCCGTGCTCACCCCGCTCGCCGGACCCGCCTTCCTCGTGACGGCGCTCGCCCCGGACGCCCGGCTGCTGCGCCGGACGCTCGACGAGGTGCTGCGGGCGGGGCCTCACGACACGCCGACCGCTCAGCGGAACACCGCGTACCGGCTATCGGTTCGGTAAAGAATCACCCGTACGGCCTGTGCACAGCGGGCGCACAGACGAAAGGATCCCCCGACAGGCCCATTGGGAGCGCTGTGACTGACAGCGCACTTCAGCAGGGGGAGGTACCACTTGAGACGCACCGCAGTACTCGGCTCGGCCGGCACTCTGATCGCGGGCACGCTGATAGTGGGCGCGATAGCGGCTCCGGTCGCCAACGCCGACAACCGCGACCACGGTTGGTCCGAGGCGCGTGGCGCGCAGATTGCCGCAGACCGGGCGGCACAGCAGGGCATTCACTGGGCGGACTGCCCAGCCGACTGGGCCATCGCCAAGCCCATTCAGTGCGGCTACGTGAGTGTCCCGCTCGACTACTCGCGGCCCAACGGCAAGCAGATCAAGCTGGCCGTCGACCGCATCGGCAGCACCGGCACCAAGGCCGAGCGCCAGGGTGCCCTCGTCTACAACCCGGGCGGCCCCGGCGGCTCGGGCATGGCCTTCCCGAACCGGGTGACCAAGAAGAACCCGCTGTGGACGAAGACCTCGAAGGCGTACGACTTCGTGGGCTTCGACCCGCGCGGCGTGGGCCACTCGACGCCGATCTCCTGTGTCGACCCGCAGGAGTACGCCAAGGCGCCGAAGGCCGACCCGGTGCCGAGCGGCGAGGCCGACAAGCGGGCCCAGCGCAAGCTGGCCGCCGAGTACGCGGACGGCTGCGCCGAGCGCAGCGGCTGGATGCTCCCGTACATGACCACGCCGAACACCGCCCGCGACATGGACGTCATCCGCGCCGCGCTCGGTGAGAAGAAGCTCAACTACCTGGGCGTCTCCTACGGCACCTACCTGGGTGCGGTCTACGGCACGCTCTTCCCGTCGCACGTCCGCCGCATGATCGTGGACAGCGTCGTCAACCCGGCCCAGGACAACATCTGGTACCAGGCCAACCTGGAGCAGGACGTCGCCTTCCAGGCCCGCTGGAACGAGTGGGAGGACTGGGTCGCGAAGTACGACGCCAAGTTCCACCTCGGCACCACCCGGGCGCAGGTCGAGGCCCAGTGGCTGAAGCTGCGCGCGGACGCCAAGAAGAGCCCGCTGGGTGGTCAGGTCGGCCCGGCCGAGCTCCTCGGGTACTTCCAGAAGGCCCCGTACTACGACTCGTACTGGGTGCCGGTCGCCAAGGCGCTCAGCGCCTACGCGGCGGGCGACAGCAAGCCGGTCATCGCCGCCACCGCCCCCGACATGTCGGACATCAAGGGCAACATCGCCTCGGAGAACGGCAACGCGGTCTACACCGCCGTCGAGTGCGCGGACGCCAAGTGGCCCACCAGCTGGCGCAAGTGGGACCGCGACAACACCCGGCTGAACAAGGACTACCCGTTCCTGACCTGGTCCAACGCCTGGATGAACCTGCCGTGTGCCAGCTGGCCCACCAAGCAGCAGACTCCGATCGAGGTCAAGACGGGCCGCGGTCTGCCGCAGGTCCTGATCGTGCAGAGCACCAATGACGCCGCCACCCCGTTCCACGGCGCCGTCGAGCTGCACAACCGCTTCAAGAACTCGCGCCTCATCATCGAGAAGGGCGCCGGTTCGCACGGTGTGACCGGTCTCGTCAACCCGTGCATCAACTCGCGCGTGGACGACTACCTGCTCACCGGCAAGACCGACAGCGCGGACTTCACGTGCACCCCGCACGCAACGCCCGCGCCGTAACGGGCAGTTGAACGGAGGGGGCGGCCGGAACACTCCGGCCGCCCCCTTTGCCGTGCGCCCTTCGCCATCCGCGTCAGCGCGTCATGCCCGCGCGGCCAGCCAGGCGTCCTCGGCCGCGTAGTCGAACAGGTCGCCGTACTTGAGCAACCCCGGGAACGCCTCGCGCCAGTCCCGGCCCGCCAGCTCGGCGGCGAGCCACTCGACCGTCCGGGGCAGCGATTCCACGTACCCGGTCACCGGCCGGTAGCCCAACTCCCGCTCGGCCGCCGACATGTCGTACACGATCGGATGCGGGCCGCTCCACGGGGTCAGTCCGACCATCGGCTCCGGCGCGCCGTCCAGCGGCACGATCTCGCTGCGCACCCCCAGCACCTCGTCGACCGCCGCACTGATCTCGGCCACCGTCGGCGCCTCGGGGTCCGCCGCGTGGAGCACCCGGGAGCCGGGCTTGAGCGCGGCCAGCCGGATCAGTTCCGCGATGTTGGCGACGTGCGAGGGATGGAAGCGGCTCTGCCCGCCGTACGCCAGGATCCGCACCGGCCGTCCGTCCAACGCCCGCTTCACGAAGTGGAGTTCGCGCGGACTGCGGCAGTGCGGGCCATGGATCGCCCCGGCGCGCAGCAGCGTCGAGGGGACCGGGGAGTCCAGCAGCTCCCGCTCCAGCCGCACCTTCCTGGCCCCGTACGTCGTGTCGCCGGGCGCCACCGTGGCCAGCGACTCGGTGATCGGGACCGGATAGTGCGGTGCTCCGTCCGGCTCGCCCTGGGTGTCGAAGCTGCGGCCCTTGTCGTCCTCGTACACCGCGCCGCTGGAGATCACCACCGCCGACCCGATCCGGTCGCCGAGACCCGTCAACTGCCGTGCGTGCTGCTGCCCGTACGCCACCATGTCGACCAGTACGTCGACGCCGTCCCCGAGGGCCGAGGCGAGCGCCGCGTCGTCCTCCCGGTCAAGCCGTACCCGCCGCACGTCCCCGGGCCAGTCGGCGTCCCCGCCGCCGCCCCGCGACGCGGCCCGCACCTCCCAGCCGTCCCCGGCGAGCGCCTGCACCGCGACCCGCCCGATCTGTCCCGTAGCTCCGATGACGAACGCTGTTCCCTTTGGCATACCGGGAAGCTACGCCGGGACGATCACCACGGCCAGATCGTTTCGCCCTGCGCGGATCCGCCCAGGGCCGAGCGGCGTAGGGAACTTCCGGCCTCAGCTGATGCGGCTTCAGCTGATGATTCCGCGGAACGTGCGCGACTCCTCCGCCTTCACGTCGGCCGCGTACCGGTCCACGTACTCCTGGCCCGACAACTCCATGACCTTGTACATGATTTCGTCGGTGACGGCCCGCAGGACGGCCTTCTCGTCCTCCAGCCCGGCGTACCGCGAGAAGTCCAGCGGCTCGCCGAAGCGGACCGCGACCCGTTTGATCCTCGGCACGGCCTGACCGGGCGGCTGGATCTCGAAGGTGCCGACCATCGCGCAGGGGATCACCGGCACCCGCCCCCGGATCGCCATCACCGCGACCCCGACCTTGCCCTTGTAGAGCCTGCCGTCGGGCGAGCGGGTGCCCTCCGGGTAGATGCCGAGCAGCTCGTCCTTGCTCAGCACCCCGAGCCCCTCCCGGATCGCGGCCCGGCCCGCCTCCTTGCCGGACCGGTCCACCGGAATCTGCCCGATGGCCCGGAAGAACGCGGCGGTGAGCCGCCCCTTGATGCCGGGCCCGGTGAAGTACTCCTGTTTGGCGAGGAAGGTGATGCGCCGCTTCAGCATCACCGGCATCAGGAAATGATCGGAGAAGGACAGGTGATTTCCCGCGATGATCGCCGGGCCCTCCTCGGGAATGTGCTCCAACCCCTCCATCCTCGGCCGGAACAGCAGTCTCAACAGGGGCCCCAGAACTGCGTATTTGAGGATGTAGTAGAGCACCCGCACGCTCCTCACCATTCGAGGGGTGGTCAGTGTAGGGCGAGTTTCCGGCCCCCGTAACCACCGATGACCGTCCCGATGGCAGATCGCCTTTTTGGAGTCTCCATAACTCCCTGGTCTCGTCGTGGCTTCCTGTACGCCACGGGTGCCTCGGCCCTCGCTCTCGGGACAACCGGCGCCACGTGCGCCGAGGCGGGCGCCGCCGACGCCTATGACGGGCTGCGCGCCACCTGGCGGACGCTGAATCCTCGGTTCCGGCTTCAGCCCCACCGCCGAGCCGTTTATGACTCACCGGCGACACCGGCCTCGCGGCCGCCGTCGTGACCGGCCTCGACCACCTCCACAGCGACGTCTACAACGAGAACCGGGCGCCCTTCGGTAACTGGTGGAACTGGCAGATCGGCGCCCCGCAGGCGCTGCTCGACTGCTGCGTCCTGATGTACGGCCAACTCGCCGCAGGCCAAATGACCGGCCATCTCACGGCAGTTGACCCCTTCGTCCCGGACAGCGCCGTCTCCGTCTACTCCGGAACCAGCACCGGCGCCAACCGCGTCGACCTCTGCCGGGTGCTCGCGGTGCGCGGAGCGCGATCGTGTGCCTCGGCGCGGGCGTCACCTGCACGGATGGCACGGCCGTCGAATCCACCGTCGACAACCGCAATCTGGGAGCGACCGGCAGCGCCGCTCTCACCGTCGACGGCACCGTGCAGCCCCCCTCACCCACCCCTGGTCGGCGACCCTGACCGGCGCCTCCTGGGCCCGCCTCGCGGGTCACGGCGGCTATGTCTTCCCCGGTCGGGCGACCCTGCGGGCCCTGCGTGAGGAGCGCACCGGCCGCTGGAGCGACATCAACAAGGGCGGCTCGGGGGCCGCGATCAGCCGCCGGTACCTCACCACGGTGCTGATCAGCGAGCGGAGCGACGGCACCGCGGTGATCTGCGTCAGCGATCCGATGCGGATGCAGACCTCGCTCAGCCTCAGCTGGCAGCGGGCCGTCGCCTCGGTGATCTCCCGGCCGGCCACCGTCACCGGCGCCACCACCGGCTCGTCCCTGATGCTCACCTTCGGCGACCTCAGCGGTACCGGGGGAGCCACCCAGAAGATCACCGTCGGACTCGGCTGACCGCGGGCCCGGGCAGCGTTTGGACCCAGGCTCTCAGCTGCTGCCCGACACCGCGGCCGTCCCGATCGTGGCGAGCCCGAGCACCACCCAGCCGAACCACAGCCAGCCGCTGCTGCCGAGCGCCACCGTGTACGCCGTGATCACGACCAGCATCACGACGGTGAGCATCATCATCGACTTCGTCGAACGGGGCATCCGCGTCCCCTTCCTCCCGGCCGGTGCCGTGAAGGCCATCGTCCCCCGCGGCGGGTCCCGCCGCTACCGCCCGCGCGTGTTCAGCGAGGCGAGGTAGGCGTTGTAGGCCTGAAGTTCCCGGTCGCCGTCCCGGTCGGCGGCCCGGTCTGTGCGGCGCGCCTGGCGCTTCTCGGTCGCGTACCACTGGAAGACCAGCGCGATCAGCACGAGCACCGAGGGGATCTCGCTGAACGCCCAGGCGATGCCGCCGGCGGCCTGCTGGTCGGTGAGCGCGTCGATGCCGAGGGAGGACGGCGGATTGCGGTACGTGCTGATCATGGGCTCGCTCGCCATCATCAGAGCGATGCCGAAGAAGGCGTGGAACGGCATGCCGGCGAAGAGCTCCAGCATCCGCATCACATAGCCGGGCCGGTGCGGTCCCGGGTCCACGCCCATGATCGGCCAGAAGAAGACCAGACCGACCGCGAGGAAGTGGACCATCATCGCGATGTGCCCGGTCTTGGACTCCATCAGGAAGTCGAAGATCGGCGTGAAGTAGAGCCCGTAGAGGCTCGCGATGAACAGCGGGATGGTGAACGCCGGATGCGTGATGATCTTCATGTACCGGCTGTGCAGCAGCATCAGGAGCAGCTCGCGCGGGCCCTTGCGGCCGCGCCCGGCGACCGGCAGCGCCCGCAGCGCGAGGGTGACCGGCGCGCCGAGCAGCAGCAGGATCGGCGACAGCATGCTGATCACCATGTGCTGCACCATGTGCACGCTGAACATGGCCATGCCGTAGTCGTTGAGCTTGGTGCACATGACGAGCCCGATGGTCAGCACGCCGACGGTCCAGAACACCGTCCGGCTGACCGGCCAGCTGTCCCCGCGCCGCTTCAGGCGGACCACACCCCAGCCGTACAGGGCGAGCGCCAGCAGACATCCGATGAGGAAGAAGGGGTCCGCCGACCATTCGAGGCCCCGCGTCAGCGTGAACGGCGGCAGGTCCATGTTCATGTCCATGCCGTGCCCGCTGTGATCCATCCGCTGACTCCTGATTCGTACCGGTTGTCCCCCACCAGACTAGAACCGCCCCCGGCCACTGCTGCGGCCGGGGGCGGTTCCTTGAGTACACAACGATCCGGGAGCTAGAGCACGCACTCCGCTTCGGCGTAGCGCTCGGTCGGGACGGTCTTCAGGGTGGCCGTGGCCTCGGCGAGCGGGACCATCACGATGTCGGTGCCGCGCAGCGCGGTCAGCATCCCGAACTCGCCGCGGTGCACCGCCTCCACCGCGTGCCAGCCGAACCGGGTGGCAAGGACCCGGTCGTACGCGGTGGGCGTGCCGCCGCGCTGGACGTGGCCCAGGATGACCGGCCGGGCCTCCTTGTCCAGGCGCTGCTCCAGCTCGATGGAGAGCTGGCGGGCCACGCCCGCGAAGCGCTCGTGGCCGTACATGTCGGTGCCGCCCTCGTCGAACCGCATCGAGCCCTCGCGCGGCTTGGCACCCTCGGCGACCACGACGATCGCGAACTTCTTGCCCGCCGAGAAGCGCCGGCCGACCAGCTCGGTCAGCTCGTCGATGTCGAAGGGCCGCTCGGGGACGACGATCGCGTGCGCACCGGCGGCCATGCCCGAGTGCAGCGCGATCCAGCCGGTGTGGCGGCCCATGACCTCGACGATCAGCACCCGCTGGTGCGACTCGGCGGTCGTCTTCAGCCGGTCGAGGGCCTCGGTCGCGACGCCCACGGCGGTGTCGAAGCCGAAGGTGACGTCGGTCGAGGCGATGTCGTTGTCGATGGTCTTCGGCACCCCGACGATCGGCAGCCCCGCGTCGGACAGCAGGGTGGCCGCCTTGAGGGTGCCTTCGCCGCCGATCGGGATGATCGCGTCGAGACCGAGCTCGGCGACGTGCCCCTTCGCCCGCTCGACGCCGTCGCGCAGATGCGCGGGCTGGACGCGGGAGGAGCCGAGGATGGTGCCGCCACGGGCGAGGATGCCGCCGACCGCGTCGAGATCGAGCTTGCGGTAGTCGGCTTCGAGGAGACCCTTCCAGCCGTCGTGGAAGCCGATGACCTCATCGCCGTGGTCGACCACCGCGCGGTGCACGACGGATCGGATGACGGCGTTCAGGCCGGGGCAGTCGCCGCCGGAGGTGAGCACACCAATTCGCATTGCCCGGAGAACCTTTGCAACGTGGGCCGACGACCGGACCACGTCGTCCGGTTGGATCCCCGTCACCCTACCGGCGCAGGGTGACGGGGGCCGAATCGGAGGTCCGACTGATGGACGTGGTGCGAACGTACGAACCGTCCGGCGGCGGGGCCGAGTTGCTGCGAGTTGCCGGTTTCGCGCGTTATGCGGGCTGGGTCGCCGACGCGATGCGCTCGGCGCGCAGCGCCTCGTACCACCGGTCGTCGGTGGGCGGCAGCGCGTTCACATCGAGGGCCAGCTTCAGCAGCAGGTCCGCGATCTGCGGGTTGCGGGCGAGCACCGGGCCGTGCATGTACGTACCGAACACGGTGTCGTTGTACGCGCCCTCGGTGCCGTCGCCCGTGCCGTTGCCCTTGCCCAGGCGCACCCGGGCGAACGGGCGGGCCGTCGGGCCGAGGTGGGTGACGCCCTGGTGGTTCTCGAACCCGGTCAGCTGGGGCAGCCCGAGCCGCTCGTCGATGTCGCCGAGCACGTCGCCGACGCACCGCTCGCCCTCGCCCCGCGTGGAGACCACGTCGATCAGACCGAGGCCCGGCTCGCGCTCGCCGAGGTCGTTGATGAACTCGTGGCCGAGGATCTGGTACCCGGCGCAGACCGAGAAGATGATCGCGCCGTTGGACGCGGCCCGCTCCAGGCCGCCGTCGCGGCGCAGCCGCTCGGCCGCGAGGCGCTGCGGCCGGTCCTCGCCGCCGCCGATGAGGTAGATGTCACCGGACGTCGGGATCGGCTGGTCGCTGCGGACGTCGAGCCGGTGCACGTCCAGGCCGCGCTGGCGGGCCCGGCGCTCCACGACCAGCGCGTTGCCCTGGTCGCCGTAGGTGCTCAGCAGGTCCGGGTAGACCCACACGAGGCGCAGGCTGTTGTCTGCCATGTCGCTTGCTCCTTACTGGGTCAGTTGCCGACGACGCGGCGGACGTCCTGGAATGCGGTGTAGTTGGCGATCAGCTCGATCCGGCCGGGCGGCGCCAACTGCACGCACTCCTCCAGGCTTTCGCAGACCCGGAAGTCCAGGTTCGCGACCTCCAGGCGGACGGCCAGGTCCAGCTTGCGGTCGCCGATCACGAAGATCGGGTGGCCGGCCAGCCGGGTGTAGTCGACGTCCCACAGCCAGGACGTGTCCGTGCCGTCCGCGCCGCGGGCGTTGACGGACAGGACGACCGGCGTCGGCGGCGGGTCGATGAGGGAAAACGTTTCGAGCCAGCCCGCCGGGTTCTTGGCGAGCAGCAGCCGCAGTTCACGGCCCTGGAAGGTGACGACGTCGTACCGTCCCGCCACCGCCTGCACCTGGTACATGCGCTCCAGGGCGACCTGCGGCGGCACCCCGAACACCGCGGCGACCGCGGCGGAGGTGGCGGCGTTCGCCTTGTTGGCGCGGCCGGGCAGCTGAAGGTGGATCGGCCAGGCCGAACCGTGCGGGTCCAGTACGTAGTCGCCGCTCAGGACCCAACTGGGCGCCGGGCGGCGGAAACCGCACTCGCCGCAGAACCAGTCGTCGCCGGGCCGCTGCATCACACCGCCGCAGGCGGGGCAGGACCAGGCGTCGTCCTTCCACTCCTGACCGGCCGCCACCCACACCACGTTGGGGGAGGAGGACGCCGCCCACACGACCAGCGGGTCGTCCGCGTTCGCGATCACCACGGCCTTGGAGCCGGACAGGCCCTCGCGCCACTTCTCGGCGAGCATCCGGGTCTCGGCGGCCCGGTCGAGCTGGTCGCGCGACAGGTTCAGCAGCGCGATCGCCTTCGGCGTCACATCGCGCGCGACACCCGCCAGATACTTCTCGTCGACCTCGATGACGCCGTACTTGGCGTCCGAACCGCCCGCCAGCGCCGAGGTGATGCCCGCGGGCATGTTGGCGCCCAGCGCGTTCGACACCACCGGGCCGCTGGCCCGCAGCGCCTCGGCGATCAGCCGGGTCGTGGTCGTCTTGCCGTTCGTCGCCGACACCAGGACGACGTCCAGATGAGTGGCGAGCCGCCCGAGCAGATCGGGGTCGAGCTTGAGCGCGACGCGCCCGCCGATCACCGATCCACTGCCCCGCCCCGCCGCGCGCGACACCGCCGCGGCGGCCTTGCCCGCGGTCACGGCCAGCTTGGCTCGCGGTGACAGGGGCCCGGCACCTCCAACGTGTCCTGACATCGTCCTTGATCCTCCTTGCGCCTGGGTCGGGTGTCAGCCTATCGAGATCCGGTCAGCGCCCCGAACCGCGCCACCATCCGGAATGCTCCGGGCTCCCCGGAACGTACTCTTGCGCCCATGCGTCACCGCCCCATTCCCGGCAGTTCCGGCTCCGTACGAGAGATGAGTCTCCTCGGCGACCGGTTGCTCCACGCCCCGTGCGACCCCGTCACCGACTTCGGCCCCGCGCTGCACCGCCTCATCGAGGACATGTTCGCCACGATGTACGCGGCCGACGGGGTCGGCCTGGCGGCGAACCAGCTCGGCGTCGCCCAGCGGGTGTTCGTGTACGACTGCCCCGACGACGAGGACGTGCGCCACCTCGGGTACGTGGTGAACCCGCGCCTGGTGGCGGCGGACGGGGTGGAGGTGCGCGGCCCCGAGGGCTGTCTTTCGCTGCCCGGCGTCGAGGCGCCGACCGCGCGCTTCGACCGCGCGGTGGTGGAGGGCGTGGACCTCTCCGGGGCCCCCGTGCGGATCGAGGGCACCGGGTTCTTCGCCCGCTGCCTCCAGCACGAGTGCGACCACCTGGAGGGACTGGTGTACGCGGACCGGGTCACCGGCCGGCGGAAGTCCAAGCTGCTGCGGGCGATCCGGAAGACGGAGTGGGGGAGCTGACACAGCGGGACGCAGGGGGGCCGGCACCGGTTCTCAGAAGCTCGGGCCGCCCATCCGGTCGCCCGCCGCGGCAAGCCGGCCCCACAGCAGGTCGGCCAGGCCGCGTACCAACTCGGCGCGGGAGCAGGGGCGTTCGCCCAGCCACCAGTCGCCCGCCGCGTGCATCATGCCGACGATCCCGTGCCCCCAGACCCGGGCCAGCGTCTCGCTGCCCGGCCCGAGGTCGACCCGCTCGGCTATGACCACACCGAGGTCCTCGCCCATGCGGCGCAGCAGCGGCGCCGAGTGCCGGCCCACGTCGAAGCCCTGCTCGGACTCGGGCGCCGGGGCGTCCTCGGCGGGGTGCATCAGGAACCGGTACACCTGCGGCCGCGCCTCGATCGCCGCCAGATAGGTGTCCAGGGTCGCCTCGACCCGCTCGCGGCGCTCGGCGGGTGCGTCGAGGGCGGCCCGCAGCGCGGAGAGCAGTGCGTCGGTGTGGCGCTTGGCCAGCGCCCGGTAGAGGCCGCCCTTGTCGCCGAAGTGCCGGTAGAGGATGGGCTTGGTGATGCCCGCCTCGGCCGCGATGGCGTTCATCGAGGCCTTCGGGCCGTCCCGGAGCACCACCCGGTCCGCCGCCTCCAGCAGTTCGCGTCGCCGGCGCTCCGCCGCCGATCGCTGCTGTTCGGCCTGCTGCGTGGTGTCCATGGTTCTTCTCCCCGCCCGTACTGCGTTTTCCGTGGGTTCCAGCTCTCGAAAGCCTTGCGCAACGTAACACTCCGCCCGGTGGCGGTGCTGCGGGGCGGGTGGTCGGTTGACAGGGGCTACCCGTCGGTAACAGACTGCGGTTACCGCAAGTAACGCTTGGAGTGGTGGAGGGGACATGGCCGAGTTCACGATGGATCTCAACGAGGATCAGAAGCAGGTCCAGGACTGGCTGCACGGCTTCGCCAAGGATGTGATCCGGCCTGCCGCCGCCGAGTGGGACGAGCGCGAGGAGACCCCCTGGCCGGTGATCCAGGAGGCCGCCAAGGTCGGAATCTACTCCCTCGACTTCTATGCGCAGCAGTTCTTCGACCCGACCGGTCTCGGTATCCCGGTGGCCATGGAGGAGCTGTTCTGGGGCGATGCGGGCATCGCCCTGTCCATCGTCGGCACCGGGCTCGCCGCCGTCGGCGTCCTCGCCAACGGTACCGAGGAGCAGATCGGCACCTGGATCCCCCAGATGTACGGCGATGTGAACGACGTCAAGGTCGCGGCCTTCTGCTCCTCCGAGCCGGACGCGGGCTCCGATGTCGCCTCGATGCGCACCAAGGCCGTGTACGACGGGGCCAAGGACGAGTGGGTGCTGAACGGCACCAAGACCTGGGCGACCAACGGCGGCATCGCCAACGTCCATGTCGTGGTGGCCGTGGTCGACCCCGGGCTGGGCTCCAAGGGGCACGCCTCCTTCATCGTGCCGCCGGGCACCCCCGGTTTGACCCAGGGCCAGAAGTTCAAGAAGCACGGCATCCGCGCCTCGCACACCGCCGAGGTCGTCCTCGAAGACGTACGGGTGCCTGGGCGCTGTCTGCTCGGCGGCAAGGAGAAGCTCGACGAGCGGCTCGCCCGCGCCCGCGAGAAGGCGAAGGCGGGCGGCGGGGAGCGCGTGAAGAACGCGGCGATGGCGACCTTCGAGGCCTCCCGCCCGGCCGTCGGCGCGATGGCGGTCGGCACCGCACGGGCCGCGTACGACTACGCGCTCGAATACGCCAGGACCCGTGAGCAGTTCGGCCGCCCGATCATCGACAACCAGGGCATCGCCTTCCAGCTCGCCGACATGCGCACGCAGATCGACGCGGCCCGTCTCCTGGTGTGGCGCGCCTCCTGGATGGCGACGGCGGGCAAGCCGTTCACCTCCGCCGAGGGCTCGATGTCCAAGCTGTTCGCGAGCGAGACGGCGAAGAAGGTCACCGCCCAGGCGATCCAGATCCTCGGCGGAAACGGTTTCACCCGCGAGTACCCGGTGGAGCGCATGCACCGAGATGCGGCCATTTACACCATTTTTGAGGGAACGAGCGAGATTCAGCGCCTGGTCATCGCCCGCACCCTCTCGGGCATGCCGATCCGCTAGGAGCCGGCACCCTCTGGCAGGTCACTGCGGGCGTTGTGCCGTGACCAGCCAGGCGGTACTGCGCAGCCGGACCGAACCGTGCCGCTCGTGCGCCCGCAGCCGCTCGGTGAGCGCCTCGCGGGCGCGCGCCGCGGTCTCCACGGGCACCTGGGCGGTGAGGTGCCGGCCGGGGCCGCTGTCCATGAGGAAGGCCGCGGCGTCCTCGGCCGTACGTCCCCAGATTCCGTACGCCTCGACCTGTCGCGGGGTGACATCGGCGAACCCGGCGGCGGAGAGCACCTCGCGGATGCGATCCGGATCGGCGAGGGAGAACATCCCGGGCTGTCCGGGCGCGCCGAACTCGCCGACGGGCAGGTGCTCGCGCAGGACGGCCATCGCCGCCACCCACTCGTTGCGCGCGGGCTCCGCGGCGCAGATGAACGCGAGCCGGCCGCCGGGGCGCAGCGCGCCGCCGATGTTGGTGAAGGCGGCGACCGGATCGGCGAAGAACATCACCCCGTAGCGGCTGATCGCGGCGTCGAAGGCGCCGGGATCGAAGGGGTGTACCTGGGCGTCCGCCTGCTCGAACTCCGCGTTGCCGATGCCCTCTTGGGCGGCGCTGGCCCGGGCGCGCGCCAGCATCGGCCCCGACAGGTCGACGCCGAGTACGCGCCCCTGGTCGGCCGCGCGCGCGGCGAGGCGGGTGGTCTGCCCCGCCCCGCAGCCGACATCGAGCACGCGGTCGTGCGGGCCGATCGCCGCGGCGTCGATCAGCGGCTGGTTGAACCCCGCGTTCACGGCGTCCCAGCGGTCCTGGTGATCGGCCCAGTAAGTGCCTTCGTAGCCGTTCCAGGCCTCGGCCTGCTCGGTGTTGACGACGTTGCGCATCGAGTGCATCGGGTGCCTCCTGCCGGCCGCCGCGTGGGCGAGCCTATGATGGGCGGGTGCCCAAACAGTATGGGCGCCCGCCCATACTGACAACCCCCTTCACCACGGGGCGTGTTGTGGGCGTTTGGCGACAACGCAGCGGGAGGGGACTCATGTCACCGCGTGGAGTGGCGATGCCCGACATCAAGGAGCGGCTGTTCGCGGCCGCCGAACGGGTCCTGGCCCAGGAGGGGCCCGGCGCCCTCACCAGCCGGGCCATAACCGGCGAGGCCGGCTGCGCCAAGGGCATGCTGCACGCCCACTTCGCCGGGCTCGACGAGTTCGTGGCCGAGCTGTGCCTGGACCGCTTCGCCCGCACCGCGACCCGGGCCGCCGAACTCCCCGACCGCGCGGGTGAGGGCGCGGTGGCCGAGAACCTGCGCGGCGTCGCCCTCGCCCTCTTCGACTCGGGCGGCCCGGCCGTCGCCGCCCTGGCCATGACCCGCCCCGCCGCCGCCCTCCGCATCCGCGAGGCGCTGGAGTCCGGTGCGCCGGGTTTCGCCGCGATCCAGGAGTCGATCGCCCAATACCTGGCAGCGGAGCGCCAGTTGGGCCGGCTGCCGCAGTCCGCCGACACCGCCACCCTCGCGCTGGCCGTGGTCGGCACCGTCCACCACCTCCTGATGACCGGCCTGCCGGGCGCCCCCGACCCGCGCGAGCAGGTGGAGCGGCTGGTGGCGCTTGCGGCGGCGGGCACAGGGCCCCCGGCGGGGCCGGCTCACACGGTGTAGCCGCCTGCCGGGGTGAAGATCCGGTCGAGGTGGTAGTCCAGGGTGGCGGCCACCTGGGCCGCGCCGCGCCGCCCGTGGAGCATGTCCCCGCCGAGTCCCACGGCCCCCGAAACCAGCAGATCGGCCTCGTGGCGCGCGTCGAGCCCCGGCCGGCAGGCGCCGCCGTCCTGCGCCTGCCCGATGATCCCCGCGACCAGGTCCTCCAGCGGGTGCTCGGCGCCCAGGAACACCGCCGCAAGCACGGGATCGGTGAGGCTGCGGGCGTAGTACGCCGACTGGGCCGGCGGGACCGATCCGGGACGCGCGAAGGCGCTCCGCCCTCGCAGAGGGGGAGCGCCCGGGGTGCGCGGGGGTGGGTCAGGAAGGCAGGTTCGCCTCGATGAGCGCGACGACCTCGGGGGCCTCCGGCTCCGTGCGCGGGCGGATGCGGGCGGCGACCTCGCCCCGCGGAGAGATCAGGAACTTCTCGAAGTTCCACTGGATGTCACCGGCCGCGCCCTCGGCGTCCGCCGTCCGCGTCAGCTCCGCGTACAGCGGGTGCCGGCTCTCGCCGTTCACGTCGGTCTTCTCCAGGAGCGGGAAGGTCACGCCGTACGTCGCCGAGCAGAAGGTCCCGATCTCCTCGGCGGTGCCGGGCTCCTGGCCGCCGAACTGGTTGCAGGGCACGCCGAGCACGGTGAAGCCGCGGTCGCCGTACTGCTTCTGGAGGTTCTCCAGGCCCGCGTACTGCGGGGTCAGGCCGCACTTGGACGCCACGTTCACCAGCAGCACGGCCTTGCCCTCGTAGTCGGCCAGGGAGGCCGGCTCGCCGGTCAGGGTGCGCAGCGGGATGTCGTACAGGCTCATGGGTGACTCCTTCTGAAAAAAGGTGAGTTGATCAGTCGCGGGTGGTGGTGATCAGCGGCCGGAAGAGGCCTTCCTGGACCACCGACACCAGCAGCCTGCCCGCGCGGTCGTAGATCCGGCCCCGGGCGAGACCCCGGCCGCCGGTCGAGATCGGGGACTCCTGGTCGTAGAGGAACCACTCGTCGGCGCGGAACGGGCGGTGGAACCACATCGCGTGGTCGAGCGAGGCCATGTCGAAACCGCGCGGCCCCCACAGCGGCTCGACCGGGATGCGCACCGCGTCCAGGAGCGTCATGTCGCTCGCGTACGTCAGCGCGCAGGTGTGCACCAGCGGGTCGTCGCCCAGTGGGCCCACCGCCCGCATCCACACCGCGCTGCGCGGATCCGCGTCCTTGATCTCCTGAGGGGTCCAGCGCAGCCGGTCCACGTACCGGATGTCGAACGGCTGGCGGCGGGCCATCCGCTCCAGCGCCTCGGGCAGCGCGCCCAGGTGCTCGCGGATCTCCTCGGTGACCGTGGGCAGCGACTCCGGCTCGGGGAAGTCGAGGCGCGGCGGGAGCTGGTGCTCGATGCTGCCGGGCTCGGGGCGGTGGAAGGACGCGGTGAGGTTGAAGATCGTGCGGCCCTGCTGGACCGCGGTGACCCGCCGGGTGGTGAAGGAACGCCCGTCCCGGACCCGCTCCACCTGGTAGACGATCGGCACACCGGGGCGGCCCGGCCGCAGGAAGTAGGCGTGCAGTGAGTGCACCGGGCGCTCGCCGTCCGTCGTGCGCCCGGCCGCGACCAGCGCCTGGCCCGCGACCTGGCCGCCGAAGACCCGCTGGAGGGACTCCTGCGGACTGCGGCCACGGAAGATGTTGACCTCGATCTGTTCGAGGTCGAGCAGATCGACGAGTCTCTCGGCGGGGTTCGTCATGGGGTCCGTCTCCACTCTCGTGATTACAGCTCGCCTACGTCCGTCACCCGGACCACCGCGCGGCCCTCCTCGTCGGAGGCCGCCAGGTCGACCTCCGCGCTGATGCCCCAGCCATGGTCGCCGTTCGGGTCGGCGAAGGTCTGGCGGACGCGCCACAGGCCGTGCGGCGCGTCCTCCTCGATGGCGAGCAGCTTCGGGCCGCGCGCGTCGGGACCGGTGCCCAGGTCCTCGTACTCGTCCCAGTACGCGTCCATCGCCTCGCCCCACGCGTCCGCGTCCCAGCCGGACTCCGCGTCCAGCTCGCCGAGCGCGGCCACGTTGTCGAGCGCGGCCAGCTCCACGCGCCGGAACATCGCGTTGCGCACGAGTACCCGGAAGGCGCGGGCGTTGGCCGTGACCGGCTTGACCTCGTCGGCCTTCTCCTGCGCCTCCTCGGCGGTCTGGACCTCCGGGTTGGCGAGCTGCTCCCACTCGTCCAGGAGGCTGGAGTCGACCTGGCGGACCATCTCGCCGAGCCAGGCGATCAGATCCTCCAGGTCCTCGGTCTTCAGGTCGTCGGGGATGGTGTGGTCGAGCGCCTTGTACGCGCTGGCCAGGTAGCGAAGGACGATGCCCTCGGTGCGCGCCAGCTCGTACCAGGAGGTGAACTCCGTGAAGGTGAGCGCCCGTTCGTACATGTCGCGGATGACGGACTTCGGCGAGACCGGATGGTCGGCGACCCACGGGTGGGACTTCTTGTAGACGTTGTACGCGTGCCAGAGCAGCTCTTCCAGCGGCTTCGGGTACGAGATGTCCTGGAGCCGCTCCATGCGCTCCTCGTACTCCACGCCGTCCGCCTTCATCTGGCCGACCGCCTCGCCGCGCGCCTTGTTCTGCATCGCGGCGAGGATCTGGCGCGGGTCGTCGAGCGTCGACTCGACGACCGAGACCATGTCGAGGGCGTACGACGGCGACTCCGGGTCGAGCAGGTCGAAGGCCGCGAGCGCGAAGGTCGACAGGGGCTGGTTCAGCGCGAAGTCCTGCTGGAGGTCGACGGTGAGGCGGATCGAGCGGCCCTCGGCGTCGGGCGTGTCCAACTGCTCCACCACACCGCCGTCGAGCAGTGAGCGGTAGATCGCGATGGCCCGGCGGATGTGCCGCAGCTGGGCCTTGCGCGGCTCGTGGTTGTCCTCCAGGAGGTGGCGCATCGCCTGGAAGGCGTTGCCCGGCCGGGCGATCACCGAAAGCAGCATGATGTTGGTGACCCGGAAACGCGAGGTCAGCGGCTCCGGCTCGGCGGCGATCAGCTTCTCGAAGGTGGTGTCCGACCAGGCCACGAAGCCCTCGGGCGCCTTCTTGCGGACCACCTTGCGGCGCTTCTTCGGGTCGTCGCCCGCCTTGGCGAGCGCCTTCTCGTTCTCGATGACGTGCTCGGGCGCCTGCGCCACCACGAACCCGGCGGTGTCGAACCCGGCCCGCCCGGCCCGGCCCGCGATCTGGTGGAACTCGCGGGCGCGCAGGGTCCGTACGCGATTGCCGTCGTACTTGGTGAGAGCGGTGAACAGCACCGTGCGGATCGGTACGTTGACGCCGACGCCGAGCGTGTCCGTACCGCAGATGACCTTCAACAGGCCCGCCTGGGCCAGCTTTTCGACCAGACGGCGGTACTTCGGCAGCATGCCCGCGTGGTGCACACCGATGCCGTGGCGGACGTAACGGGACAGGTTCTGGCCGAACTTGGTGGTGAAGCGGAAGTTGCCGATCAGGTCGGCGATCTTGTCCTTCTCCTCGCGGGTGCACATGTTGATCGACATGAGCGACTGCGCGCGCTCGACCGCCTGGGCCTGGGTGAAGTGCACGATGTAGACCGGCGACTGCTTGGTTTCGAGCAGTTCGGTCAGGGTCTCGGTGATGGGCGTCGTGACGTACTCGTACGAGAGCGGGACCGGCCGGGTCGCCGAGCGCACGACCGAGGTCTCGCGGCCGGTGCGGCGGGTCAGGTCCTTCTCGAACATCGACACGTCGCCGAGGGTGGCCGACATGAGGACGAACTGGGCCTGGGGGAGTTCCAGGATCGGGATCTGCCAGGCCCAGCCGCGGTCGCCCTCGGCGTAGAAGTGGAACTCGTCCATCACGACCTGGCCGATGTCGGCGTGCTTGCCGTCGCGCAGCGCGATGGAGGCGAGCACCTCGGCGGTGCAGCAGATGACGGGAGCGTCCGCGTTCACGGAGGCGTCGCCGGTCAGCATGCCGACGTTCTCGGTGCCGAAGAGCTTGCACAGGTCGAAGAACTTCTCCGAGACCAGCGCCTTGATGGGCGCGGTGTAGAAGGTGACCTCGTCACGGGCCAGCGCCGCGAAGTGCGCACCCGCCGCCACCAGGCTCTTTCCGGAGCCGGTCGGGGTGGACAGGATGACGTTCGCCCCCGACACCACCTCGATCAGCGCCTCCTCCTGGGCCGGGTACAGGTTGATGCCCTGGTCCTCGGCCCAGGTGGAGAAGGCCTCGAAAAGGGCATCGGGGTCGGCACTCGGCGGCAGCTGATCGATAAGGGTCACGCCCCCCATCTTGCCTGGCCCGTGCCCGGGACGGGGAACCGGCCACCGGCACGAAGATCATCGACGGGTAGGCTGCCTGCTCGGCCCGTCGCCGGACGGGCCGTCAACTGAGGCACAGAACAAGAGGAATGGGGCGGGGCACGGTCATGATGGGACCTGCGCACTCACTGTCGGGGGCCGCGGCCTGGCTGGGGGCGGGCGCGGCGGCGGCCGCCGCCGGGCACCCCATGCCGTGGCCGGTTCTCGCCGTGGGCGCCCTGATCACGGCCGGTGCGGCTCTGGCGCCCGACCTCGACCACAAGTCGGCGACCATATCGCGCGCCTTCGGGCCGGTGTCCCGGGGGCTGTGCGGCATCGTGGACGAGTTGTCACACGCCGTCTACAAGGCGACCCGCGGCCCCGGCGACCCGCGCCGCAACGGCGGTCACCGCACCCTGACCCACACCTGGCTGTGAGCCGTCCTGATTGGGGCGGGCGCCTCCGCCGCGGCGATGTTCGGCGGCCGCTGGGCGGTCCTCGCGATCCTCTTCGTGCACCTCGTCCTCGCCGTGGAAGGCCTGCTGTGGCGGGCCGCGCGGGTGTCGAGCGACGTGCTGGTGTGGGCGCTCGGCGCGACCGGCGCGTGGATTCTGGCCGGTGTCCTCGACCAGCCGGGCAACGGCTCGGACTGGCTGTTCAGCGGGCCCGGCCAGGAGTACCTGTGGCTGGGCCTGCCGATCGTGCTCGGCGCCCTCGTGCACGACATCGGCGACGCCCTGACGGTCTCGGGCTGCCCGATCCTGTGGCCGATCCCGCTGGGCCGCAGGCGCTGGCACCCGATCGGCCCCCCGAAGGGCATGCGCTTCCGGGCCGGCAGCTGGGTGGAGCTGAAGATCCTGATGCCGGCGTTCATGGTGCTGGGCGGAGTCGGCGCGGCCGGCGCCCTGGACGTCATCTGACCGCCCGGCCCCGCCTCCGGCGCGCCGGAGGCCCCTCCCGCAACCCTGGCGCCTTTCAGGGGCGCGGGGAACTGCGCGACCACCCACGCACGGTCGGCAGCCAACCGTGAACAGGTCCTGGAGCGAACCGGCGCGCCGGGTGCCCTAAGGGGGCGCGGGGAACGGCGCGACCAGCCACACGCGGCCGGCAGTCAACCGCAAACAGATCCCCCCGGCGCAGGGTGCCCAGCCAGGGCCGGGGTCCAGCAACCAGGGTGCCAAGCCCCCCCCGCCCCGCAGGGTCACCCGTGCCAGGACCGCCACAGCGCCGCGTACGCCCCGTCCGCCGCGACCAGCTCGTCATGGCTGCCCAGCTCGCTGATCCGGCCGCGCTCGACCACCGCGATCACGTCCGCGTCGTGCGCCGTGTGCAGCCGGTGGGCGATCGCCACGACCGTGCGGCCGTCCAGCACGCGGGCCAGCGAGCGCTCCAGGTGGCGGGCCGCGCGCGGGTCCAGGAGCGAGGTCGCCTCGTCCAGGACCAGGGTGTGCGGGTCCGCGAGGACGAGCCGGGCCAGCGCGATCTGCTGGGCCTGCGCCGGGGTGAGCGCGAGGCCGCCCGAGCCGACCTCCGTGTCGAGGCCTTCGCCCAGCGCCCGCGCCCAGCCGTCCGCGTCGACCGCACCGAGCGCCGCCCACAGCTCGGCGTCGTCGGCGCCCGTGCGGGCGAGCAGCAGGTTGTCCCGCAGCGAGCCGACGAACACGTGGTGCTCCTGGTTGACCAGCGCCACATGCGCGCGCACTCGCTCGGCCGGCATCCGCGACAGCTCGGCCTCGCCCAGCGTGACACGGCCCTCGCGCGGGGCGTAGATCCCGGCGAGCAGCCGCCCGAGCGTCGACTTGCCCGCGCCCGACGGGCCGACCAGGGCGAGCCGGGTGCCCGGGGCCAGGGACAGCGACACCTCGTGCAGCACGTCCACGCCCTCGCGGTATCCGAAGCGCACCTCGGCCGCCTCCATGTCCCGTCCGTCCGGGTGCACCCTGGCGTCACCCGCGTCCGGTTCGATGTCCCGGACCCCGACCAGACGCCCGAGCGACACCTGGGCCACCTGGAGCTCGTCGTACCAGCGCAGGATGAGCCCGACCGGCTCGACCAGCATCTGGGCGAACAGCGCACCCGTGGTGAGCTGGCCGACCGTGATCCAGTCGTGCAGGACGAAGACCCCGCCGATCATCAGCACCGACAGCATGATCGTCATGTGCGTGACGCTGACCACGGGGAAGAGCACCGACCGCAGCCAGAGCGTGTAGCGCTCCCACCCGGTCCACTCTTTGACCCGCTGGTCGGACAGGGCGATCCGGCGCGCGCCGAGGCGGTGCGCCTCGACCGTGCGGCCCGCGTCGACCGTCTCGGTCAGCGCGGCGGCGACCGCCGCGTACCCGGCGGCCTCCGAGCGGTACGCCGAGGGCGCCCGCCGGAAGTACCAGCGGCAGCCCACCACGAGCACCGGCAGTGCGATCAGCACCGCCAGCGGCGGCGCCGTGACACCCAGCGCGCCGAGCAGCAGCGCCGCCCACACCACCCCGATCGCGAGCTGCGGCACGGCCTCGCGCATCGCGTTGGCGAGCCGGTCGATGTCGGTGGTGATACGGGACAGCAGGTCACCCGTACCGGCCCGTTCGAGCACGCCCGGCGGCAGCCCGACCGACCGCACGAGGAAGTCCTCGCGCAGATCCGCCAGCATCTCCTCGCCGAGCATCCCGCCGCGCAGCCGCACCATCCGGACGAACACCGTCTGGATGATGAGCGCGGCCGCGAACAGGGCGGCGGTGCGCCCCGGTTGGAGGTCGCGCACGCCCGACGACAGGTCCTCGACGATGCCGCCGAGGAGGTACGGACCGACCATCGAGGCGACCACCGCGACGGCGTTCACCCCGACCAGGACCCCGAACGCCCGGCGGTGGCGCCGCAGCAGTCCGCGCACGTACGCGCGCACCGTCGCCGGGCTGCCGACCGGCAGGGTGGTGGCCGACTGCGGGGCCGCCGGGTCGTACTCCGGTGCTGCCACGCCGATCATGCCGACTCCTCCACTTTCTCCAGGTTCTCCAGTGCATCGAGGCTCTTCGACCGCGGTACTTCCTCGTCGCTCTCGCGCGTGACGACCGCGCGGTAGCGGGCGTCGGAGTGCAGCAGTTCGCGGTGCACCCCGACCGAGGCGACCTCGCCGCCGTGCACGAACACGACGCGCTCGGCCAGGTCGAGCAGCAGCGGCGACGACGTGAACACGACCGTCGTCCGCCCGGCCCGCAGCCGCTTGACGCCGTCCGCGACCCGCGCCTCGGTGTGCGAGTCGACCGCGGAGGTCGGCTCGTCGAGCACGAGCACCTCGGGGTCGGTCACCAACGACCGTGCCAGCGCGAGGCGTTGGCGCTGCCCGCCGGAGAGCGACCGGCCGCGCTCTGTGATCCGGGTCCGCATCGGATCCCCGTCGGCGTCCACCGACGCCTGCGCCAGCGCGTCGAGCACATCGCCGCACTGGGCGGCCGCGAGCGCGTCGGCGGCCTCGACCTGTCCGGACGACGGCACGTCGAGCAGCTCCCGCAGCGTGCCGGAGAGCAGCACCGGATCCTTGTCCTGCACGAGGACGGCGGTCCGGGCGCCGTCGAGCGCGAGCCCGTCGAGCGCGACCCCGCCGAGCAGGACGGACGGCAGGTCGCCGGTCTCCTCGGCGTGGCCGCCGAGCCGCTCCGCGAGCCGCCCGGCCGCGTCCGGGTCGCCGCACACCACGGCCGTGAGCCGGCCCTCGGGCGCGAGCAACCCGGTCGCCGGGTCGTACAGATCGCCCGACAGGCGCGATGTCCGCGGCCGGGACGGCACCCCCGTGTCCGTCCCGGCCGGGTCGGTGACCCGCTGCAGCGCCAGCACCCGGGCCGCCCGCTTCGCGGAGGGCCGGGAGAAGGAGTACGCCATCGCGATCTCCTCGAAGTGCCGCAGCGGGTACAGCATCAGCGTCACCGCGCTGTACACGGTGACCAGTTCACCCACCGTGATCCGCCCGGCGAGCGCGAGGTGCGCGCCGTACAGGACGACCGTGATGAGCAGAACGCCGGGCAGCAGCACCTGGACGGCCGAGATCAGCGACCACATGCGGGCGCTGCGCACGGCGGCCCGGCGGACCTCCTGGGAGGCCTCGCGGTAGCGGCCGAGGAACAGTTCCTCGCCGCCGATGCCGCGCAGCACCCGCAGCCCGGCGACCGTGTCGGACGCCAACTCCGTTGCCCGGCCCGCCTTTTCGCGCTGGATGTCGGCGCGCTTGGTGGCGCGCGGCAGCAACGGCAGGACGGCGAGGGCCAGTACGGGCACACCGAGCGCGACGATGATGCCGAGCGCGGGCTGGTAGAGCACCAGGCCGACGCAGATGATCACGAGTGCGGCGGCGGCCGCGGCGAACCGCGAGAGCGCCTCCACGAACCAACCGATCTTCTCGACGTCGCCGGTGGAGACCGCCACGACCTCGCCCGCCGCGACCCGGCGCGTCAGCACCGAGCCCAGCTCGGCCGTCTTGCGCGCGAGCAGCTGCTGCACCCGGGCGGCCGCGGTGATCCAGTTGGTGACCGCGAACTGCACAGGATGACAACACCACGGAGCGCAACCAGCGCTGCATCTTGTTCAGCAGGCAATCGCGCACTGGGCGGACTTACAACACCACTCTTAGTCATCTCCCCAGGTCAAGGGGGGTGCCATAAGGAGCGAAGTTGACAAGTCGCCGTGTCACACTCCAACCTGACGCCATGCGCGAAAGTCTCACACTCCAACATCGAGCCAGGCCCGATGCCGACACCCTCCGGCTCCTGGGGGAAATCCGCCTGTCACGTGAGACTGAGACGAGCACGAGCCCGGAGCGGCAGGAAGAGACCATCCACGGCATCCGTCAGATGGTCCAAGGCGTCCTCGTCCACATATGCGACGACCTTGATGTGTCCGGCCGTGTCTACCCGCAGCAGAGGCCGAAGCTCGGCCCCTGGTTCAGGGCTCTGGACCTGACCTGCGAGACCTCCGAGTGCCACCACACCCCCGACGAGCCCTGCATGGGGCAGTGGGATGCCTTGGTGGCTTGGAAGATGGACCGCATCACCCGCCGTGCCCTCCACTTCCACACCCTCATGGAGTGGATGAAGAAGTACGGCAAGGCCATCATCACCTCGGACGGCGTGAACACCACGACCAAGGCCGGCCGACAGATGGCAGAGATGATGGCCATGGTCGCCTCCTGGGAGTGGGAAGCCATTCAGGAGCGCAATGAGGGTGCCGCAGAGAAGATGCGGCAGCTCGGACGCTGGAAGGGTGGCGTGGTTCCGTATGGCTACAAGGCCGTACCGAGCCCGATCCACGAGGAAGGCTGGTATCTGGTCTTCGAGGACGACACAATCCGGCACGTGCAGACGATGATCAACCTCTCCGAAGACCACTCGATGAAGGACATCACCACCTACCTCAACGAGAACGGGATCGTCTGCCCAAGCGAGTGGCGTAAGCGCAATCAGCTGATCGCGAAGGGCGATATCACACCGGCCGAGGCCGAAGAGAGGGCTCCTGGGCGCTGGAATCAGTCCTCGGTGCACGTCATCCTCACCAACCGGGTCCTCACTGGCGAAAGCTGGAAGGACGGGAAGCCGGTACGAGGCAAGGACGGCCTTCCGGTGATGCGCGCGCAGGCCCTCATGACCAAGGCGGCATTCGAAGTGATGAACCGACGCTTCAAGAAGCGCGGGGGGGTCGGCGAGGGCGTCACCAAGAACGCCACAGACCTACGCGAGGTCGCCTACTGCATGAATTGCCTCGCAGTCCTCTACGAATCCAACTCATCGAGGACTCGAAACGGGAAGACAACGCACTACAACTACTTCCGATGCTCCACGAACAACACTCCGGGCGCCAAATGCCACGAAGGGGCTGTGAACATGAACGGCCACGACCTCAAAGCAGTCGTGGAGCAATATTTCCTAGCGGAGGTTGGCCCTGAACAAGCTCAGGTGAGGGTATTCGTGCCCGGGAATGATGTAGGAGCCGAGAAGGAACGCTGCGAAACCGCCCTCAAGGAACTGTCCGAAGAGTGGGACATGAACCTCTATGACTACGAGGGAGGCCGGCAGGACTACCTAAGCCGAAAGAAGAACCTTCTGGACCGAATGAAGAAGCTCGAAACTGAAGAAATAGTCAAGCCCCACTATGAGTGGCAAGCAATGGGTAAGACGTATGGCGAAGCCTGGGCTGGCATGACATGGAAAGAACGCGGAAACCTTCTTCGGACGTGTGGAGTGAAGGTATTGGCCTGGCCCACCCTGGGGCCAAAGGCTCCTCCGCGGGTCCTGCTCGACTTCCCGGAGGACATGAAGGAACGACTTCGGGAGCACGTGGCAGTTAGTTCATTCAAGAGTTAGCCGACGAGGGAACCCCCGCCCCACCGGGGGTTCCTTTTTGTAGCAACGTCTGTACTACAGTTAGTTCATTCATTCACGGCGGTTGAGGCAACCCCCTCCCGCCTCTCGGAGGGTGGAGGTTGGCTCGCCACCGCCTCTGGGCGGCTCGCTGGTCACTCTGGCGGGGGTATATAACCCCCGCTTCAATCTAAGCGTCGGTGAAATACGGCCCGAACTCTGTCGGTCGAGGCTGGAAGGGAGACGCGGATCACACGGAAGGAGTGCTGGGGCGTGACGCGGTGACACCGTCATCGTGTCATCGAGGCGAGAAGGGGCCTGTAAGGCGATTTGAGGGCCGCTGAAGGACCCCAAAGGGGTTTGGGTGAGACGAGAGTCGGCAGGCCGGCACGAGGCCCGTCAGTTAGTTCATACCCGTACACGCTCGGAGGAAGGCACTCCTGGTGGGTTCGCTGAATGAATGCACAGGCATTACCCCCGTGTCTGTATCAGCAATTGTATTAGGGTTAGTTCGTTCATCGTTGACGTATGCGCTGGCCCAGGAATCCATAGAGGAATTCCGACTAGGGGTGAATACCTTTCGGGGCATGAATGAACTAACTCTATTCGGAGGGTAGCGAGACCCATTCGGAGTGTTGCGGGATATCCATTCAGGGTGGCGGATTGATATGTATTCAATCCGGCCGGATGGGCGGAAGTGGATACGTGATGAATGCCACTCTGATATAGAGTCACTAGCATAGGTGAAAGTGTGCTAGAGGGTCGTAAGAGGGCTCTGATAGCGCATCGAAAGACCCTATCCAGGTGCGGCCATGGTCACGAAGGAATGTGTCCTATGACCCTTGACGAATTGCATTCGGCGTGCATCCGGGCCCTGTTTTGGCGCCTTTGATGTGACGCTTATCATTTGTTTCGCCGTTGACATTGAATGCGTGTTGTGGTTTCGCGTGCGTCTTCCTTCTATTCATAGGGTTGGATGCCAGTTGATACAAAGAGTGATACATATAGTTGACGTGCCCATGCAATAGACACAGTGGTTGGAGTGTGAGAGTGTTCTTCTTGTCAGCGAGACACCGACCGGAAAGCCAACCGAGACCCACCCGTGAAGCGGAGATGTGGATACGGGGCCTGAATCTGAAACCGGTATCAGGAACGCGACAGGAGCGTTTGTAAGGCTCCCAAATGAAGGAACCTAGGTACTAGTGCTAGGTCCCTGCGTAAGAGCCTCCTAGAGGCTTGCAGAGATACCAGCTAGGAACATCACATAGGCCACACGTAGCGAAGCGAATAGCTACGGAGTGAGTACGTACCCGAGCGGGGTGAATCCGGGAATGGATTGCCATTCTCTACGCGATGACCGGCGTACTACGTGAGCGGATAACGGGAAGTGATCGCCCCGGAATGGATAGATCAGACACTCAAGCTAGCGGGGAAGCTACCCCCGTAACCATCTGAGATTGACTCTCACACACCCAATCAACACGACGTGTCCAGCGCACAGACCCAAAGCCATGAGCAACGGGCCTAGGTGCGTCTCTAAGCGTCTGAGAGTGAGTGTATGGGGGTGAGTGTCAGTGGTGGAATGATACTGCGAGAGAAAGGGGCACAGGCGTGAACTGTGCAGTCTGCGAGATGTGGGGGATCACCCGCGAAGCGCGATACGTCGGCCCATGGTCCGACAGTGGCAAGGAGCATGGACGCTGCAAGGCGTGCATGGCTGGAATTAATGCGGAGCACGACGGATTCAGGCTCATACCTGACGCCGTGCACCCTCACATTTCGGAGGGTGTGACCAATCGCTATTACGTCAAGTTCAGTCACCCGAGCAAGGATGAGCGCGACCTAGAGGCGTCTGTATGGGCGGAGAACTCTAAGGATGCGCTCCTGTATGTACGGGGCGAGATGTTCAAGGCCCCGACCATTTGGAATGGATGGGACGTTGAACTCATGGGCGGCGTTCAGTACGGGACGGAGTTCTAACGATGATGCTCGGAACGTGCCAACACTGCGAGGCTACGCGGTTCGTGTGGTGGAGCGAAGCGCACGGATACACGTGCGCCATGTGTCAGATCATGCTCCTTCTTGAAACGCGTTAGCGCGCTTTAGGCAGGTTCACAAGTTGGAGTGTGAGTCTGTCTATGGCGCGCTAGGGAGCGTGAATCAAACCCCCAGGGAAAGGTGTAACCATGTCCGTGATCATTGGCGCTAAATTCAACGACTTTGCCCGCGAGTACGCAGACTGTCAGCCGTGGTACCGGCACACCCTTGACGAAATGGCGGAAGCTGCCCGCGATATGTGTTGGGCAGGGTTTGGAATCGTGGACGATGGCACGGGCGAACCGCTGGAAGACTGGAACTCTCGCGGGTACTACAACTGTGACTGTCGAGAGAACCTGCTCAGGGTGAACGCCGAAGCGACCTATGCGGCATTCAAGGATGCGGGGGTGGATACCCACGAGTGGAATGGTTGGATCGTGTGGGACGCGTCCAACCCGAAAGGGCATGCGATAGCGGAACAGATCGGCCGCAGCCTAGCCGGTTACCCGATCCTTGATGATGAGCGGCTGTCCGAACTCGAATGGGACAACGCTTGCGCCATGATCGCAGATCTCTACACCCTCCCTGAAGGGGTGGAGCCCGACGACTTGATCCGGATCATGCCGGAAGTTCCGCACTGCTCTAACTGCTCCTCCTGTGACGTTGAAGACGCCATGGAAACGCTCGGATACCTCCAGTGTCAGGATTGCAATACCTGGTTGAAGACAGAGATTGAAGGCGCGATGTGCCACGACTGCACCGAACGAGAGCGGGAGGGGGAATGCGAGTGCGTACCGGCCTACGTAGACACTCTGAAGCATGTCGGAGCCTACGCAACCATGCGCGATGTCCGGGAGATTCAGCGCGGTTGTGAGACGTGCTACCCGGTTCGCTGGCCGCATGGCGGCGCAAAGCTCGGTATCTAAGTTGGAGTGTGAGGAATGGGTGAGATCGCGGAAGATATGGCCGGTTGCTGGTTGGATGGTCACTTTGGATGGCTGAACATCGGGCGAGTCATTGAGCTTGCCATGGCCTACGGGTACCGGCCGGATCACCCGGACATTGACGGACTCTTGAAGCGGTTCAAGGCGAATGAGTCAACGTCGCCGGGTCATCGGGACGTGTGGGACCTGAACGACTTCGCAGATGAAGCGACCGACTATCTGACGGACAGGGCACCCGACGGATACGCCTTTCATTGGGAGTGCGGGGAACTGTTCATGTGGTCCGAGAATGAGATTTAGGAGGTCTTCGGGTAATGGGCAAGGGAACGACTAAAGGTTCTGTCCAGTGGTACAAGATCGACGCCGAGGGGCGGTATCGCTGCTATCACGGTGAATGCCTAGAGCTGGCAACGCGCTGGATCGATATGGAGCGCTACGGCAACCGCCGGTGGCTCTCCACGTCCTATTGCGACGATCACGGGGACTGGGCTTTGAGGGACCCCGGCAACCCGCACCACGTGCGGCCCATCAAGGGCTGAGCGCCTTTAGTCAGGCTCACAAGTTGGAGTGTGAGCCTGGTTATGGGCTCTCAGGCAGACGAGAGCGCGAATCAGGAAGGTAAGGCAGTGACGACGACACACCTTGACCGAATGGACCGGAACGACTTGACCGTAGGGGCCCGTGTGCGAGTGCGGCTCTCGCGAGATCCGTACATGGGATGGACCGCCGGAACGTACCGGGGTCAGCTCGAATACGTGAAGGGTGACCACGTGGGAATCTGGGTGCCCATGAAGGGGCACGGCATCGCTAACGGCTTCCTCACCGGAGCTGCCAGGAAAGACGCTGACGGTGTGTGGATTGAGGGCCGCTGACATGAAGACGTACCAGGTTGAAGTTTTCCAGTCGGCTACGTATCGCGTTGAGATCGAAGCGGAGAACGAGGATTTGGCCATGGAAGCGGCGTTCGACTTGTGGCACAACGTCCCCGCGTCGGAAGAACACAAGTATCTGCACGACATTGTTGATTGCCTCGTGGACCGTGCGTCGGCGAAGGAGGACGCGTGATGCAGGTCAACGACTGGACCGGAATGGTCGAGTGCTCGGGTTGCGGGATGGACCTCGCGGCCTACCCGTCGGATTACGACGCGGGCCCGGATGACGAGGTGTACTGCGGTCACTGTGAGAACGAACGGCACGTGTGCCCGGAGCCGGTAGACGGCTCGGTTGCCTCCAAGGTGCTGCGCGACGCAATCGAGCGGATCAAGTGGCACGAGTGCCAGTGGCGTCTTAAGGGCACCGGCCCGGACCACCAAGAGCTACTGCGGTCACTCCTGGGGGAGTTCCAGGCCCAGACCCAGGCCGGCCGTGGGGGTGACCTGCCTTACACCGTGGTCATGGACTGGGATTCCGACTGGTGGGAGAAAGGAGCGGACGACGTACGCGCAGACGGCCAAGACGAACCCGTGGTGTTCCACGTGTGGGCACCCAACGCTTCCGACGCTTCGGACGAATCCGACCGGAAAGCGGTCGAGCTGTTTGGGGAAGACGTGGCCTCTTACCTCTCCCACATCGCGGTCATGCACGGACATGCCCCGCTCGTTCGGGACGGCGAGTAGTGGCCAACGAATGCACCTGTGACCCGCGCGACGAATTCCCCTGCGATTACTGCGAAGCGTGGGACCTGAAGAACTGCGTATGCGCAATGGTCGTTGACTTCCCCTGCAACCTTCACGAGTAAGGCCCCGTCATGTACGTCGCACACATTGGCCCCCAGTGGCACCGCCGCTTTGACGACTACGCGGAAGCGGTCGCATACGCGGCGTCGTATGGACTCCCGTCCGTGTTCGTTGAGCTGAACCTGAGCAAGCGGAGGTATCGGAGCGCATGACTCCCGCAAGCGTTGAGATCGGAACGCGCGTCGAATACCGCTCGATGCACGGTCACAGGCTCTCCGGAACGATCCGGGGAGTCATCTACGGCGCACCCAAGATGAAGCGCGACAACATAACGCACGCAGTCATTCAAGGTTCGTACGACACGAGGCCAGTTGACCGCTCGCACGACATTCACGTGATCCCGGTCAAAGACGTCCGAAAGCTCAGGAGCTAACCCATGCACCAGATTTATGCCGCGTGCCTCGCGTCCTACAACAACGGCATCTTGCATGGGGAATGGATTGATGCCACGCAAGGTCCGGACTCGATCCACCATGAGATTCAGCTCATGTTGGAAGCGTCTCCGATACCGGGCGCCGAAGAGTTCGCGATCCATGACTACGACGACTTTGGCGGTATCCGGCTCGGAGAGTACGAGTCGATTGGTGATCTCCACTTGATCGCGCTCGCGCTCGATGATTTCCCCGCTGTGGTGGTCGCGCACTTCCATGGACAGGTGGACGTGGAAGACCTCTACGAGACGTGTCAAGACCAGTACATCGGGTGTGTCACTGAGGAGTTGGGCCCGGAAGAGAACGCGTACGCCGCGTACATCCTGGCCGAGGAAGACCACTACTGGGATGAGCTGCCCAAGCAGTACCACGGCCACATGCGGGCCATCGCCCGGAGTGAGGCGCAAGACCGGTTGCTCTGCGGCGAGACCGCTCTGTACGAGGGTGCCGGTACCTGGCACTTCGTGCGCGACTACTGACGCTTAGCGCCTGTCTCTCAGATCCTCACGTTGGAGTGTGAGGGTTTGGGGGAGAGTCGCTAAGGCTCGATTTCACACGCAGAGAGAGGCCCGTCATGGGAGCCATGAAGGCGTACGAGATGGACCGTGCGCACATCCGAGGGGCCGCGATAGAGGCGGCTCAGTACTCCGCGATGGGAGAACGGAAGGACGCAATGGAGAACGTCTGGGGGCAGTGCGCGGACGCAGCCCAGGGCTATCACAACCCCCGCGCCGTGGCCGCGATGTTCGTCAAGGAAGCGGTAGTGGCCTACCTGGACAGCCGAACCCTGCTCACAAGCATTGGAGCGTACGAAAGTGCGTAGTCGCCTTCCGCGCCTGCCTCTGAGCGTCGAGGACATCGTGGACATCCAACGAGAGCTGAACGCGGGCAACGACTTGGTGTACGTGCTCGACAACGGCCAGGAGGTCACCCTTACCCCCGTGGAGGACGACGCGTGATGGTGGAAGAACCGATGATGTGCGACACCTGTTGCACGCCCCTGAACTCCTGGACCGACGTATTCGGAAGTCGCTACATCCACCCGGCGTGGGTGGGCAAGGAGTGGGACCACCCAGCCACACCCGTACCCCAGGACCCCGACCGGCTTCAGGGAGTGTGTGACTTCTGTTCAGCCGACCACCCCGTAACGGCCTTCCTCACCCGTAAGGCGATCGTGGAGAAGACCGGCGGGCTGACGCAGGTCTACGCGGAGCCGTGGAACTCGTGTGAGCGATGCGCGGTCCACGTGCGGAACCGCTCGCCCCACCTCCTGATAGACCGGGCGGTCGCGGTCCTCCCTGGGACCGTGAACCGGCCGGACCGTAGAGCGCGGCGGGCGGCAATCAAGCCCGTCTTCATGGCGTTCTTCCAGGCCGAGCCCGATGAGGTTGGCCTGTGAGTGCTTGCCCTGGCCCTGATGCCCCGCACCCCGAAATTGAGGACAAGTGACTTACGAGAAGGGCTCTTACGTCTTCATTAAGCGTGAGAACGGCTCGGTGCTGACGGCTGGGCGAGTCCAACGGCGGCGCCCAGACGGCCGGTACAAGGTCCGGAAAGCCGGTTCCAACCAGGTGGTCACCGTGCCCCTCGGCCGCCTCGAAGAACACCCGCAGAACCAGTGGACGGAGCAGACGAAGTGACAGAGCAAGACCTCACCCGGTACCCATGCCCCGTCGAAGGCTGCGACAGCTTCCTTGAGATGACGCTGCCCATGTACCTGGATATCTGGACGGACGAGGACGGAGCAGCACACTTCACGCTCGCTGGTCACGACCAGCCGACGTACCTGAGCTGCGGCGCGGAAGGGGCGCACGGCGTATCGGACTTCCCCGAGATCCTGGTGAACCAAGTGACCGAACGCCTCAACACAGCAGAGACCGCCATGTACGAAGAAATGTACGGCTGATCTTCGAGTGGCTTTGGTGAAGGGCCCGGCTTCGGCCGGGCCCTTCGTCATGGCTGATCGAAAAGCGATCAGGCACACAAAGGAGAAAGACTCATGGCCCAGAAGTTCGTCACCACCTACATTGACGACCTTGACGGCACCGAGGTAGCAGAGCCCGGCGTCATCCGGACGGTTGAGTTCGGGATAGACGGGGCCCTGTTTGAGATCGACCTGACCGACGCGAACGAGGGCCAGCTCCGCCAGCTCCTGGCCCCGTACATGGCGGTAGCCAGGAGGGCCCAGGGCGAGGCCGGCCGACCTTCCCAGCGGACGTCGGCCAAGTCGAGGAACGCCCTGGATACCCAGGCCGTACGAGCTTGGGCCAAGGAGAACGGCTATGAGGTCAACGACCGAGGCCGTATCCCGGCAGCCATCCAGGAGGCATACCGCCACGCCGTTGGCGGTGACAACTCGGCCGTCCCTGCTGTCGCACCCGCTTCAAGTTCGCGCGCTGCCGTCATCGCGAGTGAAGAAGAGGCGGCGAAGCACTACCGGGAGCTGCCCGTGCCTCGGGGACGCGAGAAGAACTGGCGCAAGCGCGAAGGCACTGGGTGCGAGCGCACGCACAAGGTTGCGGAGATGACGCTCATGGAGCGGATCGAATCGCTCACTGAGTTCAACCTGAACGTTCTTGGACAGCTCGTCGGGGATCGCCCGAAGGGCAAGGACGGAAAGGTGAAGGGGATCCGCACATCGGGTGCACGGCTGCTGAACTTCGAGTTCATCGATGAGGACGACAACGTAACGCCGTTCGGACGATACGCCTACCAGGTTCACGCCCAGAAGTAGGCAAGCGCGAGGGGCTTTAGTCGGGGACCGGAGAACCGGTCCCTTGGCTATGGCCCCTCGATATGGAGGAGATACCGGAAATGGCTCGAAAGATGATTGAAGAGATCATTTGCGACGGCTGCGCGGTAAAAGGTAAAACCGTCAAGGGAGTTACGACCCTGACGGTAGGATCTGACAGCTACGATCTATGCCAAGGTCATGCTGACCGCTTCGCAGCCCATTTCGCAGACCTGTTCGATAAGGCCACTGCTGACGCCGTCGCGGCCTAGCACAAGGAGATACAGCACCCCTATGAACGAGCAGTTCAAGTCGATGCAGTACGGCCCCCTGGGCAAGGCGGTAGCAGCGGCCATGCCGCACACCGAAGCGGACCCCATCGGCGTGTACGCGGCCACCCTGTCTCTGTGGTCGTCGGCGGTGGCCGGCAAGGTGTTCCAGCCCAGCGGCAGGCCCACAGTCTTCTGGACAGCCCTTGTGGGGCGGTCGCGAGTGGGGCGGAAGGGATTCGCCCTGGCGACCGCTCGGGCCATCCTGGACCCGTCCATCGGCGGTTTCCTGCACACGCGGATGCGTAAGGGAATCTCGTCCGGCCCCTCCCTGGTAACGACCCTGTTCGAGGTCGAACAGGAGTCACTGACCTCTGAGGAAGGCCGGGATGGTCGGGTGATGATCGCGGAGGGCGAGTGGGCCTCAGTCCTCAAGCGGGCTAACCGGGATGCCACCTACCACGACCAGCTCATCAACGCGTGGGACGGCGAGTCCGTGGTGAATACCACCAAGGGTAAGAACGGTAAGCGCGAGGAGCAGCGCATCGAGGTACCGCTTCTCGGATACCACGTTCACATCCAGCCCGGCCGCTGGGCTCCCTTGGTGAAGCCCGAGTTCGCGTTGGGTGGCGCCTTCAACCGCATCCCGCACTTCCTGGTGACTCAGTACCAGTCCTTGCCCTCCAGCATCAAGAAGCCGCTCGACGCTGTGAAGGAGACCCCAGCGTTGACGCGGGCCTACCGCTGGGCGCGGGAGAAGGTCCGCGAGATGGAGCTGTCCGACGAAGCCGCAGAGCTCCACGACGCCTACCGCCGCGAGTTCGATGACCGCATGGCGTCTCTTCCCGAGAACGTCTCGTGCTTCATCGAGCGAGGAGACGAGAACCTCCTCCGGATCGCCTGCCTGCTTGTGGCCGCTGAACGTAAGACTGTCATCAGCGCCAAGGCATGGAAAGCAGCACACGCCATGATCGAGTACTCGATGGCTTGCACTGAAAAGCTCATCAACGAGGCTCAGCAGGGAATCGGCCGACAGATGAAGTCGGTTGAGCAGATCGTCAGGGAGTCACTTCAGCGCTATGGCGGAGAGGCAACGCGAACCCTGATCCTTCGCTCGCTCGGTACCCGAGGCAACGCAGACTCCCTGAGTGCCGCGATTGAGAAGATGCCAGACGTCGTCATGGAGACGCGGCAGGGCTCTGCCAAGGGTGGGCCGAAGCCCGTGTTCGTCCGCTTCACGGACGCCAAGCGCGAGGGCGAGGACCAGCCCCCGGAGCAGCCCCAGGAGCGGCCGAAGCTCGTATCGGTTCCCGCCCAGCCCCAGAGGCCGGCACCGCGGAAGCGGGCGGCCAGCACAGGTCCCAAGCGGCCGGCTGCCAAGAAGGCCCCTGCCAAGAAGACGGCTCTTGCGAGGCAGAAGGATGAGACGCCCAAGAACCCGTTGGCTGACCTGCTGTGAACCCGGGTCAGATGCCCCAGAGGCGACCCACCAGGTTCGTGCGGGGGCGATACACGGAACTTGTCCGACGATGGGCGGCCGGTATCTGGCTGTGACTGAGTGCTTCAGGCGGCGAGTCCCGCTAGGTACCGCGCTCAGGACTGGCCAGCGGGCTGAAACTCAAAGTCTGAACTGGCGGATCCGCACGGACACCGCTTCTACCTCGGTTACCTCGGTCACCAACTTGCCCTTGTCCCGCTTGCGTTCGATGAGTCGAAGAAAGACGACCAGGGCGTTTCCGCCGAAGTAGAGGGGGATCCACCAGGGGATGCCGAAGAGCGCCCAGACCAGCGTGGCGACCGCGGTGAAGACGAGGTAGCCAATCAGGTCGTGCCGCCAGAACGACGCTGGGCGCTGCTTGCCCCAGTTGATCCGGTACGACATGTGGACCTCCCCGTGCGTACGAAGATCGGTACGGGCACAGAGTAGTCGAACGGCAGGTTCATGCCACTGGTCGGTAGTCGTGCACCTCGGCGCAAAGGCTCAGGAGTTGGCGGGAGAGGTCCTGGCCCTGACGGCTGTCGGCCCTGCGGTGCGGCTCCAGGATCGCAGCACACCTCACCAGCACGGCCGCCCACCGGCTGTCTCTGCCTGCGGGGGCCACATCGGGACCGACCGTGCGCAGACCCTCGCGGATCGCGAAGGTCACCACACTGAAGGGTTCCTCAAGAGCCGCGGTGGAGGGCTGTTCAACGGCGACCACGATGTGTTCGGCAAGGGCCCGTTCTTGATCGGTCGGCAGCCAGGCCCCGGTCGACAGCTCCCCGTGCAGGGTGCCCATGAGGTCTGTCAGTTCGTCGATCTGCATGCCGTGACCCTACGGCCAGGTGGGGATGCCGTGGTAGGGGAACCAATCGCGGATGGGCCTGTACTGGGTGTCAGCACTGTCGCATATGTCGATAGATTGACCATATGTACATAAGGAAGACCGTCCTCGCTACCACTCTCGCTCTCGGGCTCGCGGCCGGCCTCTCGGCCTGCGGAGGCAGTGACAGCGCTGGTAAGGCCAGCGAGCCCGCCGACTCCCCAAAGTCGTACGTAGTTCAGGCCGTAAAGGACAACGGCGGTTGGGTGAGCGAAGACAAGGTTCGGGGTCTGTCCGTGGAGGACCTTTGCTCGAAGCCCGAGGATGAGGGCGTAGCCGTTGGGGCGGTTAGCGGTGGGCTGATCACCATCGCCAACCTCGCATCTGACAACGGGGTCCCCGAGTCCAGGGTGGACAAGGCCGCAGAAGACGCCTACCGGGCCATCTACGAGAAGCACTGCCCAGGCAAGCTGCCGATCCTGGACAAGGCCGTGAAGCACTTCAAGGACTAGCAGATACACGAAAAGCCGGGGCCCCATGAGGGGCCCCGGCTCTTTTTTTGTACCCATTTTGTACCAACCATTGTAATGCGGTTAGTTCATTCATTCATGGGCGTTCTCTCATCTACTCCTCCAAGGTCCCACCCTTGGAGGAGTGTTCCATCTCCAAGAGAGCGAGACGGAGGTGTGCCGCCGCTGCGGCCTCGTCAGGAGACGGCTCGGACAGCGCAGTATCAGTCTTCTGGTCCTCAACCCGCTGGGCGACCTCAGCACCACCCAACAGGGCGAGGGAGAACGGGATCAGCGCCTCCCAGGGGATGTCGGGGAACTGTGCAACCAGCCAGGGAGTCAGTGCGGCCAGGGCGCCAAGGAAGCGCACGACGTGCTTACGGAGCATGAGTGACCTCCGGGGTCGGGATGACGAGCTGGGGGACAACCGGAACGTGCGTAGGCTTCGAGACCTCGGGCTGAACTGGTGCCGGTATGTCTGGCTTCACGGGCTCGGGCTTGTGGCTCACGTCCGGCTTCGGCTGCTCGGAGGGCTTCTCCACCGGCTTCTGAACAGGCTTCTGGTTCAGCTTGTCGAGCTTCCCGGAGACCTCATCGAGCTTGCCCTTGACCTCGCGGAGTTCCTTCTCGATCCGGGCCAGACGGTCATCCTGTGAGGGCTTCTGAACCGCAGGCGCAACAGGCTTCGAGGGACGGAACTGCTCACGTTTCGGCTCCTTCACAGCGGTTGGCGTGGCCGCGTGCTTACCGCCCTGGACCTTCACCTTCTGGCCGGGGTAGATCAGGTGGGGATTGGCGGCCAGCCCCGCGTTCCAGCTGACGAGCTGAGCCAGGCTCACGCCGAAGCGGTTGGCGATCGAGGAGAGCGAGTCACCCTTGGCGACCGTGTACGTGCCTCCGCTGGTCGGAGGCGTTGACGGCTTCGGCTCCTCGACGGGAGGCTTGGGCTTGTCCGGCTTGGCCGGACTGGTGGGCTTCGCTGGAACATTGATCTCCTGGTCCGGGTAGACCACGTCCGGGTTCTTGATGCCGGGGTTGGCGGCCAGGAGGGCCGCCAGGGAGACGCCGAGCAGGGCGGCGATGCCGCCGAGGGTCTGGCCCTTCTTGACCTTGTACCGGCCTGTGCTCGTCCCCGACGAGCCTCCGCTATCGGCGGTCGAGCCCGCGGCCTTTGCCGCGTAGGTGTAACCGGCCTTGCCCTTCAGCGCGGGGTCCGCGGTGACTATCCCCTCGACGTAGGCCGGCAGGCCGTAGCCGTGAACGTAAGAGTCGCGACGGAGGCGCTGGCGAGCCATGACGGCGTTGCCGTTTGCATCGTTGGTAAGCGACGTGTTGCCCTCGTAGGTGTAGATGTACGTCTCGTCGTAGGCGTAGCAAATACCCGTGTGCGTGCTGCCGGTCGAGCCGTAGATGACCACGGCTCCGACGGCGGGGTACTCGCTCCACCGCGACCGCTCCTTGAACCACTGCATCGCGGTCCACACACTTGCGGTGCGAGGGAAGAGGTTGGTGACACCCGCCTTGAGGGCGACCCAGCTCACCCAAGTTGCGCACCAGGGCTGGTAGTTCGACCATTCAAGGCCCGGCACCTGGCCGGAGTACTTCTGGTGGCCCGAAGGCCGTTCACCAGGAGCACGCTCGGCGCGATAGCCGACCTCGCCCTTAGCGATGGAAAGAACCTTAGAAACCTGACTCATGTTGCCCCCTTTCGGGCATGACAAAGGGGCCGCCCGGTTGGACGGCCCCCTGCGTGAACTAACCGATCTCGGTTGGTTCGTTCATTCAATTGGGACGGAAGATGATCAGTCGCTCGGGGTCGATGGTGGAGACCAGCTGCACGAGGCGCTTGTTCTCCTCCTCGATGCGGCCAAGGCGGTCCTTGATCTCGGTCAGGTCCTCCTGGAGGCGATCAGCGCGAGCCTTCTGGGCTTCGGCTTCGGCCTTCCACACCTCGGCTGTCTTGGCCTCCTTGGCTGCCCGGACAACAATAAAGCCACCGATCACGGTGGCCAGGGTTCCTGCGATCCCGAAGAGATCCAATATGAAGGTTGTTGTGCTCATGCGGCCTCACTAGCTGGTCGCGTCAGGGGATATAAGTACCGCGGAGAAGGCGGAGAGAGATTCATCCGGGTTGCCGGACTTGGCCTTGGTCCATGTTCCGCCGTAGCCCTGAATGGAAGCCCAGATGCTCTGGTTGGCGTTCAGATACATCAGGCCGGAAGTGTGAGCAGCTTGATAACTGCCCTTGACCTTGGTTGAGGTGAAGCCCTTCATGGCGGTCAGCCTCGATGAGCCTTCAGCGGTTCCCACCTGAAGGAGCAAGGTTCCGGTGCTGGTGAGTCCATCCCAGCTCGCGGGCGTCGTCAGCGTGGCCGTGCAGTTCACCCAGTAGAGGCCGGGGACAGGGGGCTTGAAGTCGATCCGGTCCTTGGACGTGAACCCGCCCGTGGTGCTCACCTGCTGCCAGGTGAGCGGGACTTGCCCGTTTACGTTGTCATTGGAGATGCCTGCCGCCCGCATACTCGGGGGGTTGGCGAGAGTTTGGATCGGCGTGTAAGAAGCGCGATTCATCGTGGCTGCGTCAACCTTCTGGCGACTCGACCACTTCTCATCCACCGCTGCCATACGTCCCCCTTCCGAGATAGGTGACTGCGAAGTTCCACCAGCGGGTGACGCCCACTGATCCACTGCGGCCGGAGTCCCAGTTCGTTGCCGCGTTCACGCCCCAGAAGCGGACGTTCAGCTTGGTGCCCGCCTGGAGGAACATGACGTCGCTGATGACCTGGCCCGCCTCATGGCCCACTCGTGCGTTGCCACCCTGACTGAGCAGGAGCGGCTTCGCGCCTGTGCCCCCACTGCCGTAAACACCGATCTGGTAGACGTACTGGACGTCTGCGATGGGCTGTGCACTGTGCCGGGCGTTGCCGAGGACGGACACCAGGTAGATGCCGTCCCAGGGGATCTCCACAGCCGTCTTGGCGCCCCAGCCGGGGGCGGCCTCTGTTTCCTGGAGCCAGCCGGAGATGGCGCTGTTTCGGTAGATGCCAGCCCAGGTGACCGCGTTCTTCTCCTCGGTCTGGCCCTTCCAGTTGAAGGTGACTCCGCGGCCGGTCACCCGTGCCCGGTTCTCCAGAGCATTGAACTGGTCGGTGGTCTGGTCGTTCATGCGCTTCTCGTCAACGAACTCGGTGTCGGACCACGGCTTCATTGCGGAGGCCGGCCCAGGGGTGGCGTAGTGCCAGCCCTCGGAACTCGGGGCGATCATGAACGCGTAGAAGGCAGTATCGACCGAGCCGTCAGCGATCACCCAATTCCCTTCGGCGCCGCCGTCGAGGTACACCTTCGCCTTGAGCTTGGTCCCCTTAGCCAGGAACTCAGTCACCCCTACCGGAACGGTGTGGTAGAAGCTCGTCGTGAGGTGCTGCTGAATCACCACTCCGAGCTCACCCACCGCGCCGTTGCCCGCAGCGTTGTTCTCGGCCTCTATGTAGACATTGACGTTGATGCCCGTAGGCCGGTTCTTCGTCCCGTAGGTGGATGCCTGGAAGTGCATGTGGTAAATACCGTCCTCGGGGACGATGAAGTATTTACCGTCGGCAGAAGTCGTGAACCCGGACTTCTTCACATTGTTCTCAGGCCAAAACACATCGACGACTCGACCCTTGTAGAGGGCTATGCCGCTTCGCGGGTTGGTGGTGTTGCTGGCGCACCCCTGAGCAGAGAAGTACGGCATTTTTCCGTAGTACTTCTGCGGGTCCGTAATGCGGTCCTTCATCGTCTTCGGGGAAATCACCTCCCGCTTGCCCCATCGGGACAGGTTTGGTTTGGGCATGGATCACCTCACAGGAGATAAGTCGTGTTACCGAGAACGGAAGCCACAGGATCGCCAAGGACCCATATCCCCTGGCCGTTAGGGTCGCCGGGGATCTTGATGGTGATTACGGCCGCGGCCGGCACCGTCGTGTCGAAGAGGACTTTGCCGAAGCCCTCGCTGCCCGTGCCGGGCATGTCGCCAGAATGAAGAAGAAGCTGGAACTCCCCGAACCGGCCCTGGATGGGCGGCTTGTGGGAGGTCACCCCCTCGGGGAACTGCACGTGCGTCAGGTTCTTCGCCTCGGTCAGTGCGAGGAACAGAGTCGTGTTTCCGGCCGGAGAGTTGAGGGGGGCCTCGCTGACATTCGCGTACTCCTTCACCTCATGGAACGGGGTGATCGGAATGTCTCGGGTCTCCGCTCCTCGGTAGACGTAGGTCGCGATCGTGGCTCCTCCGCCACCAGGAACTCTCCAGCGCACCGAGTCACCGTTGCGGAGGTTCCACTCGCCGTCGTACCGGAACATGACGGCTGAGACCCAGGTGCCGGAGGCGAGCTGCTTGGTGGCGGTCAGGTTCCCGGCCGGGTTGAGGAGTTGCGGCATGGAATCGCGGGACACGCAGAGGGTCACCACAAAATCCCCCAGGCGCATCCCTTGGGGGAGCTTGAAGGTCCGGTACTCGCCGTCCTTGATGCCGCCGTTGGAGTCCAGCCAGGCTGGGTAGTACACGGGGTCGGGATACTTGGTCATCCATTCCGCGCCGTCCCAGACTTTGAACTTCGGCTTAGCGGTCCACTGTTGCCCGTCCCACATCTTCTTCGGCAGTTCAGTCCATCGGGTTCCATCCCAGAGAACGACCTTGTTATAGCTAGCTGCCATACTGAACCCAGATGTCGCCGGGCTTGAGTGTGACTCCCTGGGAGGCAGGATCAACCGTCCCGGAGAAGACTCGGGCCGTGCCGATGTTTGATGCCGTCACGGTTCCGCCGACTGCTATATCCCCACCAACTGTAGCGTTTCCGTTGCTGTTGATATTGCCTGCGAAGTCCACCTTGAACGCGGAGTCCGAGTTGCCTTTCTTTCCATCGTTGATGACCACGGCGTACTTGTGAGGCTTGTCGCCTGCCTGGATCTCCAGCGGAATATTGTCGGCGGAGTGAGAAACGTGGATGATGCTGCCGTTTTGCCGGAGGGCGAAGTTGAACTTGTCGTCTCCTGCCTGTCGTTGCACGAGGGTGTCACCGCTAGGCGTAACGTCCCGGCTGAAGATCTCCAGCCACCTGCGCCCCGTTTCGAGTGGAATGGTGTTGGTACCGGGCAGGGTGACATAGTTCCCCAGCCGGTCATTGGTGTACTGCTTCGAGCCGTGAGGGTCATCCTGCACAAGGTGTGACTGGAGCCGCTTGCCGACGTCATTCGGTGTCAGCATCACGCGGCCGGCATTGAAGTCCACCCACAGTTGCTCGATCCCATACGGGCCCTGGAACATCGGGATCATGCCTCGCTCATCGGTGAGCAAGCCGTCCTTCAGCTCGTTGCCCGCCATGTCGAGGAGGTCCTTCACCTCGTTCGGGTCCTCCTCCGTGAGGTAGACCCGCCCCTTCAGATTCGGCAGGCGGCCACCAGATTCGTTCTCAGCCGCGTCCGCAGCCGTGCCACCAAATACGTTGCGTGCCATGTGCCCTCCCGGTTACTTGAGGCCCTGCGTCTCGTAGACGCCGGAGAAGAGGATGTACGACTTGCGAGGGAAGACACGGAGGTAATCAAGACCCTCGTGAAGGTACTTCGGGTTCTGATAAAGCATCCGAACGTAGTCGCCCTTATGGCCACCCCACGTGTAGCCGCGGAGGTCTACAAAGTTCGGCATACCGGCGTCGTATCCGCCGTTCACCATGACCCCCGAGAACACCTGCCCGTTGGCGCCGTGAAGCTGTGCATCCTTGGGGAGAGTGAAAGCCATACAGTTGTCCTGCGCGTCATTCCAATAGTCGGTATTGGTCGGGTTGTTGATATCGACGGAGTACCAGACAAGGTTGGGAGCGATACGCCGGTAACGGCCCCTGGTGACCAACCCCTTGGGCGTAACTCGCGTGTACCGAATCTCCGGCGTGTACGTCCTCGTGTCACCCAGGTCCCGCGTGATGGCGAAGCCATCAGCACCGGCAAACGCCTCGTACTGGCCACCGCCGGCCGATGGGGCAAGGTTGCGAATGAACGAGCCCTCCGCCTGGTGTGCGGCCACCGACTGAGCCGGGGCCACCGCAGAAACGTCCTCCGGGGCCTTGTATGGATGGACAGGGGAGATGACCGGCTGGCCCTGCTTCTTGGGGACACGGATCACGTAGAGAGGAAGCTCCCACCGGCCTCCGCGCTCCTTGAGCACCTTCGGCACCTGGGGGTTGGCGGTGGCCGCCCCCTGGGACACCTCCACCTTGCCGTAGCCCTTGGCGAGATCGACCCGGATCACAAGAAGGTCCTGGCGGTCGTACTTCTGGTCGAGGTTGTGTTCCACGCGAACCGTCGTCGGCGCGTCCAGCTTGTAGTAGAAGCCGCCGACCGTGGCCTCGCCCCGCTGCACCTTGATGGTGTTCACGTCGTACACCTCGGCATAGAAGGGCATCGACTCAGCAACCATGTTTCCGCTATTCAGAACGTGGTCAATCCGGTCGTCAGCGAACTGTGTTGCGAGGTTCTGCCAGTCGTTCTGCGTAACGGCCGCCCGGCCTCCACCCTCTTCGGGCTTGCCTATGTTGGTATCTCTGTCGAACGGGTAACTGATCTCAGCCATTTACATCCTCGCTTCCAACTTGCGCAGCTTCTCTCGCATTTCAAAGACCTGCCGGTAGAGGTTCAAGGGCTGACCAGTTCCCTGATCGCCAATCTTTGGAGTCACCGACTCGACTTGGCCGCCGTCGTCCACGGTGATGGTTACTTCATTCACCTTGTCCGTGATCGTCTGGCCATCGGCTTCCACGGTCACGATGTCGCCCACTACGTAGTCCCGCCCGTACATGCACTGCGGGGTGTCGATGGGATAGACCTGGAAGTGGCCTGACTTCTCGCCCTCCTTGAGAGCGTTCTTCGCGGCCTCTTGGACGGCTTCCGTGTAGTGCTTGAGGGCTGCTGCCTTCTGATCGGCCGGCGTCTTGCCGGGCCACGGTTTTCCGTCCGGGCCGGTGCCGATGTCCTCGGTGCCGTTGTCGTTCTTGCGGGCGGCCAGCTCGACCCTGCCGTTGACGGTCTTCAGAGGGATGTCACGGCGGTCCACGAACAACTCGACCACCGAGCCCCAGACCTTCTCGGCCTCGGTGTCGGTGGCCTGGAAGATGTACCGGTCCTTGCCTTCGCCCTGACAGGCCACGATGGCCCGGGTCACCGTGGGGGCCTTGAGCTGCCACGTGTACTGCTTGACGTTCCCCAGCTCGGGGGAGAAGCGGATGAGCTTCCCGAGGTCACGGCAGTCGGCGATCTTCAGCTCGATCTTCTGGCTCGTCGGGTTGTAGAGGAACCGGTAGCCGGTCTGCTTGTCCTTGAGCCAGTCACCGAACTTGGTCCCAAGGCTGTCGTAGCGAAGCGTGTCCTTGATCTCGTCGCCAAGGTTCGGGTTAGCACCCACCACGACGCCGGGAAGCACACGGTCAGGCAGCGCGCGGGCACCGAACGCCAAGTCACACTCGACCCACACGGCTTGGCCCACGGTGCCGCCTGCGGGTCGCCTGTCGATCCCATCCCACTGGTTCGAGATGGGCCGGAGCTTCATCGCGTCCGTGCCCTCACCGACTACCGAGGGAAAGGCCAGGTAGTTGAACGGGATCTGGTTGTCACACTTCCCGCCGACGAACACCGAGCCTGGCCCCGTGTGCTGCTCGGTCGTCCAATACTTCTCGAAGGCTTCGATGCCCCCGCTGAAGATGGGGTCAGGAACCCCGTCCTGGTAGATGACGATTCCGCGGCCCTGCTTCAGCAGCCGCTCGTGCGGCGTACCGACCCGCACGAGCATCTGCCAAGCGCCAGGGGCGTTGAAACGAACCGTGAAGTCGAGCTTGATCCAGGTGTCTATCTCCCCGAGGAGCGGCATCCTGCCGTCAGCTCCAGGGGAGTCCCGGACGAAAATCCTGTAGCCCATCGGTCCCCCTAGTAGCTCTCGAAGCGGGGACGGATGGACAGGCGGAGAGCCGCGTTCGACGCACCCGGATTCATCTGGACGTTGACCTTCGACTCACCGGCAGGCAGCTCGAACATCGCGGGCCACGGATCGAGGCGCGGCCAGAAGTTCTCGCCGTTGGAGCGGGTGATCGTCTTGTAGCCGGGACGCGTGTCGATCGTCAGCGTCTCGCCCGAAGCGATCAGGTCCTTGCTCGTGTCCTTGGGGTTGATGCCGAACTGGCGGCCGTCCGGGCTGGAGATCGTGAACGAACGAACAGGGCCGTCGAGCTGCCAGACCGGCCACGCCTCCACGTCGCCGGGGTTGAAGATGGCGACCCCGCGCGAGGAGATGGTCCCTTCGCTGATGTCGAGCGGGAGGAACGGCTTTCCGGTCCCCTTCAGGAAGACCCGGCCGACGCCGGTCTTCCACTCCGCGATCACGTCGCGGTCTCCGTAGAACCACGGGTCGGCCGTGAGCTGGATGCCGTACCGGCACCAGGTGAACCCGGCATTGTCCGAGCCCTCGTTGCCCTCCATGCCGCCCTTGTAGTAGGCGGTGAGGTGTCGGGATGTGCTGTCGCCCTCGGTGAAGCGCAGCACGCAGTGCCCGTTCTTCGGGTTGAGTGTTCGAGAGAGCTTGCGCTTGAGGTTGAGGATCGTCCTGCGGTCGATGCCGTACAGGTAGAGAGGGAGCAGGATCTGTCGCTCGGCCGCCCTCGTGGAGCGGAACCAGCCGCCATCCAAGTTGGGGCTTGTGTCCGTGTAGACCTCCATCGGAGGCATGTCGAGGCCCGTTGCACCGTCCTGCAAGAAGATGGCCGGCCAGGAGCGGCCGGAAAAGTCGGTGAGGTGGATCTCCTCACCCGTGCCGTTGGCTCCCGTGATGGTGACCTTGGTGTGGCCCCAGTAATCGGGCGCCGGGGGGACTCCGATGATCGGGGCGTTGTCCTCCCAACTAGGGAGCCGGTAACCCGGAATTGGCATTGAACACCTCGCTATCCAGGCAACACAAAGGGCCCCAACCGAAGCCGGGGCCCTTCATGCCACCTGTTACATGCCGTACATGGTCTCCACGTACTTGAGCCCGCGAATCACCGCCTGAGTGGTGTCTTCGCTCTTGGCCTCATGAATGTGGATCTCGTAACGGGAGCCGAGAAGATCTCGGGTTTCGCCGTTGTTGTAGACCCGCTCGCCACCACGGAAATTGATCAACTCGGGCCCCTTCTCGCCCACGAGGGCGAGACCAGGAGACGCGTAGTTGGTTCCCGTCCAGTAGCCCTTTGCGGGCTTGCTGGGGTCGGCCTGCTGGACACGGGAAATGTCTCCGTACCGGGACTTGATGTAGTTGATCGCGGCGGCGATGTTCGCCACCGGATCGAAGATGTCCCACGACGTACCGGACTGGTGAAACGCCTTGAACGTCGTAGGAACCACCTGCATCAGACCGCGAGAGGCGTTGCCGGCCTTGGCGTTGGAATCCCAGTTGTTGATGGCCCTCGGGTTGCCCCCGGACTCGCGACGAATGATCGTCGCGATGCCATCAGCCCACTTGGAACCACCGACGCCGGTAAGACCCATCGCCTTGGCAATGGCCTGAGCGATATCGCCATCAACACCGCCACCGAGCGTCCCCGAGAACTTCGGGATGCTGCCCGGCCATGCGTTCAGAACGGGGCCATCAGAGGTGGCCGTTCCGCCCGTGGGACGCAGAGCTGCCGTGGCATTACGCCAGTAACCGCGGGCCCGCTTAAGGGAGTTGGACTCGTTACCTCCAACCGTCTCGTCCGGACCCGTCTTGAGGTTGATGTGCCCGTTGCCCTGGTAGGTCAGCAGATCACCCGGCTGCGACTGGGAGACCGGCACGTGACGCATTGCCGCGTTCCATGTCGCGACGGCCGGCCAGCGGTTCTGCGGTGCCCCCTTCGGGGAGCCCCCGTAGGCCGCGTTCGCCCCGGCCTTGTCCACCACGTACGAGATGAAGTCGGCACACCAGGCTTCACCGTTGCCGAGGTTGTACTTCGAGCCGCCCACCATCGGGGCCTCGTTGCGGAACTCCTCCAGGGCGACCTTCACGACCTGGCCGCCACCCGAGGTGTGGTCGTCAACCCACTTGGTCCACTTCTCGGCCCACGGCTGGCCCTTCTCGAACCCCCGCGTGCTGAGATCGCCCGCGACGCCGAAGGAGCTGGGGACCGATTCGAGCATCGGCTTGATGACGGACTTCCAGCCCGCTGCGAAGGCCGCCGTGTAGCCCTCGTAGTCGTCGTCCTTGTGCTTGGTGACCCAGTCCCCGCCGGTCTGGCCCGACCAGTTCTTCTGACCGACGACGCCGCCGTTGGCGTAGACGTGCCCACCCTTGCGGGCCTGGTCATTCCAGCGCACGATCGTTTCTGCGCCGAGCGCGCGCACGACTTCAGGGCGAAGGATGCCCTCGCCCTTGGAGAGCATCGCCGGGACTGTATCGACACCGGGCTGGTAGCCCGGCACGATGCCGCCGGTCGCGAAGTGCACCGCGTTAAGCGGGGCCTGAGTACCGGCGAGCTTCGCCATTGCCGACATCATCGAGACCGCACCACGGTTGTACGGGCCGCTCACCGTGCTCCTGGTGGACGAGTCCACGTAGGACATGGCAGAGCGCCATACTTCCTGGATTCGGGTCGAGGCCGACTCGAAGAACTGCTTGGTGGTGTCCAGGTTCGACCGCAGGCGGGTGAGGGAGCTGGACGCCTGGGAGACCGACGAACCGACTTGAGACTGGACGTCTGTCCATACGGCTCGGTTGGTGCTCTGGAAGCCCCGCTCGGTCTGGGAAAGCGGTCCCTGCATGTGCTGAATCCAGCGCTGCTGAGCGGGCTTGATGTCGCTGTCCACTGCCGTGCGGATCTTGGCCGCCACCTGGTCCCAGTCAGCTGAGACCGACGCGCGGTGAGCCTGCACGGCCTTGCTCAGGGAATCGAGCACGGCACGGATCTTGGCTGCCGCCTCCTCGTACGCTTCCGCGTCCGGGAGAGGAGTGTCACACTCCAACTTTGTGCCCGCAGAAAGGGTGCCCTGCTTCGCGCCAGAGTTGAGCTGTCGGACCATCGAGTGTCCGAGGAGCCGAGCTGCTTCCGGGCGAAGGACTGCTTCGCCCGGCGACAGCATCGCGTGAACGCGATCGTTGCCCGGAGAGTAGCCAGGGACGATCCCGCCGTCCGCGAACTTGAAGAGGCCCGTCGTATTCGGCAGCAAGTCTTTGACGCGCACAATGAAATTGTCGAAGACTTCCTCGGCGTACTCCGACGGATTCGACCAGATTTCCTGGAGCAGGCGGACCATCTCACGAACCTGGTCGACCATGCCCTGGAACATTTCCTTCACCGACGACAGTGCATCGTTGAAGAAGCCGACAGGATCAGAGATCGCGTCCTTCAAAGCACCGAGGATCTCGGCGCCGGAGTCCCAGATGTTCGATACAAGATCCTTGAGGATCTTAGGTATCGACTTCACCATGTCGGTCATGAACTGACCGCCACGCTGGAGGATGTTCCCGTCACCCTTCCAGACGTCATCCCAAAAGAGCTGTCCGGCAGTCGGCGCGATGCCGCCTGCGGCGATGCCGATGAGATTTCCGATTCCAGTGGGAGCCTTCGTCAGGAACGAGGGAACTCGCTCAAGGATGAAGTCTTTCATCTTCCCGAAGCGGTCGTTCACGAGTCGGCCGGCGCCATCGCCGCCAGCCTGAGCGCCCCAGTGGCGGACGTTCGAGCCCGTCGTGCCGCCGATGGCGTGGCCTGCGTCAGCCATGCCGATACCACCCGTGAATGACCCAATTCCGGGGCCGATGTTCACGATGTCGTACAGCTCTTCCAGAATGGAGAGAGGCCATTTACCGGACTTGGACGATCCCTTGCCCGCCTTGCCCTTGGCGTGGCGGGCGATGTGCCCACGTGCCGCAGCAGCGTTCCAGGAGTTGATGGTGTCCGAGCCGAGGGCGCTTGCGACCTCCGGCCGAAGGATCGCCTCACCCGGGGAGAGGAGAGCGTGATAGTTGTCAACGCCCGGCGCGTAGCCGGGGATGACGCCGCCCAAAGCGTGCTTCTTGCCGCCCTTGCCCTTCCCCTTGCTGTCGCCGCCCCCACCAAAGCCGGTGAGCCCGTTGACCGCAATGAGCTTGCCTTCCAGACCGCCTGCCTTGCCTTCGGCCTTGTCCAGGGCATCGGCCAGAGTCCGGACCTTGCTCGTTACCGAGCCGAGTCCCCGACCGTTGACGTCGATGATCTTGGAGTTGAGGTCCTTCGCCTGGGTGTACGAGCCCTTGACCGCTGGAGTGAGATCGGAGCTGAACCGCCCCCGGATCTGGCCCAGGGAACGACCGTTGACCTCTTGGATCTCTCGGGACACTGCGCTGATGTGCCGCTGGGAAGTGTCGGACTTGTCCTTCAGGTACTCGAACTGCTGCCGGACCATCCCCAGACGGCCGTCGTTCAGATCGCGCACAGCCGCGTGAACCTGCTTGATGCCGCTCTCCGCCGTCCCGGCCTTCTCCTTGAGGGAGATGAACCGTTGCCCGAGCTCGGTCAACGGAGACCGATCCAGCTCACCGACGGACAGCCGAGCCTGGCCGATCTCCCGGTCCGCGCTGCTGGCTCGACCGCGAACCGAGGTACCGCCCTCGCCACCCAGCTCCGACGCGATCTGCGTCAAGCGCTCCTGGTTCAGGTTGTGGATGCGGTTCTGAATCTCCTGGATCTTCTGATCCACCTGACGAAGCGCGGCCTCGGCCTCACTCGTCTGCACCGTGAGCTGCGTCGAGCGGCTGTCCTGCCCACGCACGCGATCCAGGCCCCGACGAGCAACAGAGCGGTCATCCCCGTCGTGGTAGTCGGCGCGACGCTGCCGGTAAGCCTCACGGAAGCCGCCTCGGCCGGCCTGTACGCCGGAGAGGAACTGGTTGGTCGTCCGGAAGGCTCCGCGGGCCCCCTTGGCTATGCCGCCGCCGACCTTCACCAGGGGCGAGACAGACTTCATGATCTTGCCGAAGGTCTTGGTCAGTAGCCCTGTTGCGATGGCAAGGGGGCCGAGGACCACTGCGAGCTTGACGACCTGAGCCACGAGGTTCTTGATGGCCGGGTGGTCGTTGAGGAACCCCTGAACCTTCTCGAAGCCGGTGATCAACAGGTTGATAGCCCGGACAAGGTTTCCGGTCAGGCCCCCGGAGAGCTTTTGGAAGTCCGGGTCTTCGATCAGCTTGCCGAGGCGGTCAGCCAGCTTGTGAGTGTTCTGGCCCAGCTCGGTCCACTCGAACCTCCCTGAGTCCTCATTGAACTGACCAAACAACTTGCCCAGGTTCAACTGAGCTTGTTCCTTCACCGCTGTGAAGTGACCACCGATGGAGCCAGTACCGAGGGCTTCCGCGGAGCCCTTGACGCCCGGAGCCTTTTGGTATGCCTTGATGAACTTGTCGAAGAACTCACGCGAGTTCACGCCGCCCTTGGGGTCCTGCACTTCCTTGAGGAAGTCGGGACCACCCTTGTAGCCGGCGATCTTTCCGATCTCGTTCATTGGGATGCCGGTGCCGCGAACGAACTGACGGAGATAACGGGTGGACAACTTGCCCTGGTCCATCATCATGTCGGCGGCCATCATGCCGCCCTTGACCTTCTCCGGGTTCGTGACACCGAAGGACGCTGCATAGTCGGCGATGCCCTTGATGAGGAGCTGAGACTTCTGGAGCGACTTGGAAGTTGAATCGCCGTACGACTCAAAGTTGCGAGCCACCTGCGAGAACTTGTCCGTCATGTCCTCAAGCGAGAACGGCGTCTTGACGGCGAAGTCCTGGATGGACTGAATCCCCTTGGCGACTTCCTTCTGATTGAAGCCGGCCCGGTTCAGGCCCTCCGAGGAGTAGAACTGCATATCGGCGCTGGTCGCACCGATCTTGGTCATGATTCCAGCAGCCGCAGCCAGAGGCATCACCAAGTTCTGGTTGATCGAGCGACCAACCTGCTCCAAGTTCTGGCCGTACGTCTCCGTGGCCTGCCCGAGCGACTTCCACTGCTGTCCAGCAGAGCGCGTTGAGGTCCTGTGGTCGTGGTCCCACGTAGCGATTTGACGTCGGTTGGCGGCGATCGTGGCAGCGAACTCCGATCGCTGCTGCTGAAGGCCCCGAAGCTCGTCACGGAGGAAGCCCTGACGGGCCATGTGCGCGGCGCGCTCCTCGGCCAGCCGCTGACGTGCAGCGGCGGCCAGCTCGCGTTCCGCGGCCTTCTGCTCAGCTACGGCCTGACGGGCTGCTGCTGCCTGCTGCTGCTTGACCTGCCGGACCTCGGCGGCCAGGGCCCGTTCCTCGGTCTTCTCGGCCTGGATGCGACGACGAGTCTCCGCCAGCCCCTCACGCTGGAGCCGAGCCTTCTCCTGCTCCTGCTGCCGAGCCTCCCGAAGGGTCTCCTGAGCGGCCTGACGGTTCGCTCGAACCGTGTCGCTGAGGGCCTTCCTGGTCGCCCTGGAGGTGCCCTCTTCAAGCTGCTCTCGTTGCTTGGCGAGGTTCCGGTAGGTCCGGAACTGCTTGCCAGCCTCATCGCCATGGAAGCGGGTCAGGGACCTCTCGATCTGACGGAGCTTGTTGGAGGTGTCCACCGCCTCCTTCTCCGTCGCGGCCTTAGCCGACTTGGCGGCCTTGGAGGCGGCCGAAGCGAACGTGGAGAAGCCCTTGCCTACCGACGCGGAGAACGACTTGGCGGCCTGCTCTCCCATGCGGGTCATCTGCCGAGTCAGGTCACCACGCATCTTCGACAGACCCGTCTTAGACAGTTCCGGAAAGATCTCGATGTAGCCCGAGCCGACCTTGACGGGCGCCCGTCCTCGTGTAGCCATACGGCCTCCTAGAGATTGCCGAAGTTGGTGAAGAAATCAGCCACCTCTTCGCCGGAGGCAAGAGCGAGTTGAGGTTTCGGCTCCTCAGCAACCTGACCCGGCCGGGGAAGTGGCTTCGGAGGTTCAAGGTCGTCTTCCTCTGCGGAATTGGCCTTGATGAAGAGATAGTTCGACAGCTCCAAGCCGTCGCTGATCCGGGCAAGAATGTGGTTTGTCTCAGTCCATGAAGTCGCCTCGTCCAGGTCGATGAGCAGGAGAGATTCACCAGGCTTCTTGAACAGGCCCTGAACGAGCACGTGAAGACGCCTCAACGACATCCGCCCGCACCACAGATCCAGTAGGTCAACCCCGAAGTGAGACAGAAGGTCCGCTTCAAGGGGATCACTGTGGTCTTGGAGGATGCGGGCGGTTTGAATTAGTTTCCCGACTCACCGAAGCCGGCGGCCTCGCTGACGAGATCCAGGAAGTCATTGAACTCACCGATCGTGCAACGGAGTCCCTTGTACGTGGCCCACTGCTCCTGGCCGATGATCGCGCGGGCAATAGCGCGCTCACCGCCGCCATCCTCGATCACGTCGAGCACATCGTCAGAGAGATCCATCGGAGCCGGGATCACGAACATCTCGCCCTTGAAATCGAACTTGGTGGGCTCGGCCTTCGCCTCAGCGGCCTTCGCGACGGTGTTCTTCTTAGCAGCAGCCATGGGGGACTCCAGAAAACTTTGGGGGTGGGATGGATGAGAGAGGGCGGGGATTTCTCCCTCCCCGCCACGGGGATACATACAGTTAGGAGCCGGAGCTTTCCGGCGAGAGAGTGGAAACCTGGTGAGGTCCGGACGCAGCGTTCGCGTAGCCCTCCGCCTTGGCGGTGACACGGAACTCGTAGGCCGTGCCAGGAGTCAGGCCGGTCACCTTGGACTTGAGACCCTTCAGGCCCGTCTTGCCAGGTGCCTTTCCACTGGTCTCCGTAACGTCGTACGTGATGTCAGGGGTGGCCCCGTTAGCCGTGGAAGCGGACCATTCCAGAGTAATTGCCTCGGTCTCCGGAGTGGACTGCATGACCACTGGGGCCGTTAGAAAGTCGGCGTCTTGGCCTCGACCTTGAGCTTGTCAGTCGCGGCGACCTTTTCAGCAGCGCCGGCCTTCGCGGAAACCACGTAGTTCGCACCGATCGGAGCATCGTCAGAAACGACCACGGGAATCGTGAACGTACCGTCCTCGCCAACCGCCTTCGGGGTAGCAGTGAACTTCTCGCCGCTCGGGGAAACGGTAACCGAGACGGTCTCACCCTTCGGGAAGCCCTTGCCAACCGCGTCGAAATGGCCGCCCTGAGCAACCGTGCTCGGCTGGAGCGTGACCTCAATCGGAACGGTCACCGGGTCGTCCTTAACCTTGTCGTCCGTCAGGACGTAGCCGAGCGAACCGGAGTGGTCAAGCGCCTCGATGGTGAGTTCAAACTTCCCGTTCTCGGCGCGCTGGAGCTGAATAGCACCACGGTCAGAAATCATCGCGCGGCCGATAACGCAACGGTAGCGAACCGGCTGCCCGTCAACGGTCTGAGACCAGTCAACGACAATGGCCAGCTCGTCGAGTTCCGGAGTGGACTTCAGGTCGAGACGCCACACGCCCTCAATCACCGAGCCGTCAGTGTCCTTCGCCTGCACCCACTTTGCGCCGAAGAAAAGCTGAGTGGTCAGCTCGTTAGTCTCCATGAGAGTGGCCTTGATCTGGAAGGACGCACTCTTCACGTTATAGAGAACGGGCACCGCGGACTGCCACACGTTCACCGGGTCGGTCTCGATGCTCGGGGTAATGGTGACGCCGCCCTCATCCACGTAACCGAGAGCCTTAAAGACGTCGTTCTCGGCAATCGGAGTGCAGTCGCGAGGCAGCTCCTTAACGGTGCGCGAATCCGCAACATAGATCTCGCCCTGCGGGGCGAAGCGAATCTTCTTCGCGTTGCCGGAGTTGCCGGTCTGATCAGCCATAGGGCCTCCTGTTTCTGGGCATGAAAAAGCCCCCATGGCAGGGGGCTGAGAAGCCGGGAGAGTTCTCACACTCCAACTTCGAGAGCAAAAAAATAGAGAGCGTTGCAGGCTCAGGAATCGACCAGGAAGAGAGTCACCTCGCCCTGGTACGTGTGCTCCCGCGAGATCGCGTCGGGGAAGTAGCGGGGCGAGTTCCCCTCGGCCACGTCGAGCACCAGGGCGTCACCGACCTGCCGGCCCGGCAGGGTCTCAAGCAGAAGCTCGCGAACGGCGTACGCCAGCTCGGCGGCCTCCTGGCGGTCCCGCGCATACACCTGGTACGTGATGTCGGCCCTGTCCATGGAGGCGCGGACAACTCGGAAGCCCCCGGCGTGCTCGATGTAGATGGTGGTCTGATCCGGCTCACGGCCGACAAGATCACCAGTGACAGAGTCAGTTAGTTCTTTCTGGGCCTTGAGGAAGTCGAAGACCACAGCAACCGGATCGACCCTCACTGCTCACGCTCCTTCATAAGGGCGTTCTTGAGCGTGTGGTTCCCGGGATGCCGGGTGCCCCCCTTGTCCCGCCACCCGTACTCGATCAGGAGGGCGTGGCGGTCTGCCTGGACGAATGAATGAACCATGCCGTCCAGCTCTCCGACTGTGACGCTGAGGGAGCGGGCGTACATGTTCCAGGAGCCGCGTCGGTTCTTGGGAGCATCCTGACGGGCTATCGCCGCGACCCTCGAAGCCTTCTGTGACAGCAGCTTGGCTGTCTCGGCGGTGGACATTGTGCTTTGTATCGCTCGCTCGTTGAGGTTGAGGCGTACTCGTGTTGGCATCAGTGCTCAACCCTCCAAGCTCGAATGCGGACATGGCGAAGCGAACGATGTGTCCATTCCATGGGGTTACCGTCCACCTCGAACCAGTGGCCGCCGAAGAATACGCGGTCCGCGGAGTCCACGTCGGTGCCGTGAGGCAGGTAGATGAGAATGCGTTCCTGTGCCGTTTCTCGTTCGGGGGAGCGGACCTCGAAAGCCCTGTCAGGCTGGGTGTTCGCCAGCCCCTCGAACACGAGCTTCTTGTTCGTCCAGTCGCGTTTCTTGGTGTACGCGGACTCGATGACTTCCGCCCGCCATACCTGTACTGGATCAGTGAATAGGGTCGGCATCAGGGACGATCACCTCGTCCCACTTGGGCTGATCCACCGCCAACGGAACGGAAGCGAGCTTCTTCCGGTACTTCTTCAAGGAGGTCCTGGCGGCGGGGGACAGGGACTGAGTGGTGGCAGACGTGCCGAACTCGACCTGGATGTCTCCGACCTTCTCAGAGACGATCCCCGGCTGGACCGCGAGCCATCGAATGACCTCGGCGCAGATCACGGCCTTGATGCCGGCTGACTCCCGGAAGCCGGAACCGCAGTAGTCCTGCGCAAGGGCGGAGGCGTCCTCAATGAACGCCTCCACCCTCGGCTTCTCAGTACCCTCGATCTTGCGCCCGAGGCGGACCTCAACGTCATCAACAGTGACGAACATGTCTCACACTCCAACTTCGGGGCAAAAGAGAGAATCCCTTACGGCTGCGTCTTGGTGATGACCTTGCGGTTGGCCTCGTCCGCCTTGGTGTTGTGGTCCTTGACGGCCTTCTCGACGCCAGTGGCGATGAGAAGCTGCTCGGGACGGATCACCTTGGCGTCGTAGATGACGCGGGACTTGATGGCGTCCGTGAAGGACTTCTCAGGCTTGTATGCCTCCATCTGCGCGAACGGGATCACGAGGGAGGTGGCTGCGGTCGAGCCCATGAACATGTCCACGGAATTGAACTCGTCGTGGCGACGGCCCTTGACGAGAGCGGCCTTGTCCGGCTTCGCGGCACCCAGCGTGTTGGACACGCGGACCGGCAGGCCCAGGATGGAGCCAATCACACCGGACGGCATAACCGCGCCACCGCCCCAGTGGGAGGCGTCGATGAACTTCGGGTCACGCAGAAGCAACGACCGCAGGCGCGGGGAGATGAACAGGTAGCGGGAGTCCGGCGCGTTCTTCAGGTCCAGGTTCTCAAGCATCGCAACCACGTAGTCATACGCGCCGATGTACTCGGTCTCCCGGGCGCCGATCTTGTCGTAGCTGACAGTGTCGATCTTGCCGTGCAGGTCGGGAAGCGACTTGGGGTCGGCGGGGATCGTCTCGGCGCCGTTGGCATCCTTGCCGACCGCAGCAGCGATCAGGGTCTGCGCCAGCATCTTGTCGATGGAGACAGCGGCCTGGCGGCCACGCTGACGAACCAGCTCAGACATGAGGTCGATGCCGCCCTTGGTCTGGAGCTGGTGAAGGGCGTCGATCTCGATGTGGAAGCTCGAACCCTTTCCCACGGTCATCGGGATGTACTCAAGGGCCGCGTGGTCCTTCTCGCCGATGTCGCCGTAAGCCTTGACCAGACCCTTGTCGGTCACGGTGTCAACGAAGTGCGGGATACGGATGCGGTCGCCTTCGCGACGGAACTCTCCCTCGTAGTTCCGGTTGGTGATCTCAGCAGAACCGAGGATGAGGTTGTCTTCAAGGTCCTGGAGGAGCTGTGCAGTCCACAGCTCCGGAATGAACTGACCCGGAGTCTTATCCGACTGAAGGGAACCTGCGCCGGAGTTGTTGCCAGCCTGATTAGTAAAGCCAGCGTTGAAGTTAGGAGTAGCCATGTATTACCTCACTGAAATGATCAGATTTCGCCTCGCAGAAGTGCGTCACACTTGCCCGCAGCGCGGGCCTCGTTGATTTCCCTGGGAGACATGCGGGAGAGGTCTTCGCGAGTGAGCTGGCCGGCGGCCGGGCTCCCTTGACGACCGAGGCCGATGTTCTGGGCGTAGGAAGCGCCAGAACCCGACTTAGGGAGGGACGAGACGAACGCCTCGATACGAACGGAATCGGGATTACCCGACTCATCGAGGAACGAGCCCAGATTCAGGAATTCAGCACTAGGGAGGGTCACTCCGACCGCAGAGGAAGCGGCACGAAGCTCGGCATTGACGAGCCTTGTTCCAACCTCGGAGAGGGCCGCGCTTCGCGCCTCCACCCGAGCGGCCTCAATGGCCTTCTCCGTGTCTGTCATCTGAGACTGGCGGAAGCCGTCTAGCTCTTGCGAAGCGCTCTTGAAACGCTCCTCGTTCTTTCGGCTCATTGCCTTCCACTTGTCGATCTCGGCCTGAAGGGCGGCCACCTCGGGCGACTGATCCTCCGGGGACTGGCCCTGCTCGACAGTGGTCTGGTCGTTCTTGATCTCGTCCATGTGGATCATCCATTTCGGATCAGCCGAAGTCGCACACTCCAACTTCGGTGGAAAATAAAAAGCCCCCGTTTCAGGAGCCTCGACAAAACGTTACTGCTATTTCTCGAACCGCTGCCGGTTCGCGTTTCCCGAGTTGCCCTGCGGGGGCTTCCGAGCATCCTTCGCGGACTTGGCCTTGATGTTGGCCTGGTCCACGGCCATCTTGGAGGCAGCACCCTGCTTCGCAAGCTCAAGCTCTTGCTGCTGAGCCTGCGTCTGGTACTTGTCGGCCCGTTCCATTTCGGTCTTGGCCTCCTCCTCAAGCAGCTGGTCGAAGCGAGCGATCTGAGACGGTGTGTAGCCCGCGTCCTGCCAGAGCTGCTGCTTTGGAACGTTGAGCTGCTGGAGCTTCAAGAGGGCGTCGATGTGCTGTGCCTCGGTCCGGTTCTCCGGGTCACGCCAGATGACTTCCGCGGCCTCGTACTCCTCCTGGAGCTGGCCACCGTTCTCGACGGCGATGGCCAGGCGTATGACTTCCTCCCACGCCTCACCGAAGTGGAGCATCCGTTCCCTGGTCTTCGAGACCAGGCCGGCTTCCGCAGAAGTGATCGCGTCACCGGATGGAGGCTGGCCGCCCTTCAGCATGTAATGGAACGGGACCCTGGCGACGCTGGCCATGTGCATGGTCAGCATGTCCACCAGGTCCACATAGTTGCTGAGGTCAGCAGCGGCGAACTGCCCGAAGGAGGCAGCGGGATCCTCGGCTTGGAGGAGCTTGTCCACCGCGACCTTGAACGGCTCGATTGGGTTGCCGTTCTCGTCCTCCTGGATCTCCAGACCTGTGACGTACCGCTGCGGCCAGGCCGCGTACTCCGACGCGACTAGGGAGTCAGCGACCGTCTTGTTGATCGCGTCCTGGAGGGGGATGACCGTGGCCAGATCCGACATGGGCTCACCGACGAGTCGGGAGCGGTTCTGGATCGGAACCACCGGAGGTCGGCCGAGCGGGTTCAGCTCGGTCCGGTCGATCGAGTAGCCGCCGATCTTCCAGTCACCCGTGTAGACCTTGTCCTTCCACCACAGGGTGCAGAACTGGCGGCCCCAGTCGTCCACGTAGAACTTGCCAGCGGCCTCGATCTCGTGGCGGGAGCCGGGCTTGTACTGGATGGCGACGTGTTCAGCCGACTCGATGGAGACGACGGCCTTCGGCCCCTTGCCGTCCTGGTCGTCACCCCAGACAACGGCGTAGGCCGCGCCCTGAATCATCGCGTCCAGGTGGGCGGAGTTGGACTCGGAGTCGAGTCGGTTCCGTTGCCAGATCTCCCGAGCGATCTTGTCCTCGGTCGGCTCCTGCGAGAGGCGGAAGCCGTCGATGAACATGCGCTCGTTCACCGAGTCGATGATCAAGCCGCAGAAATTGTCGTTCCAACGCTCAAAGATGTGAGCGAACTCCGTCCGGTACTTGGATTGGGCGAACAGCATCCGTTGGTGCTTGCCGTCGTAGTACTCGCCGTACCGCTTGTAATTCCCAGATCGGGAAGCGAGCTTCGAGGACAGGTAATCCATCCACATCTGAGGAGTAGAAGGCGGCGACATCACGCCTTCGTTGCCCGGAGTGTCGAGCGCGGCAGTAGCCATCTGGGCCCCTTTCAGGCGGGGCTCAGAAACCGACTACTCGCCTCCGTTTGATCTGGAGACGTCCATCCGCAATCGCGTCAGCGCGTGCTTCAAGTGCAAGTACGGCAGCCACCGCGAGGTCAATCTTTCGTTTGGATCGCGGCGAGTCCTTCGTGATCAGATCGCCTTGAGGAACTTCCTTCACAACCGCCTGAAGGACATGGCGGGTAAGCTCGGGCTCACCGCAGTGCGAGAGGTCACCAACGAGCACGGCCGTACGGAACCTCTCCACGGCCTGAACCATTCGAGTCGGTTTGTTCGTCCAGAATTCAAATACGTAATCGTCGCCCCATTCGACCGCCCAACGGCCGATGTTCTCTTGCCACCAGGGTGGGTCCGCGTACATCCACTCAACGCGGTACGTTCCGAAGGCACGCTTCACCGCAGCCTCGACACTCAACACGTCAACTTCCCAGTCATCCCGTGCATGTTCGGGGCGGAGCCACTTGCCGAGGGTGAACAGCTTCGCGTCACGCAGGCGGATGCCCACCAAAGCTGTGCCGTCTCCGCGGACCGATCCATCAAAGCCGATGGCTATCTGCTCGCCGGCCCGTATCGGATCGTCAGCCGGGTCCGCCTCGCAGGCGTCCCACTCGGCCTTGTTCATCCAGCCGTCGGAACTCTCCGCGACCTGGTTGAAGAAGAAGCGACAGTACGTCGAATCAGGAGTCGTACGGTCGTAGAGAATCGTTCTTGTCAGACCGTCAATGTCGGCCCAGTGGGCGTCCCCGTACGCCTCGGTGAGGGCGGCCCGAACCTTCTCCTCGTCGCGGATCTCCTCGACCTCGATCGAGCCCTCAAGACAGTCGTAGAGCCAGTAGCCCTGCGCCACCATGTCGGACTCGAAGATCTGCTGCGCAACGCTGTCTTCGTTCGGGTTGAAAGCGTTGGTGGTGGTGACCCACCGGCTACCAGCCTTGGTCGTCTTCTCGACATTGCGCTTCAGGACCTGGTAGAAGTCCGGGCCACCGTTCGAGCCCACCCAGTGATGGACCTCGTCCATGAGTACAAATCACTTCATCGTCTGGGCCCCAGCAGACTAAGCCACCGGGGCCCAGACAAAGGTCGGGCGATTCCCCTCGTTGGTCCTACCGCTCGTCGCCTTCGGGGAGATCGAGCCCGGCTTCCCGGACTTGAACTGCACCATGGACTTCGAGATCTCCAGGCCGTATTCCTTCTCGGCCGGAGACTCCGAGAGCATTCCTCGGATCATGTCGAGTGTCTGCTGTGTCTGGTCGAGCGCGGTAGCACCGAGCTGCACAACAGGCAGCGGAGCCCTTTTCGTTACCGGCATCCCCTTCTTGTCGAAGTGAGAGAACCGACAGGGGCCGATGAACTCAACGATCGCCAGAGCGGCGAGCAGAGGTGTCTTGCCCCAGCCCTTCGCCCTGCGCAGGGTGCCGGCCGAGTACTTCCACGTACCGTCCGGGTTGATCGCATAGAACCAGAGGACGAACTTCAACTGCTCCGGAGTGAACTTCCAAGCCTCGCCAGCATCTTCGCCGTCGGGCTGGACGATGTACTTCTGGGCCCACCTGATCACCTGGTATCCCAGGGTTTCGTTCGGTGCCGGAACACCCGTGGGAAGGTTTCCCGTTTGAGCCATCCGGCATCACCTCTAACCCTCGCTCAATAGCTTGAACAGCTCCGCATCAATGTCGGTGTCGGAAGCAGCCTTCGGAGTCTTGGCGGACTCCATTTCGACCTGCTTGTCAAAGGACATTCGCAGCCTCGCGCGATCCTCAGTGGTCGCGCCCCACTTGCCGACCCGCTGACGGATCTCACCGGCCAACTTGGTGTCGCCCTGGTAGAAGAGATCCACGAGCTTCGTCGTCAGCTCCAGCTCGGCCCAGTCGGTCTCCATCCAGTCCTCGGTCTGGGGAGCGCGACTCCACGTCTTCCAGAAGCGTTTGGCCGCACTCGTCTCGATCCCGAGGGCCTTCGGTAGTTCCCTGCCGGCCCCGGCCTTCCCGGTCAACGGCTTCTCGCCCAGGGCGTGTGTGGTGTTGCGTCGTACCGCGCTGGGGTTCGGGGCGGGCCCGCGTCGAGTCGCCACGCTCACCACCTCCGGATCACGGAGGAACCGACCCCGTACAGCTCGCCAAGCTCCTCCAGCTCGGTCACGGCCTCCTGGTGCCACTGGCGCTTCAAGGCAGCCTTGGTCGGCCGCAGTTGACGCAGGAGGGCCTGGTCCTGGTCGTACTCGTCGGCCCAGGCGTCCCAGGGATCGGAGTCGTGCATCATCACTCCTGAATGAACTAACCGCCGCTCAAGGGCGGCGGTCCTCGTAGTAGGTCTTGAGCGCGTGGCATCTGCCGCACAGCACCCAGAGGTTGTCGAGATCCCAGGAGCCACCGCGGCTCACCGGAACGACGTGATCGACCTGAAGGTTTTCCTTGATCCCGCACTTCTGGCAGGTGAAGCGGTCTCGGGTGAGGACCTTGACCCTGCGCGAGGACCAGTCGCCCGGCCGGGACAGGTTCCGAGCGGACTTCCTGTCCCAGCCCTTGCGGACGATCTTGTGTGAATCACAGCGTCCGTTCAGGGAAGTTACGGAGGTGCACCCGCTCACCAGACAGATTGATTTCGCCCTGGGCATCGGTCCTCCTCCGTGAAGTTGTGATCCCGCTCCTCGCGAAGTCCGGTCCACCCTGGTTGTCCGCCTCGATGCGGAGAGATGTGTGTGATGCGCTGCTTCACGAGCGGGATGGTGAGTTGGCAAGGAATCGAACCTCGCTCTGCCCCCTCGCCGGGGGAGTGCGCTCCAACACTGCAACTCCGGTGAGGAGCTACCTCACCTTCACCGGACATGAGTGATCAGCTCTGGCCGGTCGAATGAAGGCCCCGGAGGATTCTGATCTGGCTCCGGGGCCGTTGCCTTCCTGGACCTCTACTGGAATCAATCAACAGGAGATCAACTGGAAGGAATCAATCTCCATGACCTTTCAGTGAGGTCATGGAAGTAGCTCTTGAATCGAACCTTAAGCTCTTTTAAAGGAGAGTGATAGTTCTCAGCTCTTTAACTCTTCACTCTATGCGTCGGTGAAAGGCAGTGGCCGGACTGTCGGTCACACTCCAAAGTGTTGCGTAGATCACGCTGTGGTAAGGTTGGAGTGTGACATGCCCCTCAAGTTGGGGTGCGACACAACCTGATCCCAGGCTTATACGTCAAACCGCTGCTACAGTTGCGGCCGACACGCACGAGCGACTCGCGAGAGAGGAAGGTCCGGTGGAAAAGCGCCTACCAGACTTCAACACCCTGGTCCGTCTATCACAGCAGGGGCTGTCGGACGACGAGATTGGGCAGAGGTACGGCACCACTGGACAGGCCGTGAACAAGGCCCTGGTCTTCGGTGGGTACCGCCGGACAGATGTAGTGAAGCTCGTCAATGAGGTCCTGATCCCCTGGGATGTGAAGACCACCAAGGGCAAGGCCCAGGCCGGGGAGACCAGCCACCACAACACCTACGCGTGCAAGATACTCCGCGCCTACATCCGCACGCGCCTGGGGGACGACACGATCACCGCCTCGAACAAGCAGGATGCGGCACGGTTTGAAGCCAGGCTGCGCCGCGAAAAGGTCGTGCTCGACTACGACAGGACGCGCGGCTTCTCCTACGTGCCGCGCACCCCGGAAGACGGCGCTCGGATCATCCGGTGGCCGGCCGACCAGCCACTTCCCACCGACGCGGACCAGCTTCGTGCCATCTCCCTCGATGATGTATAGCCTCACGCAAGACTCTCGATAGACGACGAGGCCCCTACGGTGTCACCGTAGGGGCCTCGTTTGTGTCTCACGCGGCGTAGGAGGTCAAGACGTCCTTCTCGTGCTCGGAGAAGCGGCGCGGCCGGCCGGCGTTGGAGTCGTAGCCGACCAGGACGGTACGAGCCTCAACGTAGACATTGGCGTCGTCCTTGATCTCACAGCGAAGAGTGAAGGACACCCCGCGGACTTCCTCAACCCAGGCGTGCACGGTTACCGGGGCCTCGCGGTACACCAAGGGGCTGCGGAACTTGAGCGCCTGCTCTGAGACGACAAAGTTCGAGGACAGCCGTTCCGTCGGGTCCTCCGGGACGAGTTCGGCGAACATGTGAAAGCGGGTGTCCTCCAAGTAGACGGAGTACACGGCGTTGTTCATGTGGCCGTTCGCGTCCATGTCCGCCCATCGCAGAGGGCACGAGTAGGTGAAGTGCGGCACAGGTGTTCCTTAGTCGACTGCGGGTGCGTTGAAGCCGTCTACGCCCTCGGGCCATGTGAGTAGCACGAGACGCAGACCTGGAAACTTGACTGGGGTGAAGACCTGACTGATCACGTCCACGGGAAGCCCCTTGAAGCGCGGGATCTGGACCCTGAAGTGGTGTCCGTCGCGGTTGCTGACGACCGTGGTCTCCTCTTCCCAGAATCCGGAGATGATTGGATCTTCGAGCGCTGCGAGCAGGATTCGAGCGATGGCGGTGTCGGTGCCGCGACGAGCGATCTCCATGCGGATCATGCCGAGGTAGACCCGGCAGTGAGACTCCCAACTCTCCAATTGGGTGCGAGCGTCGGGGTGGAGCAGTGTCCAGCGCATGAGGTTCGCGTCAGGTTCGGCGACCCACGGAAACCACTGCCCCATAGCCTTGTTGAACGCCACGATTGTCCAGTCCTCGTCGGACACGTAGGCAGGTCGTGGGCCCTGCTGGTCCAGTACCCAAGAGATGGGCAGCAGCTCGGGATCTTCTCGGTTCGAGGTGACGCCGATGGGTGAGGGGACGCCCATGGTCATCAGGAAGAGGGTCATCCGTTCTGCATGGTCGAGGTTGAGGCAGTCCGCGATGCGCTGAAGTATTTCAGCGTTGTACTTCACAGGCAGGCCGGCCTCGAACATCCGATACCACTTGTCGCTCTTTCCGCTTGCCTGCTGAACCTTGGCCTGCGGCAGCGGCCCGTTCAGTCCCAACTCCTGTCCACGAGCCGCACGCCACGACTTCAGATACCGCGTCAGGTCTGACGCCGCCACGAGATCGGACATGCCGTACCGATGGACTTGTTCCCCACTCACCCCAATGCCTTCCCTTTGCTCCTACTTTGCTTCTACGTGCACCTTACATAGACAGACCATGCGGACTATTGGTTGTACGGTTGCATCTCCGCGGATATGGGACAAAGGTCACACGTGGGTGCTCACCGGTAAGTATTTACCGGTAACTACTTACCGGTGAGAAAGTGCCGCCCTCGCCCTGCTATACCTGCATTAACAAACCGTCAAGATCGCAGCACACGCCCGGCTTGAGCTGCGGGTATGTCGTGTCCATGCTGCTTGCGCGAGTGCGGCCATGACGAGTGAGTGAGGGGGTGGCAGGAGTGTCGCAAGGAGCGCTCTGGTTGGGGTGTGAGACTTTCGTGTCTCGGTCATGTATGGTCATTTCAGGTACGAGAGATGCGACCGAAAGAGCTGAAGACGTGTATGAAGCCTTCAAGGGGCTGACGGTTCACGACCTGTCGAGTGAGATTCTGAAGGTGGCCACGCCAGGGGCGAAGTGTGTCCGACGCATCGTCACGCAGGCCATGTCCATTGCGGTAGTTCCAGGAAAGAGTGAAGGGGTTTATGTCCATGTGGTGATAGGTGACACGGCCGGGGAAGAAGAGTTTGAAAGCCTGAAGGACTTGGAGGAAGAGATGGGATTCAAGATGGAAGAAGGTGCCGTGGTGTTCCATGAGTGCTTCATGCGGCCCCACCCCCACATGCAGGGCTCGGAGGAGTTCGTACAGTTCGAGGTCTACCGGGGTGAGAACGTATGAGTGACGAGGAGAATTACAACCGCTGGGCGACTATGCCCCGATCGGTCAGTCAGGTCACGGAGTTCGAGGACTGTTCCTACAAGGCATTCCTCAAGCGCGTGAAGCGTGTGGTGCCCAGGCCGGCCGCGTGGAGCACCCACGGCACCTCCTTCCATACGGCCGCCGAGAAGTACGAGCTGGGCGGACGGGAGATGACGCCCGAGCAGGCCGTAGAGGTCTTCCAGGACGAGTACACCAAGGGCATCAACCGCGACCTGGGCGAGGTCAACGACCCCGACCTGTGGATGCGGGCCAACAAGGGCGATGGTGCCGACGACATCGAGGAGCGCTTCCGCAAGGGCACCGAGCAGACTCGCCGCTACGTGGAGTACGTGCAGGACCAGGCCCCGGTGCTCTGGTACCCGGACGGAGAGAAGCCCGCGATCGAGATGTACTTCATGGCCGACTTCGGCGGCGTGAAAGTCCGCGGGTACATCGACCAGGTCCTCAAGAACAAGGACGACACCAACCGTGTTCGTGACCTCAAGACCGGCAGCACCAAATCGAAGTTCCAGTTGTGGGTCTACGAGATGGCCCTCAATCAGCTCCACCCCGAGCAGGAGACCACCAACGGAGACTGGTACCTGGCCAAGGAGCACCGCCCCACCCGGCCAGTGAAGCTAGCCGACGCTGACCAGGACGAGATCACTCAGCGAATCGTGGACATGGACCAGGGCGTGAAGGAAGGCGACTTCCCCGCCCGTCCGGGCTTCCTGTGCCGCTTCTGTGACGTGTCCTACGCGTGCTCTTTTTTTCGAACATGAAGTTGGAGTGTGAGAGTTGTTCAGTCTCAACCAGTCCGTCAGGATGCGGGGCGCGGCCGGGGAGCCGATCCCTAGCCCCTTCAAGGGGCTCCGCAAGCTCGATGTGGAGTTCAGGCGAGGAGACTTCTCCGTCGTCTGCGCCGGAGGCGGCACGGGTAAGTCCCTGGCGGCCCTCTGGCTGGCCGTGTCCTCCAACGTGCCCGCCTTGTACTTCTCGGCCGACAGCACTGCTGCGACACAGCTCAGTCGGGCCACGGCGATGATCACAGGGGACAGCGCCAAGGAGATCAAGAAGAAGCTCGTCTCCGAAGGTGAGAACTTCGAGGAGTACTCCGATGCGCTCATGAAGCGCTGGTGGCTCCGCTTCAACTACTCGGCCCGGCCGAATCCGAAGGAGATCGAGACGCACCTTGAGTGCTATCGAGAAGTCTTCGGGATCTTCCCTCACCTGGTGGTGATCGACAACATCACCAACGTGGACGGGGGTGGCGCCGGCACTGCCGAGGAATACACCTTCGGACTGGAAGGGCTCTGCGACTACTTCAACGAGATGGCGCGAGAGACCCATGCTCATGTGATGGCGATGCATCACGTCGTTGGTGAGTTCTCGTCGGGGAACAAGCCTATCCCTCTCTCTGGAGTGAAGGGCAAGATCGGACGCGTCCCGAGTCTTGTGCTGACCATTCATGCGGAGGTGGATGGAATGGACGGCAGGACCCTGCATATCTCCCCAGTGAAGAACCGTGAGGGGTTCACGGACCCCTCCGGGGAGACGTACTCCTCCTACGAGGTGAATACATCAAACCTCCACATCACTGACGTGCAAGAGGAAGTGTTCTGAATCACGGCGCATCAATTTGGTCAGCAAGTTGGAGTGTGAGAGTCTTGAGGAAGAAGGGCGAGGGAGCGTGAGCCCTCCAAGGAAAGGGTTCTGGAAGTGCACCAAGTGCCAACGGAACCGAGCTGAGAAGTTCTACACATCCACTCGTGGCAGGGTGTGTGCCTCTTGTCGAAAGAGGTCCAGAAGTGCCAGCTCCCACGAGGCGAGAGTCCAGGCGACATACGGACTTGGTCCGGGCGAATACTCCACACTCCTCCAGAAGCAGGGCGGAAAGTGTGCAGTGTGCCGGCAGACCCGACAGCAGCGCCTCAGCGTCGATCACTGCCACAAGACGGGCCTGGTCCGTGGACTCCTCTGCCGACGCTGCAACAACCAGCTCATAGCCAAGGGTGCGAGGGACAGTCCGACCATCCTCCGCAACGCGGCCAGCTACCTAGAAGACCCACCAGCAATCCGAATGCTGGGCAAGCGGTACCACCGAGAGGACGGCATCAAGTGATCAGCTACGACGGCGGCCAGCTCCACGTCACCCTCACTCGCAAGACGGGCTTGACCAGGCTCCTCCGCCTACTGGAGGCAGAAACCGCCCTCGGCCTGCACGAGACCGCCACCGTGATCTACAAGTGCCGCAGCGGGGCCCTGCGCCAGATCATGCCCATCGCTGCCCTCGCAGACATGGTCCGCACCGAAGTCGAGGTCAAGAACAACCTCCGCCTTGAGGCAGCCCTCAAGGTTGGAGTGTGACATGGGGAAGCCGGATATCACCGACGTGTTCCGGCACTACTACCCGGAGGTGGACCTGAAGCCTCAAGACGGATGGCAGAAGATCCACTGTCCCGAGCACGTCGAATCCAACCCAAGCGCGTCAGTTAGTTCATGCAAGAACCGGTGGACGTGCTTTGCCTGCGACATCCACGAGGACTCGTGGGACCTGGTCATGAGGAAGGAAAACTGTGGCTACCGCGCTGCTCAAGAGTTCGCCCAAGGCCGCTTCGCTGGTGGAGATAGCCCAGGGGTACAGCCTGGACTTCCGGGGAAGCCCGGCCGCGGAGTACATCAACCACCGAGGTTTGGACAGCATGGCGACACGCCTCGGGCTGGGGTACGTCGCTTCCCCCGCTACGGGGCATGAAAAGCACCTGGGCCGCCTCGCCATCCCGTACCTGCGGCCAGCGGCCGGAGATCACGCGGTAGCGACCATCCGCTTCCGATGCATCAACGAGACCTGCGTCAAGAACCCGGACGGGTCCTGGCGCGAGGACGAGCGGCACGAAGGGCACGGCAAGTATCAGAGCCTCCCCGGCTCCAGGCCCATGCTCTACAACACCCAGGCCCTCATCACCGCATCCCCGTACGTCGGACTCAGCGAAGGCGAGTTCGACGCCGCTAGCGCCGAGCTGGCCAGCATCCCGACCGTGGGCGTCCCCGGCGTCAGCGCATGGCGCGACCACTTCGACCCGGCCTTCCTCGGATTCGAGGCCGTCTTCGCCTTCACTGACGGCGACGGACCCGGCGAGCAGTTCGTAGAGAAGCTGGCGGAGCGGCTGCCCAACGTCGTGCCAATCCACTTCGGCAAGAAGATCGACGTGAACAGGTTCGTGAACGAGAACGGGCCTACGGCCCTTCGAGAGAAGTGCGGAATCGCGTGAACAGTCAGGCCCGCAAGTTGGAGTGTGAGGGTGACCCGGTGAACAGCCCAAGCCACTACACACAGGGGCGGTTCGAGGTCATCGACATCATCGAGGACTCGCTGACCGAGGAAGCCTTCCGTGGATACCTCCTCGGAAACATGACTAAGTACCTCCTTCGGTGCCAGCACAAGCACCAGGACGGAGGGGTTCAGGACCTCAAGAAGCTGATCTGGTACGCGAACAAGGCCATCGAATTGGCAACGAGGTCATGAACGACAGTTGTCATTTCGAGGGATGTGACCGGCCTCTGCGCTCTCGAATCTTCTGTGAAGGACATGACCGGCAATATCGGCATGGTGAGCGACTGAGATCAATCGAAGTCCGCGCCCCGTACAAGGCGACTGGGCGGGAGCGGGCGGAATGGTACGTGAACAGAGCTTCACCCGAGGGTGATTGCCTCACTCATGGACTGCACCGAGACCGTGGTTACGCAACCGTCCGCTATGAAGGCCGGAACGAAAAGGCTCACAGGTTCGTGTATCGGCACCTTGTTCAAGAGCTGGGGCCAGGAGATGTGGTTCATCACAAGTGTGGCAACCGTGCCTGTATCAAGCCGGACCATCTGCAATGCGTCACGGCGCAAGAGAACACAGCAGAAATGCTGGAGCGGAACTTCTACCGGAAGCGCATTGAGGAACTAGAGATCGAAAAGCAGGAACTAGAGATGGCAAACGCCGATTTGAAAGCGATGGTAGGCGTGTGAACGAGGATCAGATCGTAGTCGTCTGCCCGGACTCACAGAACCCGAAGCATGATCCCGTGGCCATGAAGGCGATCGTGGACTTCATCGCTGACATCGAGCCCACTGGGGTCATCCACATCGGAGACGCGCTTGACTTCGAAGGGCCGGCCCGCTGGACAAAGGACACCCGGAAGGAATACGCCGGGAACGTCGAGCAGGAAGCCGAGGACTTCACCGCTGAGTTCATAGCCCCGGTTCGAGAGGTGCACGACGGATTCTTCGGAATCCACGAGGGAAACCACGACTTGAGGCCGCGTCAGTACCTGGAGAAGTACGCGCCGGCCCTGGCCGACAGCAAGTTCTTCCACATCGAGAACCTGTGCCGATTCGATGACTACGGCGTACAGCGGCTCCCGGACTTCTACGAGGTGTTCCCCAACGTCGTCACCACTCACGGCCACCTCGGACGAATCAGACTCGCCCAAGTCGCCGGTATGACTGCCCTGAACGCCGCCAAGCGCTTCACCAAATCCGTAGTGATGGGGCACACCCACCGAGCCGCCGCAATCCCTCACACGCTAGGGATTGGCGAGCCCCAAACCATCTGGGGAATCGAGGTCGGACACATCATGGACGAATCCTGCGCGGACTACCTCAAGGGCACTCCTGGGGACTGGCAGAAGGCATTTGGAGTCCTCCAGTACAGCAAGAGCGGCCACTTCAAGCCCGAGGTGGTCTACCTGAACCAGGCCAACGAATTCGAGTTCGGCGGCTACCGATACTCGCCGGGGGCGGCAGCGTGAACAAGGACGAGATGGACTGGGGTTACCTCGCGAACCTGGCAGGGCGAATCGCCTACGCCATTGCCGAACGGTGGCAGATCGTAGAGGCCGATGACGTAAAGCAGGAGATCATGATGCACGCTCTGAACGAGCGTCACATCATCGCTGAGCACTACGCCGACGAGGACTTCCTTCGCAAGATTTTCTGGAAGGCCGGCCAGCGGTACGCGGCCAAGGAGCGCAACTACCGGGACCTCATGGATGGGGAGTACTACTACACCCCCGACGACGCCAAGGCAGCCCTGCGGACCTTCCTCTACACCGACGAGGAGTTCGGAGAGCTGATCGGCAAGAAGGACGACCTCTCGTCCTGCAAGGTCACCGACAACCTGTTCGTGGCCCGGCAGGACGCCGAGGCCGGGCTCAAGAAGGTTAACGAGCGGTATCGCAAGCTCCTCATGAAGCGATTCGTCTACGGGCTCTCCATGGACAACAACGCAGACCAGATCGCGCTTGCCCGAGCAGTAGTCGCCCTCTCCTACGAAATGAACCGCAACCTCCGACGAGAGGCCCAGGTCGCATGATCGAGACCCGAGAGACCTACACCCGCGAAGACATCCAGATCGAGGTCGTCTACGACAGCGGAACGATCTCCAACGTCTATATCGGGATTCACGCCAAGAACGAATCATTCGAAGTGAACCTTGACCGCCAAGACCTTCCGTCGCTCAACCGAATGCTGGGAAACGCATTCAAGAACACAATCCTCCCTCTCTAAGGAGACGCACTTGTTCAAGACTGACACCGCTGAATCCGTCTACCGACGTACCTACTCCCGTAAGAAGCCCAACGGGGAGATGGAAACGTGGCCCGAAACGGTCGTCCGGGTTGTTGAAGGCAATCTGGCCCTGGTTCCGGAACGCTACATCGAAGTGGGTGAGCGAGAGCGACTGATCGACCTCATCCAGAACTTCCGATTCCTGCCCGCAGGCCGGCACCTCAAGAGTTCCGGCGTGAACGACTTCGCGCTCAACAACTGCTGGGCCGCAGGCTGGATCGCGGAGAAGCCCCAGGAGCACTTCACGTTCACGCTCCTGCGCCTGGCTGAAGGCGGTGGCGTGGGCAGCAACTACAGCAGTCGCTACTTCCACGGGTTCCCTACCATCGAGAACCGGGTGATCGTGCACATCGTGTGCGACCCCCAGCACCCTGACTATGAGGATCTAGCCAAGGCCGGGCTCATCAGCGACGAGTACGACTACGAGTGGGCTGGGGCCTTCTCCGTGGAGGACTCGCGCGAGGGCTGGGCAGACGCCCTGGGCGATCTCATCGACACCGCCCACGATCCCGGCGCGCGACACGAGAACCGCGTCTACGACGTGAGCCGTGTCCGGGGCAAGGGGACTCCCCTCCGATCCTTTGGCGGGACTGCTTCGGGTCCGGAACCGTTCGCTCGAATGATGATCGAGGTCGGCAAGATTCTCACCGAGGCGGCTGGTTGGCCGATGACCGGTATGGACGCCATGGCCATTGACCATCAGATCGCAATGGCGATCGTGGCCGGCGGTGTCCGAAGGTCCGCGCGAATGAGCATCATGCACTGGGATGATTCGCTGATCGAGGAGTTCTTGAAGTGCAAGAGCAGCGATCAGACCGCGATGTGGACTACGAATATCTCGGTGGAGATCGATAGCTCCTTCATCAAGGCTCTGAACGAGAAGAACCCCCGTGCGCAGAGCGTCATGAAGCGTCTTGCCGAGGGTGCACTTGGATCTGGGGAGCCTGGCTTCTGGAACTCCTCGCTGACGAGTGTGGGTGAAGTCGATGGGACCTTCACCACAAATCCATGCGGAGAGGCCACGCTCACTCCCTGGGAACCGTGCAATCTCGGCTCGGTGAACCTCGGAGCGTTCGTTGAGGACGAGGAGCCTGATCTTGACGCCCTAGCCGAGGCACACCGCCTCGGGACTCGCTACCTGATCCGGGCCACCTTCGCCAAGGTCGCTGACCTTAAGTCGTACGACGCCATCCAGAAGTACCGCAGGATCGGCCTGGGGCATCTGGGCTTCGCTGACTACCTGGTGAAGCAGGGCATCAAGTACAGCCGGGCCGCCTACAACCACGAAGTCCGGTTCGACCTCAAGCACTTCGCAGAGGTCGTGGACCAGGCCGCCGTGGAGTACGCCAACGAGCTGCGCATCCCCGTACCCGTCAAGAAGCGCGTGATCGCCCCCACGGGCACCACGAGCAAGCTGGCATCTGCCAGTGGCGAGGGCATCCACGCCCCCTTCGCTGGCTACTTCCTGCGCAGGATCAGGTTCTCCAACATCGAGCCGACCGAGGCGGCACAGATCAAGGAGTACGAGGAGAAGGGCTACCGAACAGAGCCGTGCATCTACGCCGCCAACACCACCGTGGTCGAGATCCCGACCGCTGACCCGCTTCTCGCAGAGCACCCCGAGAACGCCGAGTTCTTCGAGCACGCAGGAGAGCTGACCCTTGAGCAGATGCTTTCCGTCCAGAAGCTCTATCAGGACCTCTGGGCCGACCAGGCAGTGTCCTACACGGCATCGGTCATCCCCGAGGAATACACCCTCATGGATGTCTATGAGGTACTGGAGAGCTTCCTGCCGGCCTTGAAGGGAACCACCATCTTCCCGGAGCTGAGCCGGGACCAGGCCCCCTATCAGCGAATCACCAAGGAACGCTATCTCGATGAGGTCGCAATTATTGGTGAAGCCGCAACCGACACCGGATATGACGAGATTTGCGCCTCCGGAGCCTGCCCCATCTAGTGACCCTATTCACAGCTCCGTAAGTTGGAGTGTGAGACTGAATATGAGAGGATCGGAATATGAGCGAAAGCCCCTTCGGAAACACCTCCCCGTGGGACGAGCCCACGGAAGTCCCCGCCGCTGAAAACGTCAAGGAGTTGCCTGTGACCACTGCCCCCGCCACCGCCACAACTCACACGCAGGAGGGTGTCACCCTCTCCTTCAAGGGTGGCACCGGATATGACGCCAACCTCTGTGTTCTGCGATCGGCAACCGTGAAGGAAATGGATAAGCTCCTCGAAGAGGAGGGCCCGGCCATCGCCTCAATGCTCCGCAAGGCGTCGAAGATCCAGGCGTTCAATACCGAGCTGAACACCAGCGAGAAGGGTGTCAAGGCACCCGCCAAGGCTCAGGCCGGCACTCAGAAGAACACCTTCTCCGGTGGCAAGGTCCAGAAGTCCAACGATCCTGGCCCTGGTCCCGAGTGCGAGTGCGGCGAGCCCACCACCTACACCGAGTGGGGCACCAATAAGTTCGGCAAGCCCTACCGTGCATTCAAGTGCGCCGAGAAGGTTCGCGACTGGCGCTCGAACGACGGCTGCGACTTCATCGAATGGTTTAACGGTAAGTAAATTCATCACTTCAAGTTGGAGTGTGAGATTCGGGGGTCGGGATTCGACCCGGCCCCCGCACCCCAGGGAGAACAGTGCCCACCACTGAGTACGACCTTTGGGCTGAAAGCCTAGAGCCCTGCTACGTCTGCGCCGCAGATTACGCCTCGGAAGACCTGACCTCCGTAGACATCGACGACTGCGAAGAACTCGCCTGCTACGGATGCTCCCCCGAATGTGAAGAGGTCGCTTGTGACTGAGGTCCGCTACCGCTCCGACATTGACGTCGAGCTGATTGACCACATGGGCGGAGATCACAGCATCGTACGAGCCGCCCGCGTCTCATCCGGCACGGCCGGCACCCCAGAAAAGGACCGCGGCCTCCTCAACATGCTGGCCCGTGACCGACACGGCAGCCCATTTGAGAGCGTCGTCCTTCAGTTCAAGGTCGAGTGTCCGATCTTTGTGGCCCGCGAATGGTTCCGGCACAGGGTTAGTTCATTCAACGAGACCTCGGGGCGATACAAGGTCCTGGAGCCCGAGTTCTACGAACCGCACGGCGGCCGGCCCATGAGGCAGATCGGCCAGCCCGGCAAGTACGCCTTCGAGGAAGGTGCGTACGAGCAGAAGGTTCAAGTGAAGGCCGCGCATAAGCGCCTCGCCACGTGGGCCTGGGACGAATACACGGAGATGCTTGACGCTGGCATAGCCCGTGAAGTCGCCCGCAACGTCCTGCCGTTGAGCCTCTACACCTCCTTCTTCTGGACCGTGAATCTCCGGTCCGCCATGAACTTCCTGTCTCTGCGCTGGGCCCACGAGGAGTCCACGGTCCCAACCTTTCCCCTCTATGAGATCCAGCAAGGGGCCATGAAGGTTGAGGAGCACGCCCAGGCGATTGCCCCGATCGCCATGGAGATGTTCAACAAGCATGGGCGGGTGAGCCCCTGATGTTCGCTGACTGGTGTGAGGGTTCGCAGCACGTCTATGACCACAACAACATGACCGTTGAGCGTCGTATCGGCCCGGATAGCGACGAGCCCGAATTCCCCTCGATCCTGGAAGGAACCTTCTGACCATGCCCGAGCTACCCGAATTCATCATCTACTCGTCCCGCTGGGGCTGGAACCGCGGAGCCGAATACCGGTTCGCTAAGGACGAGAAGCACGTCAAGAACATCCTGCGCGGCCTGTTCAGCCGGCACGGCGCGGATCTCGACGTAGGGGTGTTCCTGGTCGGTGAGCGATTCGACGTGACCAGTCGATACGTGCTGCCCAAGGAGACCGAGCAGAGCGTGGAGCCGAATTTCTGAGCGGCTGAAGTTGGAGTGTGAGATATGGGAGATACTAAGTGAAGATCATCGACTACAAGATCAAGAGCGATCTCGTACGGATCAACGTCGTAGAAGATGAATCTGATCTCCCGGAGTTTCACCGCTTTGTCGAGGCCAACCACAACGTCCTCGGATTCGATACCGAAACCGACGGTCTCTCCTGGTGGGAGGACGGTTTCCGTATTCGACTCGCCCAGTTCGGCAACGAGCACGAGAGTTACGTCCTCCCCACCGAGAGGGGTGGCCAGTTCCGCGAGGACGCCATCAAGGCCGTTGGATGGGTCAAGAAGCTCATCATGCAGAACGGGACCTACGACATCCTCTGCATGGACAAGGTATGGGGAGTAAAGGCCGAAACGGTCTTCCCCCGCCTTCTCGACAGCCGCATCATCGCCCACCTCGCTGATAGCCGAGGTCGGAAAGACGGCGGCATAGGTCACTCGCTCGAAGAACTCACCCGTCACTACCTCTCCGCAGAAGTGGCCGATGAGGTGAAGGGCAGCATGACCGCCATCGCCAAGGAGTTGCGAGTCAAGAAGGCCGAGGTATGGCCCGTGATTCCCCTGGATCATGAGGGCTTCAACCTCTACGCAGGGATGGACCCCATCCTCGCGTACCGCCTGGCCAAACGGCTCAAGCCTCAGATTCCGGCCACGGCCCGCAAGCTCCTCCCGTACGAGCACGAACTGGCCGCCACCTGCGCCTACATGGTGCGGAAGGGCATCAAGGCCGACGTGCCCTACGTCCAGGAGCGCGCGCACGAGCTGGCCGGCACCGAGGCCCACTTCAAGGACGTGGCCGCCCGCCTGGGTCTGGAGAACATCAACAGCCCGAAGCAGGTGGGGGAAGCGATCGTCGCCCGTGGGATCACCATCACGGAGCGAACGCCCACCGGACAGCCGAAGGTCGATGACCACCTCCTCAAGGCCCACATAGACGATCCCCTCTGCGAGGCCATCTATCAGGGCAAGAGGGCAGCCAAGGCCAAGAGCACATGGTTCGACAACGCGTTGAACAACCGGGACTCGGGCGACAGGCTTCATGCCTCAATCAACTCGATCCAAGCCCGCACGGCAAGGATGAGTATTTCCGGGGCCATCCCGGCACAGACATTCCCATCCGGGGATGCGCTCGTAAGGCGCGGATTCATTGCGGATGAAGGCATGACCGTCTGTGCTGTGGACTACAAGGCCCAGGAGCTTCGCGTTTTGGCCGCGCTCTCGGGCGATAAGGCGATGAAGAAGGCGTTCCGGGAGGGAGCAGATCTTCATCAGATCACCGCGGATCGCGCTGGGGTCGATCGCAAGACGGGGAAGATGGCCGGATTCTTGACGGTCTACGGGGGCGGATGGTCTGCCCTCATGTCCCAGGCCGGCGTCACAGAGGAGATAGCCAAGCGGGCGATCGACGGCTTCTTTGAAGCGTTCCCACGGGTCCATCAGTACTCCGAGGAGCTGCAAAAGGAAGCCCGTCGTAAGGGCTACATCGTCACCAACACAGGCCGCCGCCTGTACGTGGATCGGCGGCGGCCATACGCCGCCCTGAATTACGCGGTCCAAAGCGCTTCGAGAGATGTGACCGGTCGGGCAATCCTTCGGCTCCATCAAGCCGGATACGGCCCATTCATGCTCCTCCCAGTGCATGACGAGCTGATATTTCAGTTCCCGACCGAACACGCCCTTAAGGCCACCACCAAGGCCGCTCAGATCATGAAGGAAACCATGAGTGGCGTCCTGATCGACACGGACGTGTCGGTCTACGGAAAGAGCTGGGGATGCGGATACATGGCCGAAGGTCAGTACTGCGACCTCTGCGACACGATTCATACGGAGGCAGCATGAACGACAACCAGGGCATCGATGGTTTCGATGAACTGTTGGATTCAATCCAGCACGAGATGACCTCTCGCGTTCTTGAAAATGCGGCGGAACTCGGTCTCAAGACCGCCCGACTTACCGGCCTGATCATCAAGGAAGCCAAGGAATGGGGTGTCCCGAAGGATCTCGCAGAAGCTATGGGAGCCGACTTCTGGCAACTCATCATGGTCAACCCCGACCAGCCGACCGGGGTCGCCGAGTGAACCCGCGCATCTTCACCGTTGAGGGTCAGGAGAACGGCGGAGTCCTCCTCTTCAAGGACGGCCGTGACGACCCGATCGCGGAAGGCGGCTGCATCTGCTGTGCCGACAACGACGTAACCCTGGCCGATCTGATCCGGGCAGCAGAGATCCATTCGGAGGACGAATGACCGACTACACCCTGTTCACATCGCCCACCTGTCACCCGTGCAAGCGAATGAAGCCCTTGATCATTCAGGAAGCCATCGTCGCCGATGTCGTCATTGACGAATCCGACGTCATGGACGGAACCGATCGACGTCGATACCAGTACGGGGTTACCTCGGTGCCGGCCCTGGTCGCTCACCGCGACGGAGAAGCGATAGGGAGTCTGGTGGGCGTGAAGAGTCAGACCGATCTTGTCGAGTTCTTCAAGGCCACCAAGTGAGAGGCTTTGATGATCGACCGGATTGGGACACGTACTTCCTCGATATCGCCCGCGCTGTCGCTGCACGAGGTGATTGCTGCCGCTGCCACGTCGGAGCTGTGGTGGTCGGCCCTGACCGGAGAATCCGCTCTACCGGATTCAACGGATCGTACCCAGGTGGTCCGTCGTGCAGTGCTGGAGAGTGCCCGCGTTGCCTCTCGGAAACCCCCTCCGGCACTTCATACGAGGACTGTATTGAGACACATGCCGAGGTCAATGCACTCCTCTATGCAGACTGGGCGGCCTGCCAGGAAGCGACGATCTACATCACCAGATCCCCGTGCAAGGACTGCTCGAAGCTGATCCGATCCTCCGGGATTCGCGAGGTGGTATACCTCGTTCGTGAAACGATTGATCGCATCCGATTCCAGTGATGTAGCGTGATCCGTTGATGGTGTGTGGCACGTCATCAACGGGTCACGAGTCGTAGGAGTGAAACATGTCTGATGAACTTGAGGTTGTGCAGGTAGTTCGCCTCACAGTGGGCGACGACGAGTACCGGGGTGAGGTCGCTGACCTGAAGATCATCGACCAGATCCGCAAGGAGAAGAAGGCGTTCACGGTCGCCTACGACAAGCTCATGGCGACCCTGGAAGAGCACGGCATCGAGATCGTCTACGACGAGGCTCCTGCGGTCACCGCTCGCGCAACGAGTCGTCGTGCCGCCGCTGCGGATGGCCCGCCCACCGCCGAGGTCCGCGCCTGGGCCATCAAGAACAACGTCCCCGTGAGCACCCAGGGCCGAATCAAGGGCTGGATCAACGAGGCGTACGAGAAGAAGCTGTCCGGCGAACCGCTGAAGAAGTGGATCGAGCAGCACGCGGACAAGTAGTAGCGATCAAAACGGAAGGCCCCCTCCTCGGAGGGGGCCTTCTCCGCATTCGACTGTGACGTTACTCCGGGCCCAGAGCCAGAGCGCGGAGCGACGGCTCCAGCTCGGGGTGGTCCCCGCGAGACACCGACTGCAACAGTTCCGTGGCCACCACGATCCGAGCAGTGCGCCCAGCAGGGTCGTCCAGGATGGGGAACTCATGGCGGACGCGTTCCGCCATGGTCGGCACGAGACCGCAGTAGGCCAGGAGCATCGCCGGGTCGTATCCGACAGGCGCTAGCCCGAAGCCTTCCCAGTCGAGTAGATACGGCGTCCCCAGAGTCAGGTTCGCCGGGTGGAGATCCCCGTGAGCCGTCTCCCACTCAGTGATCTGGGGAGGTTCGATTCCCAGGAACTCAGGAACGCAGCGATCCACCCATTCCTGCCGTACGGCCTGGCGCGAAGTCTTGGTGCTGGCCACCGTGGCGAGATCGGCACGGAGCGAGGCCCACCACGAATCCGGCAGCTCCAGGCCCTCACGGAGAACCGGTTCCTTCGAGCACATTGGCTCCGCGATGAACGCGCCAAGCTCCCCCTGGAAGGCTCGGCTGTCCCGAAGGAACTCGATGGTCTCGTAGAGCCTCGGCTTCTGAACGCGGCCGTCGAACCGAGCCGCGAAGGCGTTGCCCTCCCAGTGCTTCCCCTGCGCTTTCTCCATCGGGGCGTGCACGACGCGCAGCCAGCACATACCGTGCTCGGGATGGTTCACGGCCCCGCTGAGCGTCCGCCCCTGGAAGCCCCACACCGGTTCGCCGCCGCGACCGAGCCCGAGCGTGTCGCAGCAGGCGTCGAACGCCTGACGAACCGCCTGTTCCTCCTGGGGATCAGTCGGAGGAGAGTACATCGAACACCTTCCGCAAAGCAGGAGCCGGGATCGTGGGCTTGATGGTTGCCTCGTAAGCCTCCAACCAGTGTGACGGCGTGGAGGCCGAGAGGAGAACTCGCGTCACCCCAGGGCATGAGGCCACAGCGAGAATGCAGGCAGCAGGGATCGTGAGGGCTGGAGCGATGAGAGCAGTCAGGTCCTTGTGCGCCAGCTCAGGAAGCTCCCCTCCGAACAGCGGTGCCGAGGCGAGTACCTGCCACCCCAACTCCGCGGCCTCCGAAATCGGTCCCTTCCCTTCAAGAGCCTGCTCGAAGGCGTCGGACATGACCAGTGACACGGGGAGCTGAATCGCCTTGAGGTGATGCTTCCGGGTGCCGGCCGCCTCAGCCGCCACCTTGTCCAGCTCCTTGACCTGCATCCGCCCCGACTGGAATCCGTCCCAGGTGGCCACACCGTACGACTCGATCGCCCCCTCGGACACCAGGGACTCCATCGCCCCGAATGTGTCCTTGAGGAGTTCGTACAGGTCACCTTTCGCCTGTTCCGGATTGTGGACGAACATCACGTCGAGCTGCTTCTTCCCGAGCTCGGCGCAGTTGCGGCGGCCCTGCCACTCCACATACCGGGGGTTCAGGCAGTGCTCGGCGTCGGCCTCTTCGGCAGTCAGAATGCCCTCGTGCACGGCGGCAATCGCCGCGTCTGTGCTGAGGAAACCGACCTTCGAGGAGACCGCGACCTTGGGGAAGCGGAAGAGAGAGGGCGCAAGAAGTTCCTGGGCAAGGCCCCCCAGGTAGTTCGGAGCCGTATCGACCCACGCCGTGTCGGCGTCCATGTTCGCCAACGCCACCGAGAGTGCCATCGTCTTGGGGTTGATGCGGTACGTCCCTAGACCAAGGCTGGCCGCCATCACCGAGACCGCCTCTCGACTGTGAGCGCCTGGCCGTCCACCAGTTCCGACATGAGGTCGGCCACGGTTTCGACGGGCAGCCCAGACGCGCCCCCCAGCTCGTACAGCGTCACGGGGTAGGGGAACGACTTGATCAGGTAGGAGAGAAGAGGGCCTGCTTCCTTGGCCAACTCCCACTCATTGTCGCTCGCATGGAAAATCACCCCGTCGTCCACGTCGGTTAACGTGGCTCGCCCCGTGGTCAGCTTCACCATCAAGTCGCCATCGGCCGGCACCCCGTTGATATACGGGAGGCTGGGGCGGAGACGCTGAAGGTCAGAGTCGTCCCGAGAGGCCACGTACCGAGAGATCACGGACGGGTCGTCCAGCGCGGCCGAGATCAAATCTCGCACCTTGCCGAGATAGTCACGCCGGTCCTCATCGGAAGCGTGAACCGGGAGATCGAGGCGAAGTAGTTCCTCTCCTCGAAGATCGTCCGCCAGCCACGAAACGAGCTGTGCCCCGCTCATGGTCTGAATCCCGAAGGTGAGATGAAGGGAGTGCTCGCCCTCCGAAGCGGAGACCGCGTGCCAGGTACCGCGAGGCAGATAGAGGATGTCGCCGGGCCGCAGCACCAGTTCCGCTACGGGCTCCTTCGGCGGGTCCTCGGGCTCCTCGGTGTCCTTATACATGGGAGCAACACGTGTCTGGCCGAACAGACGCCAGCGCTTCGCGCCGTCGATCTGGACAACCACAACGTCGTGATCGTCCCAGTGGGTTCCGAACCCCTCTCGGGCTGTCCACGACGCATAGAGGTTCGTTTGGACGCCGGTTCGGAGCCACCCCTCCAGTTCCGCAGAAGCCGCTCCGATCGACGGGTGAATTTCATCGATCGCGTCGATGACGAGCGAGGCCCCCTCCCGAAGGCGGGCGTGCAGCTCGGTCGGCATCAGCCGGTGGTACACGGTGTGGCGGCGTGTGGTGACCGGAGACGCGTACCGGTACTGCGGCAGCATCTCTCCGTCCATCGACAGTCGCAGGCGCGGCGGCTCCAACCGCTGCGACGCGATGATGTTGTTCAGGTCTTCCCAGGAAATGAGGGAAGCCGGGTCCTCAATTGCCCCCGGAACATGAAGGAATTGGCGGTGGAGCACCTGGGCCAGGAACTCGTCCTGGCCCAGGTGTGCCGCCAGATTCAACGGCGACAAGGTGTTTCCTCCGGACTAGTCGTTGCCGTCAGTGCGGCCGGTCGAGCCGCCATCGGACGCGGCCACGCCGCGCTCACGGGCCGCCTTGATGTTGCGACGGGCCTTGACGAGCCCACTGGAAGGGGACTGAGCCGCCTTGGTGGCGGCGGGGGCGTTGCTGTCCATGAACAACTCCACTTCTCGTTGACTGATCCTGTCGTCCTCCGGGCTGCCGGGTTACAGCGGCAGCCCGGAGGGTGGTGCACCCCGCCCGCAGGCGTAGGGGTCGATCGCGGGCGGGGAGTCTGGGGGAGGGATTGCGTGGCCTCTACCTGCCGAACCACAGGGCGGCGACGAGACCGAGGCACCCTCCGATTGCTGCCACCGCGAGGAGGGCTCCGACGAGCTGTCCGTCAGCGGTGATGCGCCACCGCCTCATGCCTGCACCCGCAGGTACATGGCAGCGAATAAGACGCCCACGGCAAACGCGGTCAGGAACGTCATCGCCTTTGCGACTTGCTGATGAGGTGCATCGCGCCGAGCGGCGTCAGACCCGCCTTCTCTTCGGGACTGGCCGGCCGACACAACTTCTCCTCCTGGACCCACTCCAAGCCTCCGGGGCGTGTGAGGGTGATCTCCGTGCCCTCGATCGCGCTGATCTGGCCCACCAGCAGTCGGGCGGCGTCCATGACGACTTCGCCTTCGTTGTAGATCATCCCAACCCCGCCGCCTTCCTGAGTTGCTTGACCGACTCCACAAAGGTCTCGGCCTGCCTCTGTGTGCCCCAGCCGAAGATGACTGGGGGTTCACCGTTCTCGTCCTCGGACTCGTAGTCCATGGACATGGACTGAGGCGTGATCCCTAGGGCGCGGAACGCCGCTTTCAGCTCCTGAAAGACCTCGGCTGCATGGAGGGCCTTTCCGGCACTGGTGGCCGGCTCCCGGATGGCGACACCCCCCTGCTGAGAGATCACTGGCTCCGCCTCGCTGCCTGGAAGACCTTCGCGGCGCGGAACGCCGAGGGGATCACCCACGCGTAGCGGATGACCTCCTCCTCCGTCCCGTCGTGGTGGCGGATGGAGTCGCGGTGCAGGCTGCTGGTGTCGAAGCCCGCGTTCGTCATCGCGGCCTGCAAGGTCTTGAACGCTGCCCCGGCGTCCTGGCTGAGTGCTTGCGTGGCCAACTCCGGCCGGCTTCGGGAGGCCGTCAAGGGGGAGGACATGAGAGGGGGCTCACTTCCTACGGTGGACTCGGATCGGGGACGGTTGCTGTCTCCGCGTTCTGAGTCACAGGCTCCGACGGGATGGGTAGGCTCCGCCAGTAGGGGAGTTGACACACCGGCCATGTATCAAGGGGGCGTGAGGCTTTGGCCACGACTTACGGCGAGTGGTTGAAGGAGCAGCGCGAGGCGAAGGGCTGGAGCCAACAGGAGTTGGCCGACGCGGCGGTCATGTCTCGCTCGCTCATCACTGCCATCGAAACGGGACGACGGTACCCGTCCGAAGCGGACGCGAAGCGCCTTGACCAGGCTCTTGGTACTGGTGACGTGCTGACCACCTTCCGTCCGAACCAGGTGACCGGTGGCGTTGCCGACTGGTTCGAGAAGGCTCAGGAGTTCGAACAGCAGGCCGTCATGATTCGAGAGTTCGGCCTGTCATATGTCCCCGGCTTCCTACAGACCGAGGCGTATGCGACGGTGGTCATTGATGCCGGGTACCCACGGGAGAGTGAAGGAGAGCGACACAAGGCCGTCGTAACACGGCTCAAGCGTTCCGAGTTGCTTGAGGACCCTGTAACCCCGGCAGTATGGGCTCTGTTAGATGAGGCGGTCATTCGCCGTCCCCTGGGGGGACACGCGGTCATGGCTGACCAGCTTGAGCACATCATCAGGCTTGCCGAATCGGGGCGCATCAGGGTCAATGTGCTGGAGTTCGGAACGGCCCCGCATCCGCTTCTTGACGGCATGACCACGCTGATGTGGTTCGAGGATCAGCCGCCCATCGCGTACGCGGAGGGCATCCGCACGGGCAAGATTCACGACAGCCCTGCCATGGTCGAGGAGATCCAAGGGGCCTACGATCTTGCATTGAGCGAGGCACTACCGCTTCAACAGTCACTCGCCCTCTTGAGGGCGGTAGCGGAGGAATACAGGAAACATGGCTGAGCACCACATCGAGGACGCGTCCACTCTGAGTGGCTGGCGGAAGTCCTCGTACAGCGGCTCCCAGGCAGGGAGCTGCGTCGAGGTCATCGACGGGTACGCCGGGGGCGTGCCGGTCCGTGACAGCAAGGATCCGAAGGGGCCTGCACTGGTGATCCGCCCGGAGGCTTGGGCGTCGTTCGTCAGTGCAGTGAACCGTGGGGAGGTTGGCGAGTAGCCCCGCGACCAGCTAGCCCCCGGTGTCCCCCGCGCCGGGGGTTAGTTCACGCCCCAGAAGTTGGAGTGTGAGAGTTGGGGGCTGGAACCCGCAGGTCAGGAGGTTGTAGTGTGAGCCTCGCCCGGTTGTAAAACCGTCCACTACGTGACCGCGGTGCGGTGCAGCATGGTGTCGCCGAGCGCGATGGCCACACCGAGCAGCACGTTCAGCGCGCCCGCGAGGGCGAGCCGGGTGCCCGAGCGGTCGACGGCCGCCTGCACGGCGAGGCCGACGGTGAGCGGCAGTCCGGCGATGCCGCACTGGTGGAGCAGCCCCCAGGCGAGGGACTTGAGCTGACCGGCGAGCTGGTTGCGGCCCAGCCAGTACAGGAACCGGGGGCCTGAACGGACATCCGGTTCGCCTGGATCCGAGTAGGGAAGATCACGAATCTGCATGGCGTTCCAGAAATCCTCGGTTCGAGTGGTTCAAGGGCTGCAAGGTTCGCCTTCCGGACGTGCCGAAAGCAATTGGTTTTCCGGCGTCGGGGCCCACAACGAGCCACGGCAGGCACCCGGGGTCTGGCGCCCCGGCGCCGCTCACGCTTCACTCCTGTCCCATGAGACGACGAAGGATCATGTCCATGCTCGGCGGCCTCACCCTGGCCGCCGGACTGGTGCTCGGCGCGGGTCCGGCCGCGGCCGCCGACACACCGCCCACCGAGTTCGGCACCGACTGGCACGACCCGCTCACCGCGGCGCCGCCGGTGGCGACACCGCACACCAAGTCCTGCCAAGTCACCCTCGCCGAGGCCCAGTTCCGCGATTTCACGCCGTACAAGGGGAGTTACGCACCTCCGCAGGGCTGCGGCGACCGCTGGAGCAAGGTGGTGCTGCGCCTCGACGGCAAGGTCAAGGGGCGCCAGTACGACCGCCTCGGCTACCTCCACGTCGGCGGGACGGAAGTGCTGCGCACCTCGACGCCCGAGCCCTCCGTGAACGGCATCGCGTGGCACGTCGAGAAGGACGTCACGCGCTACACCGACACCTTCCGCTCCGCGCAGCCCGTCGAGATGCTCATCGGCAACGTCGTGGACGGCACGTACACCGGTGTGATCGACGTCAAGGTGACGCTCACGTTCTACGCCGCCGAAGGCCGCACCCGGCCGGCCGCCGTCCCCGACAAGGTGCTCCCGCTCAGCGGCACCCAGGTGACCACGCCGCGGAACTCCGATCGCATCGTCGCCGAGGTGTACGCCACCGGCTCCGGTGGCGGCTGCGAGGAGTTCTGGTACCTCGCGGTGCCCGACCCCGCCGCATACTCCTGCAAGGCACCGGCCGGGCCGAACCGCGAGGTGCAGATCAAGGTCGACGGCCAACTCGCCGGAATAGCGGCCCCGTTCCCGACCGTATGGACCGGCGGCTGGTCGAACCCCTTCCTCTGGTACGTCATACCGGCACCCCGCGCCTTCGACGTGAAGCCGGTCGAATACGACCTGACGCCGTACGCCGCGCAGCTCAACGACGGCAGGCCGCACCAGGTCGAGGTGTCCGTCGCCGGGGTCCCCGCCGGGCAGGCGGGCTGGTCGACGCCGACGAACCTGCTCATCTGGCAGGACAGGGCGAGCCAGGTCGTCTCCGGCGCGCTGACCCGCCACGACGAGACCGCGCCGGTCAACTCGACCACGTACAAGCCGGGTTCGCCGGAACTGCGGCTCGACGCGAAGAGCGGCCACCGCCTCACCACGGCCGGATACCTGAACACCTCGCACGGCCGTGTCACGACGACGGTGGCCCGCTCCGTGACCGGCGACTCGGTCCACCGCTGGACCGAAGGGGAGAACACCGATTCCCTGAAGGGGAGTTGGCACGACGACCAGACCGTCACGACGGACGGCCGGGGCCCCGCGGTGACTGCCCGAGACGACCGCACGTACACGATGGACGGCACCACGACCATCGGCGCGGACAACAGGCTGCGCACCGCCATCACCCTCGGTGACCGAGGGGACGCCCGCACCCTGCGCGGCGATCACCTCACCACCTGGTCGCACCTCGACGACACCTACCAGGGCGACGCCTCCTGGACCATGAACGTGCCGCGCGACCAGCGCCACGCGGTCGGCACCTCCGCCGAGCGCTACCGCCTGTACACCTCGGACCGCTGCTGGGACCGCAGCCTGAAGACAGCCCAGGGAACCTTGACGGAGGACACCCGACGCTGCTGACGTGACCCCTCGGGTGCCCCCTGCCGGGGGCACCCGAAAACCGGATGCCGCGCCACCGGCTGCGTGGCTACGCTTCTGGCATGGCTTCTGTGCGGGTGCGGTTGATGCGGGAGGGGGACCTTCACCGGGCCGAGCGCGCCTCGCAGGTCACGTTCCTCGACGCGGACCGGCGGAGCAGAAGGGTCAGTGAGCCGGAGCCGGAACCGCGCTCGGCGGGCGCCTCGAAGCAATGGATCGACCGGATGCGGTACTTCCTGGGCGTGGACCCCGCGGGCTGCTGGGTCGCGGCGGACGGGGACCGGGTCATCGGCTTCGCGATCTCGCAGAACCGCGGTCCGCTCTGGTACCTGGCCACCTACGGCGTACTGCCCGACCGCCAGGGGACGGGCATTGGCAAGCGGCTGATGGACGCGGTCCTGGCCCACGCGGAGGGCCGCCCGGGACTGTTCTCCTCCTCCGTGCACCCCGGCGCCACCCGCCGCTACCGGCTCGCGGGCTTCTCGCTGCACCCGCAGATGCGCATGGTCGGCACCGTCGACAGAGCCACGCTCCCCGCCGTCACCGGACTGCGCGAGGGAGGGGCCGACGACGTCGACTGGATGGACCGGCTCGACCAGGACCTCCGCGGCGCGGGCCACGGACCCGACCACGGCTACCTGCTGGACACCCTGCGCCTGGTGGTGTGCCGCGACAACGGCAAGTCCGGATATGTGTACGTGGACGACCAGGGGCGCGGGGTGCTGCTGGCTGCCGCGCACCCCGAGACCGCGCAGAAGTTGCTGTGGGAGGCGCTCGCCTCCGCGCGCGGCGACACCCTCGTCAACTGCATCACGAGCGCCAACGAGTGGGCGGTGGACGTGGGCCTCGCGGCCCGGCTCGACATCGGCCAGGAGGGCTACCTCGCGGTCCGCGGGATGAAGGTCCCGGCGCCGTATCTGGCCAGCGGCCACTTCCTGTGACCGCGCCCGGGGCCGGACCGCAGAGGGTCCGGCCCCGGGGCGTCACGCCTCGGCGGGCCGCTCGGAGTCCATTCCGGGGCGGGCCTTCTGCCACTCCCCGCGCGTGAAGTCGGGGATCTGCTGCGGCGCGCCGTTCGCCTTGATCGACAGGTTGCTCAGCGGGACCGGCGAGGTCCAGGTCGCCGCGTCGTACACGTCGAAGTCGGGGACCAGACCCAGGCGCAGGCACTGCATGAGCCGGAACACCAGCATGTAGTCCATCCCGCCGTGCCCGCCCGGCGGAGTGGCGTGCTCCTTCCACAGCCAGTGGTCCCACTCGGCGTACCGCGCGAAATCGCCCCACTCGTCGTTCTTGTGGTCCGGCTCCAGGTAGATCCGCTCCGGGTAGTCCTCGAAGAGCCCCTTGGTGCCGCCGAGGCTGTTGATCCGGCTGTACGGATGCGGCGTCGACACATCGTGTTCCAGGCGGATCACCCGCCCCTTCGCGGTCTGTACGAGACTGATCGTGCGATCGCTCTCGATGTACGTCTCCTTCCAACTCGGGTCACCCGCAGGCATGTTGGCGGCCCGGTACCGCGCGAGTCCGAGCGACGGCGAGCCGACGCTGACGATGCTCACCGCGCGGTCGCCCCGGTTGAGGTCCATGTAGTTGGCGACCGGACCGAAGCCGTGGTTGGGGTAGAGATCGCCGCGCAGCCGGGTGTGCCAGAGCCTGCGCCAGGCGCCCTCGTAGTACGCCGGGTCGAACATGAGGCCACGCAGATCGTGGTTGTACGCGCCCGCGCCGTGCAGCAGATCGCCGAACTTGCCCGCGTGCGCCATGCGCAGCACCCGCATCTCGTTGCGGCCGTAGCAGCAGTTCTCCAGCTGCATGCAGTGCCTGCGGGTCCGCTCGGACAGGTTCACCAGCTCCCACAACTGGTCGAGCTGGAGCGCGATCGGGCACTCCACGCCGACGTGGACGCCGTTCAGGAGCGCCGACCTGGCGATCTCGAAGTGGGAGTCCCAGGGCGTCGCCACATGCACGAAGTCGAGGTCGCCGCGCTTGAGGAGCTGCTCGTAGTCGTGGTCGCCGTGGACGTAGACGGCCGGCGCGGGCCGGCCGGCCGCCGTCACCTTGGCGGCGGCCCGCTCGGTCTTCGCCTTCACCGGATCGCACAACGCCACCACCCGGACCCCGGGCACCGCCAGATACAGGTCGATCATGCTGCCGCCACGATTGCCGAGGCCGATCAGCGCGACCCGTACCGTCGAGCGCCGCTCGAAGGGCACGCCGATCATGGTGCAGCCCTGGCGCTGCGACTCCCGCGCCTCGTGCGGCGGGGCTGGGACCGGAGTCTCCTCCGCTGCCGCGGGCTTGGCGGCGAACGCGCCGAGCCCGAGCCCGGCGCTCGCGGCCCCCGCGGTCCGCAGTACCGAGCGGCGGCCCACCTCGGGGTGCTCCGGTGCTGCGTCGTTCATCGAGCCTCCAGGTGATCGACTGGAAATCCATGGGCTGACGTTTGCGCGACCTTTACCGAACCTCGGTAAGGACCTTGGAGGGCGAGACGAGTGGTGCGCAAGGGCGCCAATTGGACTCTTGATACCGGCCGATGGATGCCCGGCCGTGTTTCATCGGGCGTACGAGTGCTCGTGTCGGGGCCCGGACAGCAGAGCCCCCCACGGCACGGCGGGGGCCGAAACGGTTCCGCGGGCGGAGCCAAGTGTCGACGGCGTCATAGCCGTACGAGTCGAGCAGCCCGGCCTCGACCGGGGAGCACTCCGGCTGGCGCATCATCTCCCGCCGCAGCACGGTCCGCTGGCGCGGTGTGGTGGTCAAGTCCCGGCTGGGGCGGGTCGGTTCGCGGAAACCGCACTCGATGCAGGGGTCGGCGACCGGCTCCACCCCGGGCATGGTCTTCAGCCCCCGCAGATGCGCGCCCGGGTCGCGGTCGAGCACGATCCGCGGCGCCAACACCCCGTCCGGGTCGATGACTTGCTCGTGAAGCCCCCGGCTTCGGCCGGAGGAGGAGTTACGGCTCCGCCGCGTCGAAGGCGAGCAGGAAGTGCAGATTTCCGTGCGCGGCATGACCGACGACGGCCGCGTCGAAACCGTGCCGGGCCTGGAGTTCGAGCCCGGCCATCACCTCGGCGGCGGCCCGCTCGTACGCCTCCCGGGCCGCCGCCTCAGCAGCGGCGCTTTGGGGATCCGTCCACCAGCGCGTTCAGCAGCCCGCCGAGCACCTCGCGCTGGTCGGCGGTCAGTGGAGCCAGGATCTCCTCCGCGGCGCCCCGGCGCGCGGTGCGCAGCGAACGCAGCGTGGCGCGGCCCGCGTCGGTGAGCTCGATCCGGATCACCCGGCGACTGGCCGGATCCGGCACCCGGCGGACGTCGCCGGTCTCCTCCAGCGCGTCGACCAGGGTGGTCACCGCGCGCGGAACGACTTCGAGGCGGGCGGCCAGATCGGCCATCCGCGGCGGCTCCGGGCAGTGGGCGAGCGTGCGCAGCAGCCGGGACTGCGCGGGCGTGATGCCGACCGGCTCCAGGTACTGCTTCTGGATCCGGTGCAGTCGGCGGGTCAGCCGCAGCAACTGCTCGGCCAGCAGACCGTCGGCGTCGGGGGCCCGGGAAAGGTGAGGCTGCATACCGGGAACAATAACAGGACCCCGTACATTGTGAGTATAGGTAACAGTGAGCTATGCTCCCGAAATCGTCGTCCTCCCGCTCCCGGCGGGCGGCCCGCACACCCTGTCGAAGGAGCCCATGCGCCCCGATCACTCCACGCACTCCACCTGGACCCCACCGCCCCGCGGCGCCGAGCCGCAAGAGCCGGCCCAGGTCCGCCGCATCCTCGGCCTCTTCCGTCCCTACCGGGGCAGGCTCGCCCTCGTCGGGCTGCTCGTCGCCGCGTCCTCGCTCGTCTCGGTCGCCACGCCGTTCCTGCTTCGCGAGATCCTCGACGTGGCCATCCCGCACGGCCGCACCGGCCTGCTGAGCCTGCTGGCCCTCGGCATGATCGCCACCGCGGTCGTCACCAGCGTCTTCGGCGTGCTCCAGACGCTGATCAGCACCACCGTCGGCCAGCGCGTCATGCACGACCTGCGCACCGCGGTCTACGCCCAGCTCCAGCGGATGCCGCTCGCCTTCTTCACCAGGACCCGCACCGGCGAGGTCCAGTCCCGCATCGCCAACGACATCGGCGGCATGCAGGCGACCGTCACCTCCACCGCGACCTCGCTGGTCTCCAACCTCACGGCCGTCGTCGCCTCGGTCGTCGCGATGCTCGCGCTCGACTGGCGCCTGACCATCGTCTCCCTGCTCCTGCTGCCGGTGTTCGTATGGATCAGCCGCCGGGTCGGCCGCGAACGCAAGAAGATCACCACCCAGCGCCAGAAGCAGATGGCCGCGATGGCCGCCGAGGTCACCGAATCGCTGTCGGTCAGCGGCATCCTGCTCGGCCGCACCATGGGCCGCGCCGACTCGCTGACCAAGTCCTTCGCCGCCGAGTCCGAGCGCCTGGTCGACCTCGAAGTGCGCTCCAACATGGCCGGACGCTGGCGGATGTCCACCATCGGCATCGTCATGGCCGCCATGCCCGCGGTCATCTACTGGGCGGCAGGCATAGCCCTCCAGGCGGGCGGCCCCTCGGTCTCCATCGGCACCCTCGTCGCCTTCGTATCGCTCCAGCAGGGCCTGTTCCGGCCCGCCGTGAGCCTGCTGTCCACCGGCGTCGAGATGCAGACCTCGCTCGCCCTGTTCCAGCGGATCTTCGAATACCTCGACCTGCCGGTCGACATCACCGAACCCGCCGAGCCGGTCCGCCTGACCAAGGCGAGCGGCGCGGTCCGCTTCGAGGGCGTCGACTTCCGGTACGACGAGAAGCAGCAGCAGCCCACCCTGTCCGGCATCGACCTGGCCGTCCCGGCCGGCGGCAGCCTCGCCGTCGTCGGCCCCACCGGCTCCGGGAAGTCCACGCTCAGCTATCTGGTGCCCCGGCTGTACGACGTCACCGGCGGGCGCGTCACGCTCGACGGCGTGGACGTGCGCGACCTGGACTTCGACACCCTGGCCCGCTCGGTCGGCGTGGTCTCCCAGGAGACGTACCTCTTCCACGCCTCGGTCGCCGAGAACCTCCGCTTCGCCAAGCCGGAAGCCACCGACGAGGAGCTGGAAGCGGCCGCCCGCGCCGCCCAGATCCACCACCACATCGCCTCGCTGCCCGACGGGTACGACACCCTGGTCGGTGAGCGCGGCTACCGGTTCTCCGGCGGCGAGAAGCAGCGCCTGGCCATCGCCCGGACGATCCTGCGCGACCCGCCCGTGCTCATCCTCGACGAGGCCACCAGCGCGCTCGACACCCGTACGGAACACGCGGTGCAGCGGGCCATCGACGCACTCTCCGAGGGCCGCACCACCATCACCATCGCCCACCGCCTCTCCACGGTGCGCGACGCGGACCAGATCGTCGTCCTCGACCAGGGCCTGATAGCCGAGCGCGGCACCCATGAGGAACTCCTCGACCGGGACGGCAGATACGCGGCCCTGGTCCGCAGGGATGCCGAGCTGGCCCCCGCCCCCTCATGACGGGCGCGGGCAGGGCTGCCGACGGCCCCCTCATGAGGGCAGGGCCGACGCCGCCGCCCCGGGTCCGGACACGGCGACGCCGGTCTGCAGCCTGTCGCTTGCGCACCTCAAGCATCCTTCGGCACACGGGAGTTGAGCAACGAACGCCGTGACGATCACGCGTTCCGGCGAACAATCGATCCCCTGTTCGCATGTTCCCCTCGGTCGACCCTGACTCGTGTCGGAGGCTGTCGAATATCCGATTTATCTAATATGTCGGGGTAGCGTGCCGCCATGAGTGAGTCCCCGTACCGCCGGCGGTCCCGGCTGACCCGCCGTGGCCGGCTGACCCTGCTGCTCCTCGCGCTGCTGCTGGTCGTGGCGGGCGTGGTGCTCGTGCTGGTGCTGCGGGAGACCGGCGCTCCGACCAGGACCCTCGTCGTCCCGGAGGGGTGGCGGGCGAGCCGGGTGTACGCGGCCGTCGACAAGCGCCTCGATCTGCCGCCCGGCACCACCAAGCAGGCCGCCGCGACGGCGGACCTCAGGCTGCCGCCGGACGCGAAGGGCAACCCCGAGGGCTACTTGTTCCCGGCGACATACCCGGTCAAGGACGATGCGACCCCGGGTGGTCTGCTCCGGTACATGGTGGACACCGCCACCAAGCACTTCGGTCAGGACCGGATCGCGGCGGGTGCTCAACGCGCCGGTCTGACGGTCTATCAGACGGTCGTCATCGCCGGGATCGTGCAGGCCGAGGCCGACTCCGCAGCCGACATGGGCAAGGTCTCGCGTGTCATCCACAACCGACTCGCCCGCGGTATGCCCTTGCAGATGGACTCGACGCTGAACTACGCGCTCAACCGCTCGACGCTCATCACCACGACCAGCGATACCAAGACCGACAGCCCCTACAACACGTATCAGCACAAGGGGTTGCCGCCCACCCCCATCGGCAGCCCGGGGCAGCAGGCTGTCGACGCCGCGATCAACCCGACACCGGGCAACTGGCTGTACTTCGTGACCGTGGCGCCCGGAGACACCCGCTTCACCGACAGCTACGACCAACAGCAGCTGAACGTACGGGAGTTCAACAAGAACCAGCGGAAGCCCGGAAGCCCCGCCTGACCGTGCACGCGCCACTCCGGCCGCCCCCGTTCCTCCCCGTCGGCTGAACCCTGCCCGTCCGCCCCCGGTTGGACCCGCCCCGGCTGACCGTGCCCAGCCCAACTCCGGCTGACCCCGCCGGTCGCACCCCGCCTGGCCCCGTCTGTCCCTCCGAGCCGATCCCGCTTCTCACACTCCGGCTGACCCCGCCGATCACACCCCGGGACCCTGCCCGTCCCTCCCGAGCCGACCCCCGTGCTCACGCCACCGCGGGCTCGCGTTCCAGCAGGCGCTTGATGTCCCGCACCGCGGCCCGTCCGGCCCGGTTGGCGCCGATGGTCGAGGCCGACGGGCCGTAGCCGACCAGGTGGACGCGCTCGTCCCTGACCGCCCTGGTTCCCTCAAGGCGGATGCCGCCGCCCGGCTCGCGCAGCCGCAGCGGAGCGAGGTGGTCGACGACCGGCCGGAAACCGGTCGCCCAGACGATGGCATCGGCCTCGACCGTCCGGCCGTCGTCCCAGGCCACCCCCTGTGGGGTGATCCGGTCGAACATCGGCAGCCGGTCCAGGACGCCCTTCGCCCGCGCGGCCCGGACGGCATCGTTCAGCGGCAGCCCCGTCACCGAGACCACGCTCCTGGGCGGCAGCCCGAGCCGCACCCGCTCCTCGACCATCGCCACGGCCGCACGGCCGGCCTCCTGGTCGAAGGGCCCTTCCCGGAACACCGGCGGCCGCCGCGTCACCCACGTCGTCTCCGCCGCGACCTCGGCGATCTCCATCAGATGCTGGGTGCCCGAGGCCCCGCCGCCGACCACGACGACCCGCAGCCCCGCGAACGCGTCCGGCCCCGGATAGTCCGCCGTGTGCAACTGTCGCCCCCGGAACGTCTCCTGGCCCGGATAGCGCGGCCAGAACGGCCGGTCCCAGGTGCCGGTGGCGTTGATCAGCGCGCGCGTGGCATAGCCGCCCTGCGAGGTCTCGACCAGCAGCCGCCCGCTCTCGCCCTCCCGCACGCCGCGTACGTCGACGGGGCGGTGCACCCGCAGGCCGAAGGCGTCCTCGTACGCGGTGAAGTACGCGCCGATGACCTCCGAGGACGGGCGGTCGGCCGCCGCGCCGGTCAGTTCCATACCGGGCAGCGCATACATCCCGTGCACCTTGCCGTACGTGAGTGACGGCCAGCGGAACTGCCAGGCGCCGCCCGGTCGCGGTGCGTGGTCGAGCACCACGAAGTCGCGGTCCGGGACCAGTCCCGCCCGGCGCAGGTGGTAGGCGCCGGACAGACCCGCCTGCCCGGCGCCTATGACCACCACGTCCACATCTCGTACCGCGAAGTCGTTCACGGTTCTACCAACCATGGGCAGCGCGGGGATCTTCCCGCGCCGCCGCCGACCGGTTCGGCGACCGCCGCCCACCAGAAGCGGAGCCCCGCCGGGCGCGGCGGCCGGGCGGCCTCGCCGCTGCTCGGCGCGCCCGCCGCCAAGCGGACCGGCTCCCCATGTTCGCCATCGGACTCCAGACCCGGGGCGTGTTCCCGTTCCCGGAGCGCTACGACGAACCCGGCGGCCACCGGTTCGTCCACGGCGTCCTTGACGCCCTTGCGGCCGGGGGCATCTGTGTATGTGGTTGGTGAAGCTGCCCCAGTCGGCAACCATGGGCGCATGAGCCATGGATTCGAGACCCGGGCCCTCCAGGTCACCACGGGAGCGGCCGAGAACGTCTTCGACCTGACGGCAGACTGTGTTGCCTTCCTGGCGGAGGTTGCCTCAGGTCGTGACGGACTGCTGAACGTTTTCGCGCCACACGCAACTATGGGAGTGGCCCTCATCGAGACCGGGGCCGGCAGCGACGACGACCTCCTTGCCGCGCTGCACACCCTGCTCCCCGCCGACGACCGCTGGCAGCACCGCCACGGCAGTCCGGGGCACGGGCGGGACCACGTCCTGCCCGCGATCGTGCCACCCCACGCGACGTTGCCCGTCATCGGGGGCCAACTGGCGCTGGGTACCTGGCAGTCGGTATGCCTGGTGGATACGAACCGGGACAATCCGAATCGGCAGGTCCGGCTGAGTTTCCTCGGCTGATCCGGGAGAAACTCGCTTCAATCGTCGGCGAGTTGAGGGTGTGGCATCATGGCCGCGTTGTCCGCCCGGGGGCCGGGAGACCGAATCCCGGGGACAGTTGAATCGGCATTGCAACGGCCTGCTGCTCCAACGTGGAAGGCGTGGAAGGCTAAGGATGAAGGTGTCTGGCTCTGCGTTACCGTCGCCGGAGGACCGTCGGCTCAGGCGCCGTCTCAAAAAGGTCCGCCAGACCTGTGAGGCGCTGCTCGCGGACTGGGGCATGGAGCACGGATGCGGTATCGACGAACTCCACCGCTATCTCAGCACCCAGAACCAGCGCCCGATTCATCTGATTCCGATGCCCTTCCCGGAACGGCATCTCTTCGGTCTGTGGCTGAAACTCGATGAATTCGACATCATCGCTTACGAGAAGGCCGCATCGCCGTCGCACAAAGAACACATCATTGCCCATGAACTGGCCCATATCGCCTTCGCGCACCGGGGTTCCGTTGAATTCGACCGCAGTGATACGAGTCAGTTGTTCACGAATGTCGAACCGGCCGTCGTACAGGGCATGTTGATGCGTTCCCGCTACAGCGACGACGAGGAGCAGGAGGCCGAGACGATGGCCTCGCTGATCCTGGCCCGGGCCACCAAAAGGTGGTTGGAACCCGCCTGGGGAGTCCCGGACGAGGCCGCGGAGATCGTCGCTCGTATCGAGAACGGCGTCGGCAACCCGGACCAGGCATGAATACCGTCAACGGCGTCCTCTCCTGGACCTGCGCGCTCGGCGGTCTCGCCGCCTTCGGCTACCGGCTCCCCGATCTGCTGCGCAGAAAGCACGACGTGGCCCTGTGGGCGCTGTGCGTCTACTTCCTCTGCTCCGGGATCAGCTTCCTGGTCGACCTGGACGTGCTCCGGGTGCACATCTCCGACCTGTTCGGCCGGCCCAACGTCACCTCGCTGATCGTCCAGGTCGCCGTCGTCGTGCTCACCGCCGCTCAGCAGGTCGTCCTCGTCCACTGGTCGTCCCCGCCCGAGGAGGCCCGTCGCAGGGCCCGGCGCCGGGTGATGTTCTTCGGCGCCGCTCTGTGCGTCCTGGTGGTGGCGTCGATCGCCGTCACCCCGGTCGCGAGCTCGAAGACGGCCACCTCGACCATCCTGCTCAGCATTCAGGACGGCCGGTACGCGCTGTACATGTCCTTCTACCTCGTGATCTGCGGGGTGGGGCAGTTCGAGACCGTCCGGCTGTCCCTGCGCTTCACCAAGATGGCCAACCGGCAATGGCTGAAAGTCGGTATGCGCACCGTGACCGTCGGCGCGAGTCTGATCATGGTCTACTGCGTCACCCGCAGCATCCAGATCGCCGGCACCCGGCTGCACTTCGACGGTTCGGCCCTCGACCCCATCCAGTGGTCGTGCGGCAGCATCGGAGCGCTCCTCCAGATCACCGGCTGGACCATCCCGTCCTGGGGAATCCACATCACCCGCGCCCTGGGCTGGCTGCGCAGCTACCGCTGCTACCGCCGGCTGCGCCCCCTGTGGTGGGCGCTGTACCAGGCGTCGCCGGACATCGCGCTCGACCCGCCCCGGTCCTGGGCGCGCGACCTCGTCCCGCCGCGCGATCCGCACTACAGCCTCTACCGGAGGGTCATCGAGATACGGGACGGACAGCTCATGCTCCGCACCTCGCTCTCCCTCGCCGACTTCTCCCGGGTGGCCCGCTCCCTGGACCTCCCCGAGGACCCCACCTCGCCGCTGGGCGAAGCGCTCCAGGTGCGGGCCGTCCTCGACCGTCCCGCCGAGGAGCGGGCCGAGCAGGCCGACGCGTCCGACATTCCCGCGCGACCGCCGTACGAGGACTTCCGCGACGAGGTGGAATGGCTGACCCGGGTCGCGTCGTCCTTCACCGCGCTCACCCAGGGCCGGGCGGTGCACACGGCCGACCGCATCCCGTCATGACGAAGACGACCCCGCCGCGCACCGCGGTGCGCGGCGACGACCGCGGCCCGCTGACTCCCTTGGCGCTGCGCGCAGTTGACCACCTCGTGTCCCTCGACGCCGGGCACGGTGCGCGGGCCGCGGTGCCCGCCGTGCACGACACGCTGCGGCGCATCCCCGAACTGCTCGCCGGTCCGGCCGGTCCCCCCGGCGCGGACCGCGACCTGCTCGCGGCCCTCGCCGAACTCTGCGAAGTGATCGGCTGGATCCTCTTCGACGCCGGGCTGCACCACGCGGCCCACCGCATGAACAGCCGAGCGCTCTCCCTCGCCGAACGCTGCGGCGACCGCGGCATCGCCCGCCTGGTGCTGCTGAACCACAGCATGCTCCACACCCACACCGGTCACCCCGGGGCCGCCCTGGACACGGTCGCCCGGGTGGCCGGGCCGCGCCCGCTGCCCACGCTCGTCGGCAGCCTCGTGCTGGTCCGCCGCGCACACGCCACCGCCCTGCTGGGCGGCGGCCGCGAGGCCGCCGACCTCATCGACCGCGCCCGGAGCCGGTTCCTGGACGGCGCCTCGCGCCACGACCCGCCCTGGTCCTGGTGGATCGACCAGACCGAACTGACCGGCCACCAGGGCTGGGTGCTGGCCAGACTGCGCGACTGGGACCGGGCCATTCCGCTCCTGTACGAGGCCGTGACCGCCCCCGGCCCCTCCTACCGGCACCTGTTCACCGCGGAACTCCTCTCGGCCCTCACCGGGGCCGGGGCCTGGAGCGAGGCGGAGGACCTCATCGCCGGCCTCGCCCCGCGCGCCGGGGGCATCGGCTCCGTACGGACCACCGAGACCCTCGCGAGCACCGCCGCCCAGCTGCTCGGCCGTGCCGACGCACCGGCGAACCTGCGGGCGGCCGCAGCCTTCCTGCGGGAGTGCCTGACCACGCACCCCAGTGGCCAGGACCGCCCCTCCCGCTAGGAACCACCCCCACCGGAAGTCAACAGACAGGGACAACATGCTCCACATACGCGTGTCGACGCCCGCGGCCGCCGCCCTCGTGGCGGTCGTGCTCCTCTTCGCCACCGGAGGGCCGGTGACGGACGTCGCCTACGGCACGTCAGCAGCCCCGTCGGCGGCGGCACCGGATACCGCCACCGGCCACGGCAGCCCCTATCTGGCCACCCACCTCTACTTCGGCACCGGCCGCCACGGCGGCCAACCACCCATCACGGACGAGGAGTTCATGAAGTTCGTCGCCGACGTGATCACCCCCCGCTTCCCGGCCGGGCTGACCCTCCAGCAGGGCCGCGGCCAGTGGCGCGACAAGTCGGGGAGCATCAACCGCGAGATCTCGTACGAGCTGACAGTGCTGTATCCCGCGCAGGAGGCCCGCACGCACGACCCCGACATCGAGTACATCCGCCACCTGTACTGCACGATGTACGGTCTGGAATCCGTCGGCCGGGCCGATGTCCGGGCCCAGGCCAACTTCTGACCCCCTGCGGTCCCTTCCCCGCTACGGCTGGTAGGAGCCGCCCGGCTGAACGGGAGCCGCCGATGGGGGAGTTGCCCCCGGAGCAGGCGGGGGCGGGCCGGTAGGGCTCGCGGTCGCGGAGGCCGCGGCGCCCCGGGCAAGACCGTCGAAGTCGACGAAGCCGGTCGCCTCCAGGATCTTCATGTGGTCGAGGACGGTCGTGTTCGTGTCGTCGGCCAGCGAACGGACCACGGAATTACGGGTGTTCGCCCGGATCTGCGCGATCAGGGCGAACACCTGGCCGTGCGCCGAGCGAAGGAAGTTGGCGAAGTCGCGCTCGTACGCCGTGCCCGTGTCGGCCGTCAGCGTGCGCAGCCAGCCCTGTTGCAGCGCGTTGGGCTGGCTCGGCAGCTCCATGCCGAGCTGGGCCGCGACCTCCCGCACCCGGGCGTCGAGGAACGTGTGGCCCTGGACGAGATGCTCGCCCGCCGTCTTGACGGCCTCGGTGGGGGCGCGTTCCATCGCCTGCTGTCCCGCGGGCAGCTCCCACAGCCCGGCGAGTCTGACCCGGGTGATGAAGTCGCGGTCGGCCGCCGACAGCGGGCCCCAACGGGTCGGCACCGTACCGGAGTTGAGATTGGCGAGTCCGGTGCCCGAGCGATCGGCGTAGGACCAGACCGGGTAGGACAGGGCGGCCACCGTCGCGATCAGGGCGAGCAGGACCAGACCGGTGCTGGAGAAGACGATGCGGCGCAGCAAGGAAGTGCCTCCTGAAGTGTGTCGTGCCCACGGCCTAGGGGATGCGGAGTCGGCGGATGACGAAGAGCATCGCGCCGAGCAGCACCAGGAACGCCCCCGTGGCCAGTGAGCCGAGGTCGGTGATCCCCGCGATCGCCAGTCGGCGCCCGCCCGGATCCGTGGGGGAGCCGCGGGGCGTCACGGGTACGGGCCGCGCGCCGGCCGCCCGGTCTGCGCCGGTCGCGGGCGATGGGGAGGGGCTCGCACAGGTCAGTACGCCCGTCACGTCCTGGCGGAATCCGCCGGGCCCCACGACGGTGAAGCGGTAGCTCTGGTGCTCGGCGACCGGCACGGTGACGGTCCTGGAGCGGCCCGGCCCGACCGTCACCGAGACGCCCGCCAGGGCGAATCCGAACGGCGCGTCGCCCCCGTTGCTCGCCGTGACGTCCACGCCGCCTCTCGCGCAGTCGTCCGCGGCCGTCACGGACGGCACGGGGCCCTGGCCGGGCGGCCGGAGCACGAGCGCCGCCTCCTGCGGATACCGGGGCTCCGGCGCCGCGACCGCGCCCGCCGCGACGGAGCCCGCCGCCAGGGTCGCGGCCGCCAGGGCGACGGCCCAGCGCGCCGCGCCGCGCTTGCTCGCAGAAGGCATGTGCGTCCCTTTCGGAGTGAGGGGGCGCGACAGGGACGACCTTCAGTACGGGGCAGGGGAGGTGGATGTTCAACAAGGGGCGAAGGAAACTCCGTTGCGGTGGATGCCGGGGTGACGCTTTACAGGCCGGGCGCGCCCCATACCGGGAACCAGCGGGACAAGTCCCCCTCGATGTGCAGGTCGTCCGCGACGACCGCCCGGACGCGCAGTTCGAGCGCGTTGTCCCGCTTCTCGCCCGGCAGCGGCGCGAAGGGGTAGAAGGTGCCCCGCTTGTAGAGGTACACCAGGGCGAACCGCTGCCCCTCCGGGTTGCCGAACCCGACCAGGGAGCACAGGAGTTGGGGGCCGAAGCCGGATCCTTCCAGGGCGGTGTTCACGGCGTGCAGATCGCCGACGAGAGCGGCCAGGTCGTCGGGCTCCCGGCGCGAGAGCAGCCACGAGTACCCGTACTCGTCGCGGCTGAACTCCACCGAAGCGCCGACCCGTTCGGTGTCCGCGTTCAGCAGGTCCGTCACGTCCTGGCGGATCTGGGCGAAGGCGGTGCCCTCCACCGTGGTGAAGCACACCGAGCCCTGCCCGGTCGGCGTGAACCCGGCGGCCGCCTGCACGGTGATTGCCGCCGACGGCAGGCCGAACAGCCGGTCGAGGTCGGGCGGGGCGGGCTTGGTGCGCCCGAGCAGGATGTCCAGGAATCCCATGTGCTCCGTCCTTGATTGGGGGCCGTGGTCAGGCGGGACGTCCCAGCTCGGCGGAGATCTTCGCCAGCCGGTCCAAGCGCTGTTCGAGGCTCGGGTGGGTGGCGAAGAGCTGCCCCAGACGGCTTCCCTCGCCGAGGGCGGGCACGAAGTAGAAGGCGTTGAACGCGCTGGCGGTCCGCAGGTCCTTGCTGGGGATCCGGGCGATGTCGCCGTCCAGTTTGGTCAGCGCCGAGGCGAGGGCGGAGGGGTGCCCGGTGAGCATGGCCCCGGCCCGGTCGGCGGCCAGCTCCCGGTAGCGGGACAGCGCCCGGATCAGCAGGAAGCTGAGCGAGTACACAAGCGCGGACACCGCCATGACGGCCAGCAGCACGACGACGGTGTTCTGGTCGCGCCGGCCGCGCCCGCCGTACAGCTGGGAGTAGAACGCGAAGCGGACGATGAGCCCCGCGATGACGCCCAGGAACGAGGCCACCGTGATCACCGCGACGTCGCGGTGCGCGACGTGCGAGAGCTCGTGGGCGAGCACCCCCTCCAGCTCGTCGGGCTCCAGCCGGCGCAGCAGTCCGGTGGTGACGCAGAGCACGGCGTGATCGGCGTTGCGCCCGGTCGCGAACGCGTTGGGCAGATCGATGTCGGAGACGGCGACCTGGGGCCTCGGCATGTCGGCGGTGGCGCACAGGCGGTCGACGATGCCGTGCAGCTGGGGCTGTTGCTCGCGGGTCACCACGCGGCCGTGCATCGCGTACAGGGCGATCCGGTCGGAGAACCAGTACTGCGAGAGCAGCACGGCCGCAGCCACCACGACGACCACGACGGTCGACTTGAGCAGGACCAGGAGCGCGGCGATGAACGCCACGTACAGCAGTCCGAGCAGGAACACCGTGAGCAGCATGCGGGCGGTCAGCTGCCGGTCGGGTGCGAAGCGGCTGTGCACGGCCGTCACTCCGTACCCGTGCCGGTGCGGCCCGAGCGGGCACGAGCCCGCGCGGCGTGGAGGGGAGGCCGCAGGACGTGCGGTGCATTCCTCTTGATCATGGCGTGCTCCAGGACCGGTGCAGTGGTGCTCACCCTCCACCATGCCACCGCGACGGCCCCGGCGACGGTGGTCGTACGGCACGAATTCGGCGCGCTGACGGCGGCCGCCGCCCCGGCCCCGGACCGTTCAGGCCAGCTGTCTGCGCACCAGCTCGTGGAGGCGGCCGGACGGGTCGGCGAGGAGCTCGGCGGGCGGGCCCTGCTGGACGATGCGGCCCTCCGACATGACGATCACCCGGTCGGCGTCCAGGACCGTGGAGAGCCGGTGGGCGATCACCACGCGGGTGGCGCGCAGCGCCCGGGTGCTCTCGATCACGATGCGCTGGGTCTCGTTGTCGAGGGCGCTGGTGGCCTCGTCGAAGAACAGCACGCGCGGCCGCCGGACCAGCGCCTGGGCGATCATGAGGCGCTGGCGCTGGCCGCCCGAGATGGCACCGCCGCCGGAGATCATGGTGTGCAGCCCCATCGGCATCCGCTTGATGTCCTCGGCGAGGCCCGCCATCGCCGCGGCCTCCCACGCCTCCTCCTGCGTGAACACCTCCGCTCCGCAGATGCAGTCCAGGATCGACCCGCTGAGCGGCTGGGCGTTCTGCAGCACGACCCCGCACTGGCGGCGCACGGCCGCCCGGTCGAGGGCCGCCAGATCCTGGCCGTCGTAGAGCACGCTGCCCGTGACCGGGGTGTCGAAGCCGATCAGCAGCCTCAGCAGGGTCGACTTGCCGCAGCCGCTGGGCCCGACGACCGCCACGAACTCGCCGGGCCGCACCTTCAGGGACACCTCGTCCAGGACCAGCGGACCGTCGTCGGTGTAGCGGAAGGACAGGCCCTTGGCTTCGATCTCGCCGGACAGCTCGCCGGGCTGGGTGCTGGCGCCGCGCACCTCGGGCGCCTCGTCGAGCACCGGCTTGATCTGCTCGAACATGGGCAGCACGGCGGCCGCCGAGATGAACGCCCCGGTGAGCTGGGTGACCGCGGTCAGCAGCATCGTCACCGCGGTGTTGAAGGTCAGGAACGCGCTGGCCGACAGGGACCCGCGGGCCGGTCCCGCGAGCAGCACGAACATGACGAGTGAACACAGCGGCAGATAGACGGCGTTGAGGACCGTCGTCAGGTTCTTGATCCGGCCCGCCCGCTTCTGCAGCTCGCGGCTGCGGGCGAACTCCCGCGCCCAGGCCCCGTACGCGAAGCTCTCGGCCGCGGCGACCCGCAGTTTGGGCAGCCCGCGCAGGGTCTGGAACGCTTGGTTGTTGAGCTTGTTGCCGAGCTCCACCAGACGGCGCTGCCAGCGCAGCTCCCACATCCCCATGGTGAGGAACACCGCGGCGATGACGGCCAGCATCGCGAGCGCGGTGAGCGCCAGCGGCACGCTGAAGCACAGCAGCAGGACGAGGTTCATCGCGCCGACCGTGCCCGACTGCACGGCGACCGGGCCGATGCCCGAGAGGACCCGGCGGATCGCGCTGACCCCCATCGCCGCACTCGCCAGCTCACCGGTGGAGCGCTCGGTGAAGAACTTCGTCGGCAGCCTCAACAGCCGGTCCCACACGGCGGGTTGGAGGGTGCTCTCGATGCGTCCTTCCATGCGCAGCATGGTGAGGTTCTGGAGCAGCATGAACGCCGCCGACACGATGCCGGTGACGATGACGGCGAGCGACACCTGCACGATGAGGCTGTTCTCGGCGCGGGGCACGTAGACGCCGAGCACCTGCCCGGTCGCGATCGGCACCAGCGCGCCGAGCGCCACCGTCACCAGACCGGCAAGCACCAGACGGCGCACATCGGCCCGGGTGCCGCGCAGGCTGAAGCGCAGCAGCCCCCACTTGCCCAGCGGCCGATCGGGCAGCGGCCGGTAGAACATGACGGCGCGCTGCTCGAACTCGGCCGCGTTGCTCCCGTCGACGCGGGTGCGCCGGCCCGACACCGGGTGCACCGCCTCGTACCCGCCGCGCCGCCACAGCAGCGCGACCGGAGTGCCGCTCGCCGTGCGGTGCCCCACCAGCGGGCCCGCGTCCTGGCGCCACCAGCGCCCGTCGAGCCGGACCGGCCGGGTGCGGATCCGGGAGCCGACCGCGACCCGCTCGACCGGATCGATCCGGTCGCTCACCGCGCCGCTGCGCGCGGGTTCCGCGAGGGTGATCCCGGCCGCGTCGGCGACCAGCCGGCAGGCTGCGTACGTCTCGTCGTCACCGGAACCCGCCGCCCGCGAAGGAGCCTTGCGGGTGCGTCCCATGGAGGTGAGCAGCGCCCGGTCGGCCTCGTCGCGGACGGCCTCGCCCGCCTTGATGCCGGCCGCCGTACGGTCCTCGTGTGCGCGCTCCAGACGCTCGATCCAGCGGTCGAGCGCGGCAAGCAGCCGGTACTGCCGGTTGACCATGCCCTGCCACAGCTCGCCGTCGACCAGCAGGTCACCGGCGGCCTCGGTGCTGAACGCCGCCCCGTACTGAACACTGCCCGGCGATACCGGAAGCCACAGCACGTCATCGTCGGCGACCGCCTCGTCGGGAGCGGTGCGGCCGTCCAACGGCGCCTCGAACAGCACCCGTTGGCCGCGCCCGACACCCAGCGAGAACGCGTGCTCAAGCAGGCTCAGCGCCGCGTCCCCGGTGTCGTACTGACTGTGGTACGGGACCTCGTAGCCGCCGGAATCCGGATACCGGTACAGCTCCCGCAGCGCGATCCGGCGCAGCACGCACTCCCGCAGCGGGCGGCCGACCAGGGTGTGCCGCGGCCCGTCGACGGGGCCGAGCAGCAGGGTGCCCGGTTCGAGGCGGCCGAGGAAGTGCCAGTGGCCCTGCTCCACCGCGTCGACCGCGAACAGGTCGAGCGCACCGGCGACCACGAGCCACAGCACCTGCGGCCCCTCCAGCGAGAGGCTGCGCAGACCCGTGCAGTCGACCTGGTGGCCCAGGCCCCCGAGCGCGCCGATGACCGCGTCGTGCCCGGCCGCGCCCGGGTCCGCGAAGTGGTGTACGGAGGTCACCTCAGTGCTCCCTGACCAGTTCGGCGTACGGTCCCGCGGCGGCCACCAGGTCCTCGTGCCGCCCGCGTTCCACCACGGTTCCCTGGTCGAGGACCAGGATCTCGTCGCTGTCGCGGACCGTGCTCAGACGGTGCGCGATCACCACGCAGGCGCAGCCGCGGCGGCGCAGGTTGTCGATGATGAGGTGCTCGGTCTCGGCGTCCAGGGCGCTGGTGACCTCGTCGAGGACCAGGATGCTGGGCCGCCGCACCAGCGCGCGGGCGATTTCGAGGCGCTGGCGCTGCCCGCCGGAGAAGTTGCGCCCGTCCTGCTCGACCCGGCTGTGGATGCCGCCCGGCCGGCGCGCGACGACCTCGTACAGGGCCGCGTCCTGGAGAGCGGCCACCACGGCGTCGTCGGCGATCGAGGGATCCCACAGCGCCACGTTGTCCCGCACCGTCCCCTCGAAGAGGAAGACGTCCTGGTCCACGAAGGAGACCGAGGCGGCAAGCGCCCCGCGCGGAATGTCCTCAAGGCGCTGCCCGTCGATGCGGATCGTGCCCTCCCACGGGGCGTAGAGGCCCGAAATCAGCCGGGAAACCGTCGACTTGCCGCTGCCGGAGCCGCCGACGAGCGCCACCTGCTGTCCCGGACCGACGGTCAGCGAGAACCCGGTGAGCAGCGGTTTGTCGAGCGGGCTGTAGCCGAAGGTGATGTCCTCAAGGGTCACGTGGCCCTTGAGGCGGCGCGTGCTGGCGGCCGGTTCGGGGCGCGAGTGCAGCGAGTCCACCGGGAAGTTCTCGACGTCCTTGAGCCGGGCCACATCCGCCGCGAAGTCCTGGATCCGGCCCGCCACCCCGTTCAGCCGGGTGACCGGCGCCGTGAAGCGGGTCACCAGCGCCTGGAACGCGACGAGCAGCCCGATCGAGATGTGCCCCTCCACCGCCCGCAGCCCGCCGATCCACAGGATCAGCGCACTGTTGAGCGTGGCGAGCAGCGGGGCCACCACGCCGAGCCAGGCGCTCGGCACCCCGAGCCGCTGCTGCTCCTCAAGGGTGGTCGCGTGCTGGCCCGCCCAGCGGCGGAAGTACCCGTTCTCGCCACCGGTGGCCTTCATCGTCTCGATCAACTGGAGCCCGGTGTACGAGGTGTTGGTGAGCCGCGCGCTGTCGGCCCGCAGCTTCTGGGTGCCGGTGGCCCGCAGCCGGACGACGATGCGCATCGCGACGACGTTGAGCAGCGCGATGCCCACCCCGATGACGGTGAGCTCTGGATCGTAGGTCCAGAGCAGGAACGCGTAGAGCAGTACGACGATGCCGTCCACACCCGCCGCGGTGAGATCGCGGGCCAGCGTCTCGGCGACCGCGTCGTTGGACTGGAGCCGCTGCACGAGATCGGCGGGGCTGCGCTGCGCGAAGAAGGTGACCGGCAGCCGCAGCAGATGCCGGAAGAACCGGGCGCTGCTCAGCGTGGACGAGATGATGCGCCCGCGCAGCAGATTCGCCTGCTGCAGCCAGGTCAGCACCGCGGTGAGCGCCACCATGGTGCCCATCGCCGCGAACAGCACGCCGAGCAGCGAGGTCTGATGACCGATCAGGAACAGGTCGATGTACGTACGGCTCAGCGCGGGCAGCGTCGCGCCGACCGCCACGAGCAGCAGGCTGGCGAGCAGGGAGGCCAGCATGGTGCCCGTGGTGCCGCGCAGCCGCGCGGGCAGCGCGCCCATGACGCCCGGCTTGCGGCCGCCGGGCTGGAAGGCGGGACCGGGCTCCAGGACCAGGACGACGCCGGTGAAGCTGGTGTCGAAGTCCTCGGCGGGCACGAAACGGCGGCCCTTGTCGGGGTCGTTGATGTGCACGCCCCGCCGGCCGAGGCGGCGCCCCATGCCGTCGTACACGACGTAGTGGTTGAACTCCCAGAACAGGATGGCGGGCGCCGGCACCTCGGCGAGCGCGGCCGGTTCCATCTGCATGCCCTTGGCGGTGAGCCCGTAACTGCGGGCGGCCTTCAGGACGTTGCTGGCCCGCGAGCCGTCGCGCGAGACACCGCACGCGATGCGCAGTTCCTCCAGGGGCACGTGGCGTCCGTAGTGGCCGAGCACCATGGCCAGCGAGGCCGCGCCGCACTCCAGCGCCTCCATCTGGAGGATCGTGGGGGTACGTACGCTCTTCGCCGCCTTGACCTTCGGTGCCTGCCGGGCACCTGAACGGCGGCTGCCACCGGGGGAGTTGGACGGGCGGCGGCGGCCGTGGCCGGTGGGGGGAAGCTGCTGGGCGGCGGGCGATGCGTGCGGTGCGGTCACGGGAGCAGCCAATCGATGGGACGCCGGTCGGCCAGATGGACGGTTCCGGTGGCCGGGGTCATGGAGTCGACGGCGAACGGCGGGCCCGCGGCCGACGACCACCGGTAGCCGGACCGCGTGGCGGACGTGGACTCAAGCCGCACCAGGACCCCCAGCGGCCTGCCGTGCTGCGAGAACTGGTCGGCGAGCTGTCCGTCGCCGAGAAAGGCGGTGATCTGCTGGCGGGTCTCGGGCGTCCGGCCGACCGCGGCCACCGTGCCGCGCAGCACCCCGTACTGCTCGGCCGGCACGGACTGCACGGCGAGGTCGACCAAGGCGCCCACCGGGACGCTCGCGCCGCTGTCGCCGGGCACGTACAGCATCACCATCAGGGGGTCGTCGGCGCTGCCGGTCCGCTCCACGCTCGCGACATTCGCACCGGTGGCGACCACCGAGCCGATCGTGGCGGCGAGACTCGTGAGGCGGCCCGCGTCGATCGTGCGGACCGTCCGGTCGCCCTGGGCGGTACGGACCTTGAGCAGGGGTGCGTCGGCCGACAGGGTCTGGCCCTCCCTGGCGAACACCTCGGTGATCTGGCCCGCGACCGGGCTCTGCAGGACGTAGCTGCCCTGCGCGTGGGTGAGGATGCCGGGTGCGTCCAGTGTGGAGGCGACGGAGCCTGTCATGGCCCAGAAGGTGGCGGCGGCCATCACCACCACCGTGATCAGCAGGACGAGCCGGCCCTGCGGACGTGCGAAACGCACCGGCAGGTCGAGTTCCTCCGGTGACTGCAGTTTGGAAAGGGCCTGTTGGCGAAACTGCACGGAACTCTTTCCTTAACCTTTAACCATCGGCAATGAGCCCCGGAACCGAGCGGGTTCCGGGGCTCACGCGCGATATCAGAGACCGGCGATGAGACCGGAGGCGATGCCCGTGACGGCGCCGGTGTTCACGCCGGTGACCGAGCCGACGAGACCCGTGACCGAGCCGACGATGCCGGAGACCGGGAGGATCGAGTCGGCGGTGCCGGTCACGTTGCCGAGCGCGGTGCCGACGAGGCCGCCGGACACGTTGTCCAGGTCGGCGTCGGAGATCTCAAGGGTCTCAACCTGGGGAGCGTTGTTCATGGTGGGGACTGCCTTTCATGGGGACATTTCTTAAACGGGAACCCGTTGGCGGGGCTCCCGCAGAGCCAGGATCAAAGCACGCCGACTGCTGTCACTGCGAATCGAACGGGCTTTGAACAGGGGTTCCCCACTGCCTCGAATTACCGCCGCGTGCAGGAGTGTTCATGATTCGGAGGCAGTATCTTCACGAGCTTCACAAGGTGAATTCCTTTTGCCGGGAAGCGGATGTACGCCAAGTCGGACACTCCCGCACCAAAGCCCCCTTCCCCGGTCCGGACCTGAAACCCGCCGGTGGCCCTGGTGACGGGTCTGCGCACGCGATGTGCAGATTTTCGGAAGGTGTGGCTCCGCTTCTCTGCGGGAAGGGGAGTTGACCGGCCTGGTCCACTAACTGCTGGCGCTCTTCCGGGAGTTGTCGGTCTGCTGTACGGTCCGCGACATGCTCGCCCGCTCGCGCACGCCGTCCCCACCGGGGTGGAGCCGCTGGCTCGTGCCGCCCGCCGCGCTCTCCATCCACCTCGCCATCGGCCAGGCGTACGCCTGGAGCGTCTTCAAACCGCCCCTGGAGTCCTCGCTCGACCTGTCGGGCACCGCGTCCGCACTCCCCTTCCAACTGGCCATCGTCATGCTCGGCCTCTCCGCGGCCTTCGGCGGCACCCTGGTGGAGCGCAACGGGCCCCGGTGGGCGATGGCCGTCTCGGCGGTCTGCTTCTCCTCCGGCTTCCTGGTCGCCGCGCTCGGCGCCGCCACCCGCCAGTACTGGCTCGTCGTCCTCGGCTACGGCTTCATCGGCGGCATCGGACTCGGCATCGGCTACATCTCGCCGGTCTCCACCCTCATCAAGTGGTTCCCCGACCGGCCCGGCATGGCCACCGGCATCGCCATCATGGGCTTCGGCGGCGGCGCGCTGATCGCCGCGCCCCTGTCCACCCAGCTCCTCTCCTCCTTCGGCAGGGACTCCGCGGGCATCGCGCGCACCTTCCTGGTGATGGGGGCCGGTTACGCGGTCTTCATGACACTCGGCGTGCTCCTGGTGCGGCTGCCCCCGGACGGCCGGCGGCCACCCGCCCCGCCGGAGAACGCGGCCCCGGCCGGCACCGGCCAGGTCTCCGCCCGCAACGCCGTGCGCACCCCGCAGTTCTGGTGCCTGTGGGCGGTGCTCTGCATGAACGTGACCGCCGGCATCGGCATCCTGGAGAAGGCCGCGCCGATGATCGGGGACTTCTTCGCCGGTACGGCGTCACCGGTCGCGGCGGCCGCCGCCGCGGGCTTCGTCGGCCTGCTCTCGCTCGCCAACATGCTCGGCCGCATCCTGTGGTCCTCGGCCTCCGACGTCATCGGCCGCAGAAACGTCTACCGCGGCTACCTCGGCATCGGCGCGCTGATGTACCTGCTCATCGCGCTCACCGGCAACGCCTCGAAGCCGCTGTTCATCGTCTGCGCCGCCGTCATCCTCTCCTTCTACGGCGGCGGCTTCGCCACCATCCCCGCCTACCTCAAGGACCTCTTCGGCACCTACCAGGTCGGCGCGATCCACGGCCGGCTGCTCACGGCCTGGTCGATCGCGGGCGTCCTCGGCCCGCTGATCGTCAACGCCATCGCCGACGCGCAGAAGTCCGCCGGACGCACCGGACCGGACCTCTACACCACCTCCTTCTTCATCATGATCGGGCTCCTCGCGGTGGGCTTCGCGGCCAACGAGCTGGTACGCCCCGTCCACCCGCGCCACCATGAACCCCCGGCCGCCGAAGACGAGTCCACGCTCCCCGCCCCGGAGAAGGGAGCGCTGTCATGACGGTCCGCCGAAGGGTCCTGTTCGCCATCGCCTGGCTGTGGGTCGGTGTGCCGTTCGCGTACGGCATGTACGAACTGGGCCTCAAGCTCAAGCAGCTGTTCACGGGCTCCTGAGCGACCCCCTGCGCCGGTTGATCCACCGGGATACGGTTCCGGTATCCGCCTTTCCCGGCGCTCAGCCATGTGCGGATCAGCCGAGACAGGAGTGAGGCCCATGAGCGGTTCCCCGGCCGGTGCCGAGCCCGAAACGAGCGCGTCCGGCGAGGACATACCGCCGTGGCCGCGGCAGTTGGCTGTCGCTCTGAGCGAGGGCGCGGCGGAATCGGACGGGGTGCGCCGAGCCCACGCCGAACTGGCCCGCCTGGACGGCCGGTTGCCGTTCCTCGTGGTGCACGACTGGCACGCCCGCACGGTGCTGCCGATGCTCCTGGAGGCGGGCTGCGACAGCGGGCCGCTGGAGGCGGCCGGGCAACTGCACGCCCGCGCCCTCAAGGGCGAGCGGATCGACGCCGCCGCCTGGACCGCCGCCCTCGAACCGGCCCTGCGCGAGGTGTACCGCCTCGCCTACCCGTACGCCGAGGCGCACGCCACCGCCTCCGCCAACGCCCATGCGTACGCGATGGCCAACGACTACGGCGCCGCGCAGGCCACGGAGTTCGCCGCCACCTACGCCGAGCTCAACACCACCGCCAACGCCCGGTCCTTCGCCGTGGCCAACGCCCTCGCGAACGCCCGGGCCACCGCGCTCGCCTACGCCGAGGCGGACGAGCGGGCCTACGCCGAGACCTACCCGTGCGCCCGCGTCCACGCCTATGCCCTCGCGCACGCGGGCTCCGGTGGAGAAGCGGGGGCGGCCTATGCGCGGCTCGCCGAAGGGCTCGCCGACAGCCTGGCCCGCGTCTGAACGCGCGCCGTATCGGCCTGGGGGTCGCTGCCCCGCGCCGTATCAGGCCTGGGGTCGCTGCCCGTTGATGGCCACGCGCCGCCCGTAGCGCGAGTGCGGGTAGTAGTCCCAGGTCGCATGGTGCTGTACGCAGCGGTTGTCCCAGAACACCAGGGTGTTCTGGGTCCACCGGACGCGGCAGTTCAGGAACGGGGTGCGGGCGGTCTGGTCGTACAGCAGGTCGAGCACGGCCCTGCTCTCGCCGCGCGACAGCTGCGTGATGTGCGAGGTGTAGGCGCCGTTGACGAACAGCAGCCTGCGTCCCGTGTCGGGGTGGCGCACCACCACCGGGTGCTCGGTCCTGGGGGCCACGTAACCGGCCGGCGGTGTCTCGCCCTGCCAGGGCAGCAGCCCGTCGTGCACCGCCGTGAGCCCGTCGAGCAGGGACTTCACGGCGGGCGACAGCATCTCGTACGCCAGGTGCATATTGGCGAACAGGGTGTCCCCGCCGCTGCCCGGCTCGGGGGTACGGGTGATGTAGAGCATCGAGCCGAGGGAGGGCTCGGCGTCGGCTGTGCCGTCGGCGTGCCAGCCGTTGCCGGCCACCGCGCGCGAGTCCTTCGTGGTGCTGATTTCGAGGACGTACGGGTCGGAGCCCTCGGCGGGCAATGTCACTGGGTGCAGCTCGCCGAAGTACCCCGCGAGCCGCTTGTGGTCGGTGTCCGAGAGTGTCTGATCGCGGAACACCAGGACGTGGTGGGCAAGGAACGCCCGCTTGAGTTCGTCCAACTGACCCTCCGTCAGTTCCTTGGACAGGTCCAGGCCGGACACCTCGGCGCCGATCACCGGTGTCAGCGGGTCGACGACGAGGGTGTCGTACACCTCCGGCGGCCTGGTGGTGATGTGCTCGATGGCGTCCAGCGCGAACTGCTCCATTACTGCCTCCTGATGGGGGTGGTTCCTCGGCGTCCCGTACGGCGGTCGCCGGATGGTGCTGCCTGTTCGGTCACAGTCCTCGCGCGAGCAGCTCGGCCAGGATCAGCCGGCCGAAGGCGAGGTTGCCGTGGATGGTGTCGTCGTTCTCGCAGAACTCCGGGCGCTGGCGGCCCTGTTCGTCGGTGACACGGGGCCGCAGGTCCACGATCTCCACGCCGAGCTCGGCCAGTGCCCCGCGCACGCTCTCCTGCGCCGCCCCGAAGACGGCCGGATCGGACAGGCCGGGTACGCGTTGCGGCGGCATCACGGCGAGGACCCGCAGACCGAGGGCGCGCGCATGGCCGTAGAAGGCGAGCGCGTCGCGGACCGTGGCGCGCACGATGGCGTCGAACAGGCCGCTCGTCAGGAATCCCGGCGCGAAGCCGCCGCCGCGCACCCGGTAGATCCGCCAGTTCTCGGTGGTGGCGAGGAAGTGCGCGCTGAAACCGAACGTGCAGACCAGCGGCACACCTGCATCGCCGAGCCCCGCCGCGCCCAACTCGGCCAGGAATCCCCGGTAATGACCGTCCGCCGCCGCCTTGCGGAAGACGACATCGCCCTCGCGCACATCGAAGAACTCCGCGTTGAACTCCCGCCCGGCGCCGATGGGACCGCCCTGGAAGGGGATACCGGCGGCCTTGGCGGCCCGGCCGATCGGACCCGCGTGCGAGTCCCCGAGGAGCAGGAACCTAGCGGGGGTTGTAGTAGTCGAGTACGGCGTCATCGCACCAGAGGTCCTCTCCTGCTCGGGGTCGGGCGCGCCCGGCCGGTTCCGGCTCGGCCGGGCGGTCGGCGAGCGCGTCGAAGAACCGGCCCATGACGAAGGCGACGCCGTGCGGCGTCACCGAGCGCAGGTTCGGCTCGAAGAAGGCCGCCTTGAAGGGGAAGCCGGTGACGATCTCGTACGCCGGGAAGTAGTCGACCTGCGCGTGCTCCTCGGCCAACTGCCCCGCCACCGCGCGCAGTACGGACTTCGAGTACGTCGTGGCGGTCAGCGCGTGGCGGCCGGTGGCGGTCGCGGTGAGCGGCACCGGTGAGACGGTGAGCAGGACGCGCAGATCCGGGTTGGCGGCGCGGGCCAGCTCGATCGCCGCCGACAGATCGCGGTGGACCTCGGCGAACGTGTGGTTGTGGAAGACGTGCCGGTCGGCGTCGAACGTGCCGCGCACGGTGCCGGGGCAGACCGGATGGACCGTGCCGTGCGTGCGGTCCCGCCAGGCCTCGGTCAGGCCGAGCGTGAAGACGAGGCAGCTCGCCCCGGCGACGGCGGTGCGGATCGCGGCCAGCGTCGCGCGGCGCGCCGCTCGTACCGCTTCGGCCGAGGCGTGCCCCTCGGGCTCGACGCCGGGACGGTACGGGTCGACGTACCGGCCGTCCTCGTGCCAGACCTCCTCGGGCGGCGCGGACTCGTCGTACGCCCAGGCCAGCCACTGGCGGAGCAGGGCGGCGGTGTAGATGTTGCCGGTGCGGAACGAGAAGGTCCCGTAGTGCCGGGCCTGCCGCTCGGCCTCGGTGAGTCCCGGCGGGGCGGGCTCGGCCTCGCGCCAGTTCATCCCCCGCTCCACCAGCGCACGGCCGATGTGCTGGGCGAAGCAGGACCCGGCGGTGAGGACCACATCGTCCTGCCCGATGGAGAACTTGGGGGTCCACAGTCCGTCGATGTCCAGCATGTCCGGTTCGGCCACGGCGGTGCGCCAGAACGAGCGGGCGGGCAGCGATTGGTAGGGGTTCATGGCGTCGGCCTCGGCTGGTCGGACGGAAGGACGGGCGGCTGAGCGGTCGGCGGTTCGCTGTTGATCGCGTGCGCGATGACGTGCACCTGGGGCGGCCGCACGAGGTCGTAGTGGGTGGTGTCGAGACACTCCCAGTCGGTGAGGTTCGCCAACTGGCCGTGCCAGAGGTCCAGTTGGTGCTCCGTCGAACCCAGGTCCGGCAGTCCGGGCACCGGTCTGCTCGCCAGCCACAGGCGGGCCGGAGTGCCGGGCAGGGACGGCAGTTCGTGCCGCGCCATGCTCGCCAGGTTGGCCCGGCAGCAGCGCGCCAGCCGCTCGGCGTACGACCGCGCCTCCTCGCTCATCCGGGGCTCCGCACCGCCCTGGCCCAGCTCATGCGCGAAGACCGACGCCAGCTCGGTGCCGTCGTACGCCTCGAAGCGCGGCCCGGCGTCCGGCGGCGGCGGGTCCAGCAGGCAGAGCCCTTCGGCGGGCCGCCCGGCCGCCTCCGCCTCGGCCGCCATCGCGTGTGCCACCCAGGCGCCGAAGGACCAGCCAACCAGCCGCCAGTGCCAGCTGCCGCCCGGGAACCGGGCCTGGAGCGCGGCGTGGTAGCGCCGGGCCCGGTCGGCGAGGGACCAGACCGGCCGTTCGGGGCTGCGCAGCGCCGGGTCGGCGATCAGGCAGACGGTGAAGCGCTCGTCGAGCGCGGAGACCAGCGCCCGGTAGGCCTGGATGTCGCCGCCGACCGGGTGGACCAGGCACAGCACCTCACGCCCGGTACCGGTCTGCCAGACCTCCAGCGGCACGTCGTCGCCGTCCGGACGCGCCTCGCGCTCCAGTAGCCCGAGCACCTCGGACAGGCTTGCCTCATGGGTGAGTTGGGACAGTTCGAGGTCGATACCGCAGTGGCGTTTCACCTTGCTGATCAGATCGAGCATGGTGAGGGAGTCGGCGCCGTAGTCGTACAGCGAGACCGACGGATCGAGCTCGTCCACGCCCAGCCAGCCGCACAGCCAGTCCGTGAGCAACTCGGCGATGGGCGCCGCTGCTTCCGCGCGGGTCTCCTGCTCCGGGGCCACAGGCGGCTCGTAGAAGGCGCGGGCCTGCTCGATGTCCGTGGTGGAGAGCAGCAGTTGGGGCAGTTGCAGCCGCAGGGCACGCGCGAACTGCCGCTGCCCCTCCTTCACCGTCAGGCCGACGGCGAGGTGCGCCTGGTGGCGGCGATCCGTCGCCAGGGCGTCGCGCGCCATGCCGGCCTCGTTCCAGATGTCCCAGTCGATACCGATCCGTACCGTGCTCTCGGCCGTCCCGGCCCGGTAGTGCGCGAACCCGTCGAGGAGGCCGTTGGCGGCGGCGTAGTCGAACTGGCCGACGCCGCCGAACAGCGCCGACATCGATGAGCAGTACGCCGCGAAACCCGGCCGGTGCAGCGCGATCAGCCGCTCGACCAGGAGGGCGCCGCCCAGCTTGGCCGCGGTGGCCTCCCTCCCCCAAGGTCTCGGCTTCGCTCGACCAGGGGGGACCCCCATCACGGCGGCGTCCCGCCCGCCGATCAGACCGCCGCCCGGCACGCCCGCCGCGTGCACCACGCCGTCGATCCGGTTGGCGAGCCGACCGAGCCGGGCGAGGATCGCATCCGTGTCGTCCTCGGCCAGGTCGGCCGCCATCAGCTCGACGCGGTCCGCCCATGGCGCCAGATCGGCGGGCAGCCTTGGCCGCCGGGCCAGCAGGATCACCCGGCAGTCGGACCGCGCGAGCAGCCATGCCGCGATGCCCGCGCCGATGCCTCCGGTGCCGCCAAGGACGAGGTGGACCTCCGGTTCTTCCCCCTCCGCCGCCGAGGTCGTCGCCATGGCGGGCGAGGTCACCTTCAGGAGGGCCTGCCGCCACCAGTAGCCCTGCCGCAGCGCGAGCCGTCGGGGCAGCGCGGTGTCGTCCTCGGCGAGGAGGCCGGGAATCAGCGCCGCCCAGTCGGCCGGATCACGGCTCGGCAGATCGAGCCAGCGCCCGTCCACCCCGCACTCCTGCGGACCCACCTCGCACACCCCGGCGAGCAGCCCCAACTCCGGCCGCTGGACGGTGCCTTCGACGGGCTGGGCCCCGTACGACAGCCACCAGGGCCGCACGTGTGGCGCGCCGGGCGAGCCCGTCACGGCTTGGAGCAGCGCGGCGGGTGTGTCGAGACAGGCCCAGCGTGCCCGGTCCAGCGCGTCCGCGCCCACCTCGCCGTCGACTGCCAGCGGCAGTGCGTGCAGCCAGTCGATTCCGGCCCCGCCACTGTCGGGCAGCGCGTCGAGCAGCCGCCGCAGCGAGGCTGGGTCGGCAGGGTCGACCTCGAAGCGGTCGTCCGCAAGCCGCGCGAACGCACCGGCCGCGTGCACGCGTACCACCCGCTCGTACGCCGCCTCGAAGGGACGCAGCGCCTCGGGTGGCACGGGCTCGGCCGTCACCACCACCAGCACTCCCGGAGTGCGGGCCGCGCCGCCGGTGCCGGCGCGGCTCAGCCGCACCCAGTGCGGCTGGTACAGCCACTCCTCCTCGGGCAGCCGCTGCGGCCATTCCCGAGGATCCGGAACGGTGGCCGGGGCGGCGCGTTCGAAGTCGTAGGTGGCCAGGTCGAAGGCGGGCGGCGGAAAGTCCCAGGGCGCCTGAGCGGGCCCGGCGGGCCACGCGACCGCTTCCCCGGCGAGCCAGGCGGCGACCGGCGCCGAGGCCGTCGGGTTGTCGGCAGGGCGCGCGCTCGGCGTCGCCACGCCATCCGCGACCGTACGCAGCCACGCCACCGCGACCGCCGCATCCGCGCACACCGCCGCGGCCCGATGACGGTGTGCGGGCCGTCCCGCTCGCAGATGCCGGACCACCTGTGCGTAGGCCTCGGGTCTGGATTCCAGATAGTCGGCGATGTGCCCGGCGTCGATGCGCAGCCCCGCCGCGCTGCGGCTGGAGAGGAGGAGAGCGCGCGGAGCGGCGGTCAACTCCACGTATGGCGAGGGCAGTTGACCGGACTCCTCCAGTATCAGATGGGCGTTGGTCCCACCGATGCCGAAGCTGCTCACCGCTGCCACGCGCGGGCGACCGGTGGGCCAGGGCCGCGCCCGGGTGGGGATGTGGAAGGGCGCCGGGTCGGCGCCGATCTGCGGGTTGAGCCGGCGGAAGTCGGCGGTCGGCGGGATCACACCGTGGTGGACCGAGAGGGCGGCCCGCACCAGGCCCACCACGCCCGCGGCCGCGCCCAGATGACCGATCTGGCTCTTCACCGACGACAGGGCGCAGCGGTGGTCCCCGGGCGAGTCCGGCCCGTCCAGGCCGAACGCCTGGCGCAGCGCGCCGACCTCCACCGGATCGCCGAGACGGGTCCCGGTGCCGTGCGCCTCCACATAGCCGATGTCGGCGCCGCCGCGCCCGCTGCGGCGGAGCGCGGAACGGATCACCTCGCGCTGCCCGGCGAGCGAGGGCGCGCTGTAACTGAGCTTGCCAGAACCGTCATTGTTGACCGCCGAGCCGGTGATCACCGCGTACACCGTGTCGCCGTCCCGCCGCGCGAGCCGCAGCGGCTTCAGTACGACGACGCCGACCCCGCTGGCCCCGATGGTGCCGTCGGCGTCGTCACTGAAGGGCCGGCAGTGTCCGTCGGGAGAGAAGATGTGCTGCGGCCGGTATGCGTAGCCCCCGCTCAGCAGGGTGTCGACCAGCACGCCGCCCGCCAGCATCACTTCGGCCTCGCCCTGGCGCAGCAGACCGGCGGCGACGTGCACCGCCACCAGCGAACTGGCGCAGGCCGCCTGCACGGTGAAGGCCGGGCCCGACAGATCGAGGTGGTACGCCACCTTGGTGGCGAGGAAGTCCTTGTCGTGGTGCAGGGCCAGCTGGAAGCCGTCGGGCAGCTGCTCGGGGTCGGCCTCGCGGAGCAGGGACTGGAAGTACGTGTTCTCGCCGCAGCCCGCGACCATGCCGATGCGCTGCCCGGCCGGGTCGGCGATGCCCGCGTGGGCGAGCGCCTGGCCCGAGCTCATCAGCAGATGGCGCTGCTGCGGATCCATCAGGCGGGCCTCCTGCCTGCTGATGCCGAAGTGCTCCGGGTCGAAGTCGAGCAGACCGGCCATCTGACTGCGGGCGCCTACCAGGCCCTCGGCCGCCTCGAAGTGCTCGATGCCGCGACCGCCGGACTTCACCAACTCCCAGAAAGCCGCCAGGTCTTCGGCCCCGGGCAGCCGGACCGCCATGCCGATGACGGCGACCGGCTCGTCCGAGGCCGCCGGAAGCTCCGGGCCGGGTGCGGCCTCGGCCGGGTGCCCGTCGAGGAAGCGGGCCAGCCTGCGGACGGTGACGTGCTCGAACAGGTCCGGGATGGTGAAGTGCGGGCCGGGCTCGGTGGTGCAGCGCAAATGGAAGCGCATCAGGTCGAGGCTGGACGCGCCGGCGTCGAAGAACCGCTGCTCGGGGCCGACCCGTCGGCCGGTCACCTCCTCGAACAGCTCGCTGAGCCTCGCCCCGCGCGCCGACAGAACGGGTGCGGCGGCGGCTCGCGAGCGCAGCTCTTCGCCGGGAGCGGACAGCACCGTACGGCGGTCCAGCTTGCCGCTGGGAGTCAGCGGCAGCGCGTCGAGCCGACGGAAGCGGTCGATCCGTACGTACGGGGGAAGCAGCGGAGCCAGATGATCCGCCAGGTCTTCCGGCGCGGGCGCATCCCCCCGGCATTGCAGACAGGCCACCAGACGCTCGCCGTCGCGCACCACGACCGCGTTGACGATGCCCGGATGCCGCAGCAGCGCCGACTCGACCTGGCCCAGCTCAAGGCGGTGACCGCTGAGTTTGATCTGCTGGTCGTCGCGGCCGAGGTAGTGGAGCAGGCCCTGGCGGTCGAAGCGGGCCAGGTCGCCGCTGCGGTAGAAGAGGCCGAGTCCCGCCAGCTCCACGAAGCGGGCCTCGTTGAGTGCCGCGTCCCCCAGGTAGCAGGGCGCCGCCATCGGTCCGCAGATGAGGAGCCGGCCCGGACAGCCGGGCGGTACGGGCTCGTCGTCCTCGTCGACGACCAGCAGCCGGGCCCGGGCGATCGGGCCGCCGATGGACGGACGGGCCGGCCAGTCGGCGGGGTCGCCTTCGAGGCGCAGGCTGCTGACCACATGGGTCTCGGTCGGGCCGTAGTGGTTGAACAGGCGCGCACCGGGCATCCCGGCGAACCACCGCCGGATGGCGTCGGTGCACAGCAACTGCTCGCCCGCGGTGACCACGTCACGGAGCTTCGACGGGTAGCGGCCGAGCCGTACGCCGTGCTCGGCGAGGAGGTGCAGCGCGACGTACGGCATGAAGATCCGCTCGGCACCGGCCGCTTCCAGCTGGTCGAGCAGCGCGGGCGCGTCCTGTCGCAGGCCCGGCCGCACCAGGTGCAGGGTCCCGCCGCCGCACAGCGTGCCGAAGATCTCCTGGAAGGACACATCGAAGGACAGCATGGAGAACTGCTGGGTGACGGCGCCGGCCGCGAGACCGCCCGCCTGGCTCTGCCATTGCAGCAGGTTGCACAGTGTGCGGTCGGGCACTTGGACGCCCTTGGGCGTGCCCGTGGACCCGGAGGTGAACAGGGTGTACAGCGGCCGGAGCCCGTCGTGCGGCCCCAGCGCGGGCGCGGCCCGGGTGGACAGCGTGACGGGATGCCGTACCAGCCCCTCCGGGGCGATCGCGTCGACGGCGGCCGCGCCGCCCGGCGCGACCAGCAGGCACAACGGCCGGACCTGGTCCAGGATGTGGCGTAGCAAGACCGGCGGGTAGGCCGGGTCGAGCGGCACGATGGTGAGGTTGAGCCGCGCCAGTGCGAGCAGCGCCACGACATGCTCGACGGAGGGCTCGAAGTGGAGCGCGACGCTGCCGGACTCCTGCGGATGCGGGAAGCGGGAGTGCAGCTCGGTCGCCAACGCGCCTGTGTAGGCGTCGAGTTGGGCGTATGTGACGCTGCCGCCTGATGTGACGAGCGCGATCGCGTCGGGTGTGCGGTGGGCCTGGCGTGCGAATCCTTCGGCAATGGAGGCGTAGGAAAGGGGAGTTGATGGGCCGGTACCGGGATCCGGCAGGCCGCTCCGGTACGGGGCCACCAGCTCCGCCAGCGTGAGGTCACCGCTCCCGGCCAGGCTGTCGAGGCCGCGCCCGAGCAGCCCTGCCATCGCCCGCACCTCATCGCCGTCGAAGTGGTCGTCGGCGTACTCCCACAGGCAGTCGAAGCCGTTCTCGTGCTCGACCACGGACAGCGTCAGGGGGCACTTCGCGGCGGCGGGTGCCAGCCACTGCGGCCGGGTGTCGCAGCCCGGCAGCGACAGCGCGGCGAAGTCAGTGTTCTCCAGGACGAACATGAAGTCGAACGGCGGCCCGTCGGAGCGGGTGTCCCGGTCGGCGAGCGCATCCGCAAGCGCCACGTCCTGCCGGTCGAGCACCGCTTGGATGTCGGCGGCCTGCCGCCCGAGCTGCGTCCGCAGAGTCTCGTGCGGCGACGAACTCAGCGGAAGCAGCACGGTGTTGGCGAACATGCCCACACTGGACTCGAATTCCTGCACCGGCCGGTTGGCCACCGGTCCCGCGATGCGCGGGCGGGTCCGGCCGGTCACCGCGTACAGGCTCCAGGCGAAGACGCTGAGCAGCACCTGGAAGCGGGTGAGGCCCAGTTCGGCGGTCAGCCGGTCCAGGGTGGCGCGGCGGCCCGGATCGAGCGAGGCGAGCAGCAGGCGCCCGGTGCCTCGGGGGCGGACGGGCTCCAGCAGTGATTCGTCCTGCTCCGGCAATGAGCCGAAGTGCTGGGCCAGCTCGGCGCGTTGGGACCGGTAGGCGGCGCTCGCGAACCAGTCGGCCTGCCAGGCGGCGAAGTCGAGCGGGGTGTGGATCTCGGCGGCTTCCTCCCGCACCGGCTCTCCGGCGGACGCGGTCTCGTAGTCGGCCGACAGCTCGCGGAAGAGTACGTTGAGCGACCAGCCGTCGACCGCGATGTGGTGCAGATGGAGCAGCAGCACCGCTCCGTGGGGCTGCTGCAGCACGCACGCCCGCAGCAGCCGGGGGTCCGACAGATCGAACGGCTGGGAGAAGAACCCGTCGGCGAAGGCGCGCCAGTCGGAGGCGTCGGGAGCGGGATCGAGCCACGGGTCGTACGGCTGCGCGACCCGCTGCGTCAGGCCCTCGGGCGCGGGCTCGAAGGCGGTGCGCAGCGCCGGGTGGCGTGCCACGAGCCGCCGGAGCGCGTGCCGCAGCGCGGCGATGTCGAGCGTGCCGTCGAGGCGGAAGGCGAGAGGGACGTTGTACGCGGTGGATCCCGGCTCCCGCTGGTGCAGGAGCCAGAGCCGCTGCTGCTCGGCGGTGGCCGGGGCGGAACCCGCACCCATGGGAGCCGCGGGGGCCGGGTAGGGCGACTCCTGGGTGCGGCCCGGTGTGATCGCCGCGGCGATCTGCGCGAAGTCCCCCTGGAGCACGAGGGATTGGGGTATCTCGCAGCCCCAGCGGCGTCGGATCTCGAAGCGCAGGCGCAGGGCCTTGAGGGAGTCGCCGCCGTTTGCGATCCAGCCGTCGCCGAGCCGCAGCCCGGGGACGCCCAGGATCTCCGCCGCCAGGTCAAGTACCGCCTGCTGATGGCCAGTTGTGGGAGCGGCCTCGGCGTGGGTTCGCCAGAGCGGGGTGTCTGCGGCCAGCAGGACGGCCCGGTCGACCTTGCCGTTGGCGTTGAGCGGCAGCTCGTCGACCAGATGGATCCGGTGCGGCCGCATATAGGCGGGCAGGCCGTCGGTGAGATGCCGGGCGAACGCGTCGTACGACAGGTCGGAGCCGAGGACCAGGTAGGCGAGGAGTTCGTCGGCCCCGTGGTCGGGGTCGCGGCGGGTGCAGACATAGGCCTGGCGGACCGCGGGATGGGTGACGATCTGCCGTTCCAGCTCGCCGGGTTCGATCCGGAAACCGCGGACCTTGACCTGCCGGTCGGCCCGTCCCACGTAGCTGATCCGGCCCTCGGAGTCGCTGCGGACCAGGTCGCCGGTGCGGTAGTGGAGGACGCGGCCGCCGTCGAGCCAGGGCAGCCGGACGAAGCGGCGGCCGGTCTCCTCCGGCAGGTTCCGGTAGCCGATCGCCAACCCCTCGCCACAGAGCAGGAGTTCGGCCACCTCGCCGGGCTCGGCCGGGCGGGACCCGTCCACCACAGGCAGGGCGGCGGTGCCGGGCAGCGCCCGCCCGATCGGTACCACGTCGCCGTCGAAATCACGCGGGATGGGGTGGCAGAGCGCGAAGGTGGTGGACTCGGTGGGGCCGTACACGTTGTAGAGCCGGGTGGTGCTGTCGGGGTTGGCGCGGTACCAGCGCCGGATCAGCCGGGCGTTGAGCTGCTCGCCGCCCACCAGGACCTGGCCGACCCCGGCGAAGCAGTGCGGCATCCGGTCGACCACCGCGTTGAACAGGGCGACGGTGATGAACGCCGTGTCGATGCGCTCGCTCTCCAGCGCCGCCGCGAGGAGGTGCGGCGTCTGTACGGTCTCGTCGCCGAGGATCACACAGCAGCCGCCGGTCAGCAGCGGCACCCAGACCTCGAAACTCAGCGCGTCGAAGGCTGGGTTGGACAGGCAGGCATAACGCGCGGCCCCGACCAGCTCGATGTAGCCGGGGCGGGCGAGGCGCAGAATCCCGGCATCGCGCACCTCGACGCCCTTGGGGTGTCCCGTGGTGCCCGAGGTGTAAAAGAGAAAGGAGACGGCTGCGGGCGCCGCTTCCCCCGGCATGCGTTGGGGTCGGCCGCTCAGCAGTGTGTCGGCATTCAACATCCGTACGTCATCCGGCAGTTCGCCGCGCGCGGACTCGCCGTGCACCACAGCCACGCTCGCCGAATCGGCCAGGATGTGGCGGCGCCGCTCGGCAGGGCTCTGGACGTCCAGTGGCACCACCGTCGCGCCGAGCCGCAGGATGCCGAGCATGACGCAGACCAGCTGCCAGGAGCGCGGCAGACAGACGGCCACCGCGTCGCCGGGCCGGATCCCGCTGCGGCTCAGGCCGTGGGCGACGACCGCGCTCGCGGTGTCGAGCTCCGCGTAGTCGAGGGACCGGGCCCCGTCCACGACGGCGACGGCGTCCGGCGTCCGTCGCGCCTGGGCCAGTACGCGCCGGGCGAGGCCGGGGGCGGTGGCCGGGGAGTCGCCCGGTGCCGGGCGGCACCCGTCCGGCACCGGCGGTGCGGTGGTGCCGGGCGGCTCCCGGCCAGGGTCGGTGGCGGGGGCGTCGCGCGAGGTCCCCTCGCCCGCCGCCCCGGCCAAGGAATCGGCCGCCGTATCGGTCCCGCCCTGGGGATTCGGTCTGGCTTGCATCATGCCTCCTGGGCGCGATCAGGGCCGAACTGGTCCGCGCAGGGCGGAAGTTGGCCCGCCGTGCGCAGTCGGGTCAGTTCGGAGTCGAGCAGGGCGGCGACCCGGGGGAGCGCCGGGTTCTCCAGCACCTCCCAGTGGTCGCAGTCCAGCGGTTCCACCAGCAGCCCGCCGTCCGCGCGGCTCTGCCAGAACGCCCGGACCGGGCCCGCGGATTCGGGGGCCCCGCCCACCGCCTGGACCAGGACCAGCCGGGCCTTGGAATGCGCCGGGCGGTGGTCGCGGGCGGTCAGCCGGTTGTGGTTGTAGAGGTGGAAGTACTGGTCGATCTGGCGGTCCTCGATGCCGGGATACATCCCGTTGAACTTCACGAGCTTGTCCCGGAACTCGGCCATCTCCACCGGCTCGACCAGCGCCTGTTCCACCGGATCGCCGGTGGCCTGGGTGTCCAGCAGGACGACGCTCGGCTCGGCGCGGCCGGCCAGCGCGAGACGGCGGCCCATCTCATGGGCGACCAGACCGCCGTAGGACAGCCCGGTCAGGACCAGCGGCCCGTCGAGGAGCGGCTCGATGAGCCGCAGATACTCCTCGGCCATCGCCTCGACCGTGGGCAGGAAGGACTCGCCGGGATTGACCCCGGGCGACTGGATCCCGTACACACCGACGGAATCGGGCAGTGCCTTGGCCAGGGACAGATAGCAGAAGGCGGTGCCGCCCGCCGGATGGACGCAGACCACGCGCCCGGCGCTGTCTCCCGCGCGGAACTCGATGAGGTTGCTCGGCGGCGGGCCCCCGGCGCCCTCGCGCAGCCGTCCGCCCAGTGCCTCGATGGTCGGGTGCTGGATGATGTCGCGCACCGGCAGCGTCTCGCCGAACGCCTCGCGGATCGCGTGGGCCAGCTTGATCGCGGAGATCGAGCTGCCGCCGATGTCGAAGAAGCTGTCGCGGATGCCGATCTCGGGCTGGAGCAGCAGGCGTTGCCATATCTGATAGAGCGTCAGCTCAATGAGGTCGCGTGGGCTTGCCTGGTTGACCTGGGCGGGCCCGCCGGTCCGGGCGAGCTCAAGCAGCGCCGTGCGGTCGACCTTGCCGTTCGGGGTCTGCGGCAGTCGCGGCAGCTCGATGAAGAGCGCCGGAATCATGTAGTCCGGAAGCCGCCGCGACAGCGCGGCACGCCAGTGCGCGGGCGGCCGCGGCTCGATCGCGCTGCGGTCGGGGGCGGGTTCGGTCTCGCGGTCGCCCACGGAAAGCCGGGGCTCGCCGCGAGCCCCGGCGGGCCCGGACTCGGTGCGACCGCCGGTGGGTTCGGAATCGGTGCGCCCCCCGGCGGGCCCGGTCTTGCCGCGCCCCCCGGCGGGATCGCTCACACCGCGCCCCCCAGTGGTCTCGGTCTCGCTGCGCCCCGCGACGGGCTCGGACCCGCTGCGTCCCACCGCGGCGACCAGCCGCTGTTCACCCGTCGGAGCCCGGTCGGCGAACACCGCGGCCTCGTACACCCCGGGCTCGTCGAGCAGCGCCGCCTCGACCTCGCCCAGCTCGATGCGGAAGCCGCGCAGCTTGACCTGGTGGTCGCGGCGGCCGATGTACTCGGCGTTGCCGTCGGCCAGCCGGCGCGCGAGGTCGCCCGTGCGGTACATGCGCTCACCGGGGACGAACGGGTCCGCCAGGAAGCGCTCGGCGGTCAGGTCCGGCCGGCCGAGATAGCCGCGCGCCACTCCCGCGCCGGCGATGTAGAGCTCGCCGGGCACGCCGATCGGGACCGGTTCGAGCCGCTCGTCCAGGAGATAGACGCGGGTGTTGGCGATGGGCTTGCCGATCGGGCACTGCCGTGCCAGCGGCTGAGGGCCGAAGTAGGCGGTGCTGTAGAGCGTGGTCTCGGTCGGCCCGTACCCGTACAGGACGCGCAGGCCCGGCAGCAGTCGCGTCATGCGGTGCAGGGCCGCTTCGGGCAGCGACTCGACGCCGGTCAGGAGCTGGCGCAGCGCCACGCCGTCGAGTCGGGCGCGCGGGTCCTCGTCGATCCACTTGATGAAGGCGGGCGGCAGGAAGGCCTGGGCGATGCGGTGCGTGCGCAGCCAGTCCATCAGCGCCTCGGGATCACCGCGCAGCTCTTCCGGTACGAGGTGCAGCGCGGCCCCGGTGGTCAGCGGCAGCAGGATCTCGTGCACCGAGGCGTCGAAGCCGATGCTCGACCACATGGACGCCGCTTCCCCCGGTGCGGCGCCGATCCGGTCCAGCCAGTGGTCGAACAGGTTGACAACGTTGCCGTGGGTCACCGCGACCCCCTTGGGGCGGCCGGTCGAGCCCGAGGTGTAGATGACGTACGCCAGATCGGCCGGGGCGGCCGCGATGCCGGGCGCGTCGTCGCGGCGGCCTTCGGCTTCGACCGCCGTCAGCGCGTGCCAGTCGGCGGCTGGCGTCGCGGCGTCGCTCAGGACCAGGGCCGGTGCGGCGTCCGCCACCATGCCGGTCAGCCGCTCCGCGGGCAGCCCCGGGTCGAGCGGCAGGTAGGCGGCGCCGGCCTTCAGGATCCCGAGGACGCCCACCACCAGTTCGGCCGAGCGCCCGGTGTGCAGACCGACCAGCTGATCGGTGTGCACACCGCGGGCGAGCAGGGCGTGCGCCAGCCGGTTGGCGCGGCGGTCGATAGCCGCGTAGTCGAGCCGTTCGTCCGCGCAGGCCAGGGCCAACTGGTCCGGGTGCAGCCGCACTTGGGCTTCGAACCGCTCGACCAGACCGGTCTTCGAGACCGGCCGGGCGGTGTCGTTCCAGTCCACCAGGACCTGTCGGCGCTCCCGCTCGTCGAGCAGCGAAAGCGAGGTCGCCTCCCGGTCGGGTTCCTCGGCCATCTGCTCAAGAACGCGCGTCAAATAGCGGCCATAACGCTCGGCGGTTTCGCGGTCGAACAGGGCGTCCGCGTAATCCAGACTCCCCACAATGCGCCCGTCCTCTTCGCCGAGGGACAGCGCCAGATCGAATTTGGCCGCTGCGGAAGGTGAATCCAGCCCGGTCACCTCGATATCCGGCAGCGTCAACTCGCCCGCTTCGTTGTTCTGCCAGGCGAACATCACCTGGAACAGGGGAGTATGGGCGAGGGTGCGGGACGGATTGGCGAGTTCCACCACCTGCTCGAAGGGCAGATCCTGGTGCTTCAGGGCCGACAGCGCCACACCGCGTACGCGCTTGAGCAGCTCGGCCACCGAGGGAGCGCCGGAAAGGTCGATACGCAGCGCGAGCGTGTTGACGAAGAAGCCGATCAGTTCTTCGAGTTCGGTGCGGCGCCTATTGGCGACCGGGGTGCCGATCACCACATCGTGCTGACCGGAAAGCCGGGAAAGCGTGAGGGCCCAGCCGGTCAGCACGGTCATGAACAAGGTGCTGCGATGGCGGCGGCTGAAGGCGTGCAGAGCGGCCGTCAGCTCCGCGCCGAGGGTGATCCGCACGTGCTCGCCGCGGTAATCCTGTTCGGCGGGGCGCGGCCGGTCGGTGGGGAGTTCGAGCAGCGCGGGGGCGCCCGCCAGGGCTTCCCGCCAATAGGCGCTCTGGGCGGCCAGCGCACCGTCGGACAGCAGCTGCCGCTGCCAGGCGGCGTAGTCCGCGTACTGCACGCGGAGCGGCGCCAGAGGGTTGGGCCCGTCCTGCTGGAACGCGGCGTAGAGCGCGCCGAGTTCCTTGGTCAGTACCCCCATGGACCAGCCGTCCGAGACGATGTGATGCATCGTCAGAAGCAGTACGTGGCGGTCCGGTGCCAGCGCGACGAGGCGCCCGCGGACCAGTGGCCCCCGAGCCAGGTCGAACGGCTCGGTGGCCTCCTCCCTTTGCAGGGCGGTGAGTTGCGACGCGCCATCGGGCAGGCCCGACAGGTCGTGGAACCGCAGGGCGAAGCCCGTGCCGGGCGGATCGATCCGCTGGAAGGCCTCGCCCGCCACCGCGACCAGCCGCGTACGCAGCACCTCGTGCCGCGCGACGAGCGCGTCAAGGGAGCGGCTCAACACCACGGAATTCAGGGGGCCTTGAAGGTGCAGCGCCAGCGGCATGTGGTACGCCTCGCTCGCGCCCGCCAGCTGCGCGAGGAACCACAGCCGCTGCTGCGCGAAGGACGGGACCAGCGGTGCGGCGCGGTCCGCCTTCGGTACGGCCGCGTTCTGTCCGCGTACCGAAGACGGCTGCTCGGGGATGGAATGGGGGATCGTGCGATGACCGGGCACAGCTGGTTCTTCCCCTCTGCGGGAGGCTTGTTCAAGGGGTTCGCGGGGGCGACTTCAAGGGGTTCGCGGGGCGACTGAATTTCGGTCAGGGCGATCGGCGGGTCGGAAAGCCGTCGCCCGAGCCGGGAGCAGAGGGAGTTGTTCCCGCCGCGGTCGGGCATGCGATCGAGGGCCGCTCTCGCACCGTCGGCCGGTTCTGGTCTGCACCGCGATGATTGATCAACGCCGCTGAACCTGTCAATGGTCAGTTGTTCGGATCCGCGCCGAACTGGGCTGTCACACCTGGCATTTCGCGGGCGACCCCGCCAAGTCCGGTGGATGTAGCAAGAAGTTAAGGAGATTGATCAAGGTATTGCGTATTCCGGTCGACATCAGGCAGATTGAGTCAGCCGGCCGGATGGGGGCCCGCCCGGCCGCCCCCGAGCGCGGTACCCGGGGGTGATCCTCCGCCACGAGACCGCTACGACGGTGACAGGACGTGTTCGATGTCCGATGCCCCTGCCGAGCCCGCCCCCGCACGCCAGGCCCCGCCCGGGCCGCGCCCCGCCTCCGCCGCGCAGAGCGGCATCTGGTTCAACGAGCGGCTCGCCGACTGCGGGGCGGTGCACCACCTGCCGTTCTCCGTGCGCTTCGAGGGCGACCTGGACATCGAGGCGCTGCACCGCGCCTGCGCCGCCGTGGTCCGCAGGCACCAGGCGCTGAGCAGCGCGGTCGAGGACCGGGCGGGGGCGCCCTTCCTGGTCCCGGCCGCCAACCCGCCCGAGCTGCGGGTCGAGGAGGACGCCCCGGACGCCGTGCGGCGGCACATCGTGGCGCCCTTCGACCTGGAACGCGGGCCGCTGTGCAGGCTGGTGCTGCTGAGCGCGGGCCCGCGGGAACACCGGCTGCTCGTGGTGGCCCACCACCTCGTCTTCGACGGGCAGTCGATGGGACTGCTCCTGGCCGACCTCGCGGCGCTCTACCGGGCGGAGGTCTCGGGGGACGGTCCCGGACTCCCGGAACTGGCCCTCGCCGAACCGCCGGGCGCCGAGGAGGAGCGGATCGCCGCCAAGTTGCCGCAGGCGCGGGCCCATTGGGCCGGTCATCCGCTCGCTGACGACGATGTGGTGCTCCCGGGCCTGGAGCGGCCCGCCCACGGAGTGGCCGAGGGAGACTCGGTGGAGTTCCGGGTCCCGGCGGAACTGCGCGACCGGCTCGGCCCGGTGGCACGGCGGATCGGAGTGACCCGGTTCGAGCTCATCGTGGCGTCCCTGCACGCCCTCCTGTTCCGCTACGGCAACCGCGCGCCGGTCACCGCCATCGACCTCGGCACCCGGACCCCGGAGCAGCAGGACCGTATCGGCGTGTACGTCAACGAGCTGCCCTACTGCTCGCAGCCGGCCGCCGCGCTGGAGTTCGGCGCGTTCGCCCGCGCGGTGCGGTCCGGGCTGCGGGAGCTGTACCCGGTGCGCGATGTGCCGCTCGGCCGCGTGGGCGCCGGAGTGAAGCCGGGGGTCGCCCTGGCGCAGGTCTCGATGTCCTACCGCGTCCCGAGCGCCGTGCCCGACTTCCCCGGCCTGACCACCACGGCCGACTGGTCGGCCTCCAACCACACCGCGCGCAACGCGCTGCGCATCGAACTCGCCGACAGCGCCGACGAGTTGAGCGTGCTGGTCCAGTGCCCGAAGCAGGACATCCTCTCCGGGGCTCCGGACCGCGTCGCCCGGCACTGGCTGAACCTGCTCGGGCAGGTGGTGGCCGCACCGGACACCGCGCTGGCCGAACTGCCCCTGCTCGACCGGGACGAGCGCGAGCGCCTCCTGGCCGACTGGAACGACACCGCCGTGGCGTACCCCGCGAGGACGGTCCCCGAACTGGTCGCGGAACACGCGGCCCGCACCCCCGACGCCGTGGCCGTCAGCCACGCCGGCCGCCACCTCACCTACGCCGAACTCGACGCCGGGGCCGAAGCCCTCGCGCACCGGCTCCGTGCCAAGGGCATCGGGCCGGGCGACCTGGTGACCGTACGGGCGCGACGGTCGGAACGGCTGGTCGTGGGCCTGCTCGGGGTGCTCAAATCCGGGGCGGCCTACATACCGCTGGATGCCGAATACCCGGCGGAGCGACTGGAGTTCATCGCGGCGGACTCGAAGGCCGCCCTTGAACTGGGCGACGCGGACCTGGCGCAGCAGGCCGCGCCGACGTACGGCACCGGACACTCCGTCAGGCAGCCGACGCCGGACGATCTCGCGTACGTCATCTACACCTCCGGTTCCACCGGCCGCCCCAAGGGCGTGCAGATCGAGCACCGCTCGCTGACCAACCTGCTCCTGTCCTTCCGCGATCTCCTGCACTCCGGGCCCACCGACACCTGGCTGGCGCTCACCTCGGTTTCCTTCGACATCTCCGCCCTCGAACTGTTCCTTCCGCTCATCACGGGCGGCACGGTCGTCGTGGCGGGCGAGAGCCGGACCCGCGACGGAAAGGCGCTCCGCGAACTCGCCGCCCGCCACGGCGTCACCCACGTCCAGGCGACCCCGACCGGCTGGTCGATGCTCCTGGACGCGGGCTTCGACGCACCCGGGGTCACCGCGCTGGCCGGCGGCGAGGCGCTCCCGCCGGCGCTCGCGCGGCGACTGCGCCCCAGGGTCGGCAGGCTCATCAACGCGTACGGGCCGACGGAGACCACCATCTGGTCGACCTCCGACGAGATCGGCCCCGAACCCGGGCGCGTGACGATCGGCCGACCGCTGGCCAACACGCGCACCCATGTGCTGGACGAGCAGCTGAGGCCCGTGCCCGTCGGGGTGCCCGGAGACCTGTACATCGCGGGGGCGGGGCTCGCCCGCGGCTACCTCGGCAGACCGGACCTGGACCGGGAACGGTTCCTGCCCGACCCGTTCGGGCCGTCGGGCAGCCGCGTCTACCGCACCGGCGACCGGGCGCGGTACCGCGGCGACGGACGGCTCGAATTCCTGGGCAGGAACGACGACCAGATCAAGCTCAGGGGCTACCGGATCGAACTCGGCGAGATCGAATCACGGCTGCTCGCCGTCCCCGGCGTGGACCGCGCCGCCGCGGCCGTACGAGACGGCCGGCTCGTCGGCTACCACGTCGGCGACGCGGACCCGGGCGTCGTCCGGCGGGCGCTGGCGGCGGCGCTTCCCGCGTACATGGTCCCGGACGTACTTCTCGCGCTCGACGCCCTGCCTCTCACCCCGAACGGCAAGCTGGACCGGGGAGCCCTGCCGGCTCCGCCCGATGCTGTGGAGCCCCCGGAATCCTGGGACCCCGCGCGGGCCGGAACTGCGCTGGAGGCGGTACGCGAGGTGTGGTGCGAGGTCCTGCGGCTGCCCGAGGTGGGCGACCGCGAGGACTTCTTCGACCTCGGCGGCCACTCGATCACCATGACCCAGATCTCGGCCCGGCTCCTCGACCGGCTCGGCGTCGACGTCCCCCTGGACGCGTACTTCGACGCCCCGACCGTCGAGGAACTCGCCGTGGTGGTCGCCGACCTCCAGTCCGGACAGACGTGACGGTCAAGGAGCCTTGGGATCGTCAACGCCCTTGCAGGGACTGGATGTTGGAGCCGAACGTCCAGTCCTTCGAGCCGTCCCAGTTGACCGACCAGGTCATCAGTCCCTTGAGCCCGCCGCCGTACGCGTTCCACGCCTGGCCGACCAGGCCCGGGTCCAGGTAGCCGCCTCCGGCGCCGGGTTGCGCCGGGAGCCCCGGGACCTGCTGGTCGTAGGGCACCCTGATCGTGGTCCCCTGGACGACGAGCCCCTTGTCGAGGCAGTCCGTCTGCGCGGTGAATCCGGCGACGGTTCCGGCGGAGTACGAATCGCCGGAGCAGCCGTACATGTTGCCGTTGTAGTACTGCATGTTGAGCCACCACAGCCGGCCGTTGTCCGCGTACTTCTTCACGATCGGCAGGTACGCGCCCCAGATCGAGCCGTACGTGACGCTGCCGCCGGTGACGTACGCCGTCTCCGGTGCCATCGTCAGTCCGAAGCCGGCCGGCATCTGGGCGAGCACGCCGTCGATGATGCGGACGAGGTTGGCCTGCGAGGCCGACAGGGTGTTGATGTCCCCGCTGCCGACGAGACCGGTCTCGATGTCGATGTCGATCCCGTCGAAGTTGTACTGCTTCAGGATCGGCACCACGGTCGCGACGAAGCGGTCGGCGACGGCGCTCGAACTCAGGTCGATGCCGGCCGCGGCCCCGCCGATCGACAGGAGGATGGTCTGGCCGGACGCCTTGGCCTGGCACATCTCGGCCGGAGTGGGCACCTTCACCGTCGCGTCCATGCCGTCCTGCCACAGCGCGGTGCCGTCCGACTGGATGACCGGGAAGGCCGCGTTGATGACGTTGTAGCCGTGACCGGGGATGCGGCTGTCGGTGATCGGTATCCAACCCAGCGGCGGATGAACGCCGTTGGCGGCGCCGTCCCAGTTCTCCCAGTACCCCTGGAGCACCTTGCCCGAGGGTCTCGGCTTGACCGCGCAGGTGTCGGCCGCGGGCGCGTTCGGCGCCGCGGCGACCGGGACCTGCACGGTGAAGGCCAGCACCAGGCCGGCTGTCAGCAGACGCACCGTACGACCGATCATGCTGTGCTCCTTGCCTCCGGAAGCCGCCACTGGCGCGGTGCGGCGGCTCCCGGACCGTGGGGGGACCTGGAGAGGTGCGGGGGGTGGCGCCCCACACCGTAGATTGGTCCAGACCTACCGTCAATCACTTGCGTGGCAAGGAAGTTGGGCCGGTCGCGGCCCCGCCCTCAGGCGCCGACCGCCCACGCGTACGCCGTCTCCGCGCTGAACTCCCGCTGGCCGCCCCGGAACAGCAGCCCCGCCGTCGCGAACTCCGGGTCGTCGGCGGTCTGCGGCAGGTAGGGGATGGCGATGCAGCGCATACCGGCGGCGTGCGCCGCCGCCGCGCCGGGCGGGGCGTCCTCCAGGACCACGCAGTCGGCGGGCGCGGAGCCGAGGCGGCGCGCGGCCTCCAGGAAGACATCGGGCTCGGGCTTGCCCCGCTCGACCTCCTCGGCCGAGACGACGAGCGTGACGAACGAATCCAGGCCCGTGCCCGCGAGCACCGCATCGATCGCGGCCCGCGAGGAACCCGACGCCACCGCCATCCGTACGCCCCGCGCGTGCAGCCGCTCCACGAACTTCCGCATCTCGGGGAAGACTTCGGTGCGGGCGGCGGCCAGCTCCAGATACGTCGCGTTCTTCGCGGCGAGCATCTCGTCGACCGGGCCGGTCAGCGCGTACTCCCGGTCCAGGATCTCCAGGGTCTCGCGGGTTCCGATGCCGATGAAGCGGGCGTGCTGCTCCCAGGTGAAACCCGGCAGTCCGTAGCGCGCGAGCACATGGCGCGCCGCCTCGTAATGGTTCGGCTCGCTGTCCACGAGTGTGCCGTCGAGATCGAAGATGACCGAAGTGGTACGTGATGTGGTCATGTGTACCAGCATGCCAAGACCCGGGCGCGCCTCGTGACGCTCCTTGTCCGGCGCTCACTTCGCGGCCGAGCGCCCCACCGACTCGACCAGCGGCAGCAGCCGGTGCGGCACCCGTTCGCGCAGTGCCATCTCGGTGCGGGTGCGCACGACGCCCGGGAGCTGGATGAGCCGCTGGATGACGTCTTCGAGGTGGGCGTTGTCACGCGCCGCGACCCGGGTCAGCAGATCGCCGCCGCCGGTGATCGAGAACGCCTCGATGATCTCGGGGACCGCCGCGAGCCCATCGCCGACCTCGTCCAGATGCCCCTGGGTCACCTCGATGTGGACGAAGGCGAGCACCGGGTGCCCGAGTGCCGCGGGGGAGAGGACCGGACCGGTGCCGGTGATCACGCCGTCCCGCTCCATCCGGTCGAGCCGGGCCTGGAGGGTGCCGCGGGCGATGCCCAGAATGCGCGCGTACTCGCGGATGCTGGTGCGCGGCTGCTCGATGAGCAACCGCAGGATCCGGGTGTCGAGTGTGTCCACCGTCACGTCCCGTTGGCTCCCTTCTGGCCCTGTCGCTGAGGCTTCGACTGTACCAATGGCGCAGTCATGCGGAGTCCGTTTGAGCCACTATCACTCCGGATGTTTTCCTCTGATGACAGATGGCGCTGCGCAGCGCGCGGGACGGTGACGATGCCTGTCCGGGCTGGCAGCGCCTTCGTCATGCCTGAGCGAATGTGCGACGAAGGGGGCGCGGCGACCGCCGTGAAGAGGATGTTTGTGGCTCCGGACCCGGGGCGGCTGCGGTTGCGCAGTGCCGCGCGGGGTGTCCTTGGCGTCTCGCTGGCTGTGACGGTGTCCGATCTGGTCACGCAGTCACTCCCGGCGGCGATCGCCGGCGGGCTTGCCGCCCTGCTTGCCCTGTTCACGGTGACCGATGCCTCGGTGCGGGGGCAGGCGGTCACGTCGGCCCTGCTGCCGGTGGCCGGTTTCCCGGTGCTCGCTCTCGCGGCCGCACTGCACGATGTCCCGTGGGTGCGGGACGCGGCCTTCCTCGCCGTCCTCGGCGCGGGGATCTACGCCCGTCGGTGGGGGCCGCGCGGCCACGCCCTGGGGACCTTCGCGTTCATGACCTTCTTCGCCGCGCAGTTCCTGCACGCGGTGCCGGGACAGCTGCCGGAGCTGTACGCGGCGGTGGCCCTCTCCCTGCTCGCGTCCTCGGCGGTGCGCTTCGGCCTGTGGTGCTACGAGAGGCGGCTGCCGCCGGCTGCCGTCCCGGCCGTCGCGCCGGGCGGTACGGGCCTTGCCCGGGTGACCACGCGCCAGGCGGTCCAAGGGATGGCAGGTGGCGCATTCGCCCTGGTGGTGGGCCAGCTGGTGTCGCACGAGCGCTGGTACTGGGCGGTCGGCGCCGTGTGGTGGATCTTCGTGAACACCGCGTCGCGCGGCGAAACTCTGGTGCGGGGCTTTCGCCGGGTCCTGGGCACGGTGGCCGGTATCGCCGTCGGCCTGATGGTCGCCGTCCCGCTGGACGGAGCGGGCGCTCCCACCGCGGTGCTCGTCGCGGTCTGCGTGTTCGGCATCTTCTACACGGCCGCGGTGTCGTACACGTGGATGATGCTGGCGGTCACGCTGATGGCGGGGCTGCTGTACGGGCTCCTGGGGGTGCTCAGTCCGGGGCTGCTCGCCCTGCGGGTCGCGGAGACGGGCGTCGGGGCGCTCGGCGCGGCACTCGCTGTGCTCCTGGTGCTGCCGGTGACCACCCATGCCACCACCGACGCGTGGATCCAGCGGGCCCTGCACTGCGTCCACGCCTGTACTTCCGAAGCCGCCGCCCGCCTGGCCGGGGCCCCGGCCGCGGACCCGGCCCGGTACGTCGCTGAACTGGAAGTGCTGCTGGGGCGGGTGCGGCTCTCGCTGGCCCCGCTCGTCCACCCGCTCAGCCCGCTGCGCGCCCGGAAGGCGCGGGCCCGGCAGGTGCTGGAGCTGCTCGACCGGTGTGCCCAGGAAGTGCGCGGGCTTGCGTCGGTCGCCGGGGATCCCGATGCCTCCCACGACGCCAGGCTCGCCGCCGCGTGCTGGCGGGTGGAGGCGGCGGTGCTGGCGCTCACCACGCCCGGTGCGCCACACCACGGAACCGACGTACCCGTCGTGGAACCGCGGCATTTCGACGGCGAGGCCGCCCTTGCCCATCTGCATGACCTGGAACAGGCGCTGAAGGCACTCGCCGCACCCCTGCGCAGCCCCGTCGCGCCTGCCTGAAGGGCGCGCCTGCCTGAAGGGCGCGATGCGGAGGGGTGCGATGCGGTAGGGGCCGGACCTGCGGCCGGGCGGGGCCGCGGAGCCCCCGGGCAGCGGCGGTTGGACAGCCGGGGCGTCACCGGCCGCGCGGGACGGCAGGTACCGTGGGGAGAACCGATCTCATGAGCCTCCTGACGGGCTGCGTGAACCCAGGAGGAACAAGATGACGACGAACCGCGGACGCAAGGACGTGATCCGGGACCGGATGGAGGCGACCGGCGAGTCGTACAACGTCGCCGCACGCAACCTGAAGTCGATGAAGGACATGGGCGCCACCGGCGAGGCCGTCCGCACGCAGCGCTGGCGTCCCGCCGCCTCGCCGGACCTGCCGTGTCCCTGCGGTGGGACGTGCGAGCCCGGCGAGAAGTGCGAGCACTGCCATGCCTGGCACCGGCACGTGGCACGCGCCCCCGGCAGCCTCACCGACGTGGAGGTCTGGGCAGATCGGTACGACTGCACCGGCTGCGCGTCCTCCTACACCCTTTCCGTAGTCCTCCCCGGCCGCCCGTGGGGCATCGCCGAGACGGTCATCCAGGGCGGATCCGCTGAACCCGTCGTCCGGGCCCGGGTGTTCCCCGGCGTCGTGCACCCGCTGCTGCGCCCCGGGGCACCCGAGGAGGACTGACGCAGGGCTGGCGACGTAGGGACAACCCCACGGCTCCATGGAGGGCCTGATCCCCAGGCCCGTGCCGCCCCGGACCGGCGCCGCGCCACGACGGGCAGTTGTGGGCTGCGGCGCCGCCATCAGGGGGCCGGCCGCTCGAAGTCCGCCGCGTCACCGTCGCGCCGCGACGCCACCAGCGCCAGCACGCCGATGACGATCAGCGACCAGCCTCCCGAGACCGGCTCCAGCACCGACACCAGGATTCCGAGTGCCAGCAGGATCCATCCGGTCTCCGTGGGCACGGCGCCGGTGGCGATCACCGACCTCCTGGCAAGGAGCCCGAGGCCGAAGAGGGCAACTCCGCTGATCATGAACCAAAGGGCTGTCATGCGGGGGTCGTTGTCGTTGTGGACGGCATTCCACAGCCCGTCGGAGACGATGCCGCTCCAGTGCGAGTACGAGACGACGACGCCCACCATCATGTGCACCACAGGCACGGCAAGCATCAGGCGGGGAACCCAGAGGCGGAGCCCTCTGGTGTCGGGCTTGCGGGATTCCAGGCGTATGGATGTGTTCATGACATTACGTTCCTTCCGGGAGTGCGGCGTGCTGGATGTGCGGCCGGCGGTGGAGGGGGAACTCGGGATCGCGCAGTCGCAGGAACCGGGCCAGGAGCGTCCCGCCCCGGAACGGCGCCCTCACCCCCACCGGGGCGCCGGCCCATGACCCTCGCGACGAACTCCCGCGCGGCCGTTCCGGATTCGCTCAACATCGACGATGTTCACGAGGGGCCTCCTCGATCGTCGGCGGGGTCAGACGGCCGGCCGGTCCAGAAGCGGCATCAGCAGCTCGTACATGCCGCGCAGTTCTGATTTCGGCAGCGGCGGCATGAGGTGCTCCGCCCCGACCAGCATCAGATAGAGCATCTTGGCCACTTGATCAGGTCTGTCATGACCGGTCTGTTCGCACAGATCCCGCAGATATCCGATGCGGGTGGCGTCGACCCGCTCCTGCACCTGCGCAGCTTCGGGATCCTGTTTCGCCCAGGCCCGCATCGCGATCTCCAGCGGCGGGCCGGCCTGACTGGTCACTTCCGCCAGGAGGATGGCCAGCCGCTCCCGGGCCGGAAGCGTGCCAGCCGCTTCCACCCCGTTGATGATCGCCGTGGTGCACTCGGCCTCGAAGTGATCGAGCAATCGGGTCCGGTACTTCGGCATCGATCCGAAGTGGTGGTAGAAGGCACCCTTCGACATGCCCATGCGCTCGCACAGCCGGTCCAGCGTGACCGCCGGGGCCCCCTGCTCCGCCAGCAGCGTCAAACCTTGGTCCAGCCACGCAGACCTCTCCGAGCTCATCCCGACCCCTCCTCCATACCAAAAGGTTTGGTATGGAGGAGAGTAACAAGTGTGCCCGAGGAAGGAAGGGGTGGGGGTGCGGGAGTCGAAAAGCGCTGCCGCAACGAGGAGTTCGAGGCGCACGGCCCGCCCATGCTCGCGACCTTGGTGCGGTTCCGGAACTCGACGGGGTGTTCCTGGAGATCGACACCCAAGCGAAGGAACAGGACGACCTGCAGGACGCGCTCGACGCCGTCCGGGCCGTCCTTGCTGAACTCGGGGTCGCCGAGCGGGACTTGACCGCCGACACGTACGCCGACGCGGTCCGGGCGCGGCGCAGCGACTGACCCCAGGGCCTGCTCGACGATGTTGGTCTAGACCGACTGCTACGGTCGGCCGAGCAGTTCGGATCACGAGCAAGCCTCGGATCATGAGCAAGCCTCGGATCAGCGGAGAGTCTCGCTTCGGCGGAGAGGGGAAGCACGGTGGGCAGCAACCGCGCCGCGCGGGCATTCATCGGGTCGTTCACCACGGCGGGCGGGCACGGAGTCACCGCGGCCGCCGTGGACGAGGAGACGGGCGCGCTCACCCCCCTCGGCTCCTCGGCCGCCGTCATCAACCCGTCGTTCCTGGCCCCCTCTCCGGACGGAACCGTCCTGTACGCCGTGGGGGAGACGGCGGAGGGGACGGCGGCCGCGTTCGACATCGGCGAGGCGCTGCCCCGTCCGTTCGGCGCGCCCGTTCCGGTCGGCGGCGCGGGCCCCACCCATCTCGCCCTCGCCGCCGGCCACCTCGTCACCGCCAACTACGACTCGGGCAGCGTCACCGCGCTCCCGGTCCACCCCGACGGCAGCCTCGGCCCGGCCGCGTGCGTCCTGGAACACCGGGGTTCGGGCCCGAACGCCGAGCGTCAGCAAGGCCCGCACGCCCACCAGGTGCTCGCGGACCCGAGCGGGCGCTGGACCGTCAGCGTCGACCTCGGCACCGACTCCGTACGCGTCTGTGAACTCGCCCCGGACACCGGCGTCCTCAGGCTCCACTCCGAGACCCCGCTGCGGCCCGGCAGCGGCCCCCGCCACCTCGCCTTCCATCCCGGCGGCCGGTACGCGTACGTCCTCAACGAGCTGGCGCCGACGCTCACCGTGTGCCGCTGGGACGCCGGCACCGGCACCCTCGAACCGCTCGGCGAGACACCGGTCGTCGAGGACGGCGTGCGCGGCGAGGTCTACCCGTCCGGGGTCGTCGTGGCGCGCGACGGCCGCTTCCTGTGGGCGGCGAACCGGGGGCACGACTCGATCGCGGTCCTCGCGCTCGACCCGACGGGCGAGAAGGCGGCCCTGGTCACCACCGTGGACTGCGGCGGGCACTGGCCCCGCGATCTCACCCTGGACCCGTCAGGACGCCGCCTGTACGCCTCCAACGAGCGCTCCGGCGATGTGACCTGGTTCGACATCGACGCGGCCACCGGTATCCCGTCCCGGACCGGCTCGATCGAGGCGCCCGCCGCCTCGTGCGTGGTCTTCTGCTGAGAGCCGGTGTCACACACCGTCCACGACGCGACGGGGCCCGCACCGGATGCGTCCGGTGCGGGCCCCGCCCGTCATGTCGTGCGTACGGTCAGTGGACCGGCGAACCCTGCGGCTGCGGGGCGATGCCCAGCGCGGCCGCGTACTGCGAGAGCACCAGCTTGCCGATCGCCGGGTAGGCGCCGAGCGCCTCGGCGACCGCGCACTCGGCCTCCTTTGCGGCGGCGTCGAGCAGACCCTCCGCGACCTCGGGACCGATCAGGTACGGGGCGACCGCGAGCTGCACCGAACCCGAGCCGCGCAGCTGTGCGGCCATCGCCGCGATCGCGCCCTCCTGGTCGAGCGCGGCGGCCATCACCGGCACGGCGAGCCGCGCGGCGAGCAGCATGCCGGTGATCCCGGCGGCCTGCACGGCCTCCTCGCCGCCGACCGTCGCCAGGATGATCCCGTCGGCGGCGGTGGCGACCGTGAACAGCCGGGCGCGGTCGGCGCGGGCCAGACCGGCCTCGGAGAGCCGCACGTGCAGGCCCTCGGCGAGCAGCGGGTGCGGGCCGAGCACGTCGGTCAGCTCGGCGGCGGCGCGGCTGTCCATGACGGCCTGCCGTATCCGGCGGATCAGGGCGCTGTCGGGGCCCGCGAGCAGCGGCACGACCACGGCGGCCGGGCCCTGCGGGTCGGCGGCCTCGCGGCCAGCCGCGCGCGCCTGCTCGACGCGCGCGGAGCGCTCGGCGGCGGTGCGGGCGAGCACGACGTCGAGCGTGGGGTACTCGGCGTCCTCGCTGTCCAGGTAGCCGATGCGGGCATCGAGACCGGGCAGCTCGGAACGGGCGATGCTGATGACCTCTTCGGCCAGGCTGCGCACAGCCGGGCCGGGAACGCCGGGAACGGCGAGAACGAGCGCGGGCGCGCCCTCCGGAGCAACCACCGGTTCCGGGCGGCGGTGCCGGCCGGACTGGCGGGGTCGCGGCATTCGTACGGGCAGGCCGGATGCTGGCCCAGTGGGGGTGCTCATGGCGCCGCATGCTACTGGTTTTGCCCGGGCCGCTGTTCGGGGAGGGGGTAGCTGAGCGGTATCTGTCCGCATTTTCCCGGAGAGTGGCATAAGGCTCAACTGCCCTGATCTGTCTGGGCGCTCACCCGGTCGAGATCCACAGCATGCGGGGGTCCCGCGGAAGCCGCAGTTCGCCGTCGGCGAGGGCGGTCGCGACGATCAGCGAACCGTCGAGCGGATCCCCGGCCGCCTCGACGGTGCGCGCCTGCGGCAGTTGTCGGCGGAACTCCTCGCGCAGCGGTACGAGAAGAGGGTCTCCCAGCTTGAACAGGCCGCCGGTGAGCGCCACTTGACACTCCTGGCCGGTGTCCGGGCAGACCGCCGCGGCGGCCTCGGCGATGTGCCGCGCCGCGGCGCGCAGAATGCCGGCCGCGACCGGGTCCGCGGCCGCGCAGCCGGCGACCTCGGGCGCGAACGAGGCCAGCACGGCGGGCCGGTCGGTCCGCGGATACAGCAGCCCCGGCAGTTCGCCGGGCGCACCGAACACCGCCTCGACCCGGGCGAGCAGCGCCGCCGAGCCGCCGCGCCGTCCGTCGTGACCGCGCAGGGCCGCTTCGAGACCGGCCCGGCCGATCCAGGCGCCGCTGCCGCAGTCCCCGAGCAGATGCCCCCAGCCGTCGGCCCGCCGCCACCCGCTCAGGTCCGTGCCGAGCGCGACCATCCCGGTCCCGGCGGCGACCACCGCGCCGGGCCGCTGGCCAAGGGCACCCGCGTACGCGGTGACCGCGTCGGAGGCCAGGGCGAGCCTGCGCACCCCGAGCGAACGGGCGAGGGCCCCGGGCAGTTCGGCCCGCAGCCCGTCCCCGAGCGTCGCCATCCCGGCCGCGCCGACCGCCGCCGCGAGGATCCGCTCCGCCCCGGTGCGCACCCTCAACTCCTCCACCGCTGGCAGCAGTTGCGCAAGGAAATGCCCGGCGTCGATCCCGGCGGGACCGGTCCGCACCGGCTCCTTCGAGACAACCACTTCGGTCGGTGCGCCCGGTTCGGTCCGGCGCAGCGCGAACCGCACTCCCGATCCGCCCGAGTCGATTCCGAGCACCCACTCCTGGGCGCCGCCCGTCACGGCAGCCGTCGGCCGGCCGACCGGGCGCCCCGCCGTCGCGGGAGCTCGCTCGTACGGCTGAAGGTCACTGGACGCAACACAATCCCCTCCCTCCGGGCGGCCGGCCGCCCGGCCCGCTCAACCGGCTCGAAGACCTCGTAGAAGACCCGTGGAAGATCTGTAGAAGACCTCGAAGACCTTGAAGGGGGAGAAGCGTAGCGCCGGGAAGCGGTGCTGGGGGCGGCGGTCTCCCTGCTTGTGCGGAGCCCTGGCCTGGGCCAGTAGAGTGACACGTCGTGGCACCACGACCCTTGCATGAACTTGTCGAAGCGGGCTGGGCGAAGGCTCTGGAACCCGCGGCCGAACGCATCGCGGCCATGGGGGACTTCCTCCGGGCCGAGATCGCTGCCGGACGGACGTATCTCCCGGCCGGGACGAACGTGCTGCGGGCGTTCCAGCAGCCCTTCGAGGACGTCCGCGTCCTGATCGTCGGCCAGGACCCCTATCCCACGCCGGGGATGGCCATCGGGCTGAGCTTCGCGGTCTCGCCCGACGTGCGTTCGCTGCCGGGCAGTCTGGAGAACATCTTCCGCGAACTGAACTCCGATCTGGGCCTGCCGCGGCCGTCCAACGGGGATCTGACGCCGTGGACCCGGCAGGGGGTGCTGCTGCTCAACAGGGCGCTGACGACGGCCCCGCGCCAACCCGCCGCCCACCGGGGCAAGGGGTGGGAAGAGGTCACGGAGCAGGCGATCCGGGCGCTGGTCGCGCGCGGTACGCCGCTGGTGTCGGTGCTGTGGGGCAGGGACGCGCGCAACCTGCGGCCGCTGCTCGGCGACCTCCCCGCGATCGAATCCGCCCACCCTTCGCCGATGTCGGCCGATCGCGGTTTCTTCGGCTCGTGCCCCTTCAGCCGTACGAACGAACTCCTGGCACGGCAGGGCGCCCAGCCGGTCGATTGGCGCCTGCCGTAGCCGACGGCCGTCCCGGGCCCGGCAGTTGGGGAGCCGCCGCCCGCCGGGCCAGCGGGCGGTCAACCGATCACCGCCGCCCGTACGCAGAGCACGTCCGCCAGATGCGAGGCGAGCAGTCGCCAGCTGTCTCCGTCGTCGGCGCTCGCGTACACCTCGCCGTTGCGGTTGCCGAAGTAGACCCCTGCCGGGTCGGCGTCGTCCGTGCAGAGCGCGTCGCGCAGAACCGTGCCGTAGTGCGGGTCCTGCGGCAGGCCCGCCGAGAGCGCCTCCCAGTTCTTGCCCGCGTCCTCGGTGCGGAAGACACGGCACTTGTTGTCCGCCGGGACCCGGTCGGAGTCGGCCGTGATCGGGAAGACGTACGCGGTGCCGGAACGGCGCGGATGGGTGGCGGCCGCGAAGCCGAAGGTGGACGGCAGCCCCGCGCCGATGTCCGTCCACTGGTCCCCGGCGTCGTCGCTGCGGTACACCCCCCAGTGGTTCTGCAGATACAGGCGGTCCGGGTCGCCGGGGTCCTGGGCGATCTTGTGGACGCACTGGCCGAACTCCGGGTTCGGATCGGGCAGGAACACCGCAGAGACGCCCTTGTTCGCGGGGGCCCAGCTCGCCCCGCCGTCCCGGGTGCGGAACACCCCCGCCGTGGACACCGCGACCGTCAGCGCCTGGGGGTCCCGCGGATCCGTGACGACGGTGTGCAGTCCCTCGCCCCCGCCGCCCGGCACCCATTGGGAGCGGGTCGGATGCTCCCACAGGGGCCGTACAAGCTCGAAGCTCTCCCCGCCGTCCTCGGAGCGGAACAGCGCGGCCGGCTCCGTCCCCGCGTAGACCACACCCGGCGCCTCGGCTCCGGCCGGGCGCAGCTGCCATACCCGTTCCAGTGAGGCGCCCGTGAACTCGGGGAATTTCACCGCCGGTTGCTTCGGCTCGGTCCAGGTCCGGCCCAGGTCGTCGGAGTGGAACACCGAAGGGCCCCAGTGCGCGCTGTCCCCGCCGACGAGCAGCCGGGGCCGCGGGCCGTGCCGGGTGTCGATGGCGATGGAATACACCGCCTGGGCGTTGAAGTGCGGTCCGTCGAACTCCCATGCCCCGCCGCGCCTGCGGCCGAGAAAGAGCCCCTTGCGCGTACCCACAGTGAGCAGTACCTCGGTCATGCCTGTCCCTCCAAAACGCCGTTGTTCCGGATAGGGGCCAGTGTGCACCCAGCCACTGACAACGGCCTCTGAAGCGGTAAAGCGGCAGTTCAGAGCGGTTCTGTCCCGGCTTCGACGAGAAGCGGCAGGAACGTTCGGGCCAGCGCGCCGGGCTCCAGGACGTCCGGTTCCACATAACTCTGCCCGAGCGCCCCCTCACGCAGCGCGATCACGACCCGTACGAGTTCCGTCAGATCTCCGCGCGGTCGGAGACCGGCCCGCGCGAGCAGACCGGTGAGCAGCCGCACCGCCTCTTCGCGCAGCCGGGCGTCGTGCTCGGCGAGGCGCGCGGCCGCCCCCGGGTTGCGGATCGCGTACAGGGTGAACTCGGTCGTCACCAGGAACCAGGTGCGCTCGTCGGGCCCGATGTGCGCGAGCAGCGCGGCGATCCGCGCCACCGACAGGTCGCGGTCGTCCGTCTCGTCGGCCAGCCTGCCGATCCGAGCCAGCTCGCGCTCGGCGTGCGCGTCGAAGAGCGCGAAGAAGAGCTCCTCCTTGGAGGAGAAGTTGGAGTAGAAGGCGCCCCGGGTGTATCCGGCGCGGCGGCAGACGTCCTCGATCCTGGCCGCGCCGAACCCCGACTCCGCGAACACCTCCAGCGCGGCATCGAGCAGCCGGGCCAGCGTCTGCGGACGCCGCTTCGTCGTTCCCTTGGGCACAGCCGGCTCCCGCACTCTTGACAGCACGTACGTCCTCGGAAAGCATCCGGACGCGTATCGGATACGTGAATGTATCCGATGATGCTCCCCGGCAGCTCCCTCCAGGAGGAACGCTCATGAGTGACGAAGGCACCGCCCCCACGACGGCCCAGGTGATCGCGGGCGCGGCGGGCCCCATGCCCGAGGGCGTCGGTGTTCCGATGCCACCGGTCTTCGCGGACGTCGAGGGGGAGCGCCGCTACCGCAAGGAGCAACTCGCCGCCGGATTCCGGCTGTTCGGCCGCTTCGGCTTCTCCGAGGGAGTGGCGGGACACATCACCGTCCGCGACCCGGAGCACCCCGACCGGTTCTGGGTGAACCCGTTCGGCATGAGCTTCGGCCAGATCAAGGCATCCGACCTGATCCTGGTCGACCACGAGGGCAACCTGCTGCACGGCGCCCGCCCGGTGAACCGCGCCGCCTTCGTCATCCACTCCGAGGTCCACAAGGCGCGCCCCGACGCGATCGCGGCCGCCCACTCGCACTCCCTGCACGGCAAGGCGTTCGCCTCCCTCGGCATCCCGCTCGACCCCATCACCCAGGACGCCTGCGCGTTCTTCGAGGACCACGGCCTGTACGCCGACTACCAGGGCGTGGTCAGCGATGCCGAGGAGGGCAAGCGGATCGGCGCGGCGCTCGGCGCGTACAAGGCGGTGATCCTGCAGAACCACGGGCTGCTGACCGTCGGCCACTCGGTCGCCGAGGCGGTGTGGTGGTTCATCACCATGGAGCGCTCCTGCCAGGCCCAGCTCCTCGCCATGGCCGCCGGAACCCCACGGCACATCGACCGTGAGACCGCCCTGCGCACCCGGGGCCAGCTCGGCGGCCACTTCGCGGGCTGGTTCCAGGCCCAGCCCCTCTACGACCAGATCGCCGCGTCCGATCCCGACCACGTCAACTAGCGGGATCAGAAGGGGAGTTGATGCACGTTAGGGCCGTCGCGGAAGGGCCCGTTCACAGAAGCTCACAGGAGTGAGCGGGCCCCTCGGCGGTCCGGTGGAGGTCAGACCGAGCGGTGGTACTGGGCCGGTACGTGCACGTCGCCGCCCAGTTCGCGGGCCGCGTGGCGGGCCCACGACGGGTTGCGCAGGAGCTCGCGGCCCAGCAGGATCGCGTCGGCCTCACCGTTGGCGAGGATCTTCTCGGCCTGCCCGGCTTCGGTGATCAGGCCGACCGCCGCGACGGCCAGCTCGCTCTCGTTCTTCACCCGCGAGGCGAACGGCACCTGGTAGCCCGGCCCGGTCGGGATGCGTACGCCCGAGGCGTTGCCGCCGGTCGAGACGTCCAGGAGGTCCACGCCGTGCTCCTTGAGCAGCGCGGCCAGGCGGACGGTCTCGTCGGCGGTCCAGCCGCCCTCGTCCAGCCAGTCGGTGGCCGAGACGCGGAAGAACAGCGGCAACTCCTCGGGCCACACCGCCCGTACGGCGTCGGTGACTTCGAGCGCGAAGCGGGTGCGGTTCTCGAACGAGCCGCCGTACTCGTCGGTGCGCCGGTTGGAGTGCGGCGAGAGGAACTGGCCGATCAGATAGCCGTGCGCACCGTGGATCTCGGCCACCTTGAAACCGGCGTCCACGGCCCGGCGGGCCGCTTCGGCGAACTGGCCGACGATCTCCCGGATTTGATCGACCGTCAGCCCGGTCGGCACCGAGTGGCGCTCGTCCCAGGCCACCGGGCTGGGGCCGACCGGCTGCCAGCCCTCCACGCTCTCCGGCTTCAGCGGCGCACCGCCGAGCCAGGGCCGGTCCGTGGAGGCCTTGCGCCCGGCGTGGCCGATCTGGATGCCCGGGACCGTGCCCTGGCTCTCCAGGAACCGGGTGATCCGGCGGAACGCCTCGACCTGGGTGTCGTTCCAGATGCCCAGGTCCCCGGGGGAGATCCGGCCCTCGGCGCTGACGGCCGTGGCTTCGACGAGGATCAGTCCGGTGCCGCCGGTCGCGCGGGCCGCGTAGTGCGCGAAGTGCCAGTCGGTGGGGACGCCGGCGGCGGGTCCGGAGCCGTCCGCGGAGTACTGGCACATGGGTGCCATCCAGACCCGGTTCGGGAAGGTCAGGGACCGCAGGGTGTAGGGCTCGAAGAGGGCACTCGCAGCAGACACGGCAGACTCCAGTCGGGACGGCCCGGGGCGCGGGCGGCGCCGGGTTCGCTTCGTACGATACTCGTCGTAGTACGGGAGATGTCAAACTACGACGGGTCTCGTACAATGGCTGACGTGACCACCGCAACGAGCACCCGTGAACTCGCCCACCCGGCGCGCGCAGAGATCCGTCTGGAGGGCGTGCTGCACGCGCTGTCCGACCCGATGCGGATGCGGGTGGTGCGGGCACTCGCGACGGCCGAAGGGGAGCTCTCCTGCTCGCACTTCGTGCTGCCCGTCACCAAGTCCACCACCACCCACCACTTCCGCGTGCTGCGCGAGAGCGGCGTGATCCAGCAGGTCTACCGGGGCACCGCGAAGATGAACGGCCTGCGCCGCGCGGACCTGGACGCGCTCTTCCCGGGCCTGCTCGACAGCGTCCTCGGGGCCGCCGACCGCGAGGCGGAGCGGCTCGGCGACGACGCCTGACCCGGTCCCGGTCGCGGTGGTACGCGGCGAGCCCGGCCCGCGTCAGTACGCCGCGGGCCCGGGCCCGTTCGCCGCGTCAGCCCTGGTGCAGCGCCGCCGTCAGCAGGCCCTCCCAGTCGGGGATCTTCACCGAGCGGCGCCCCAGCGAGCGGCCCAGCTCGGCTTCGGCGCGTTCGATCGCCAGCCAGCCCTGCCACGTCACCGGTTCGAGGCCCAACTCCCTTATCGCGTCGAGCGGTTCGCCCTGGAGGACCGGGCGCTCGGCGAGGAGCGGGGCGTCCTGGAGCAGCGAGGCGACCGTCTCCTTCGCGCAGGGGCGGTTGGTGCCGATCACGCCCGTCGGGCCGCGTTTGATCCAGCCTGCCACGTACTCGCCCGGCGACGGCGTCCCGTCACGCAGCACCCGGCCCGCCGCGTGCGGCACCGTCCCGGACGCCGGGTCGAACGGCAGCCCCTGGGGCGGCACCCCGCGGTAGCCGACCGCCCGCAGCACCAGCTGCGCCTCGATCTCCTCGTACGCCCCGGTGCCGAGCACCCCGCCCGAGCCGTCCGGCGCCGTCCGCTCGAAGCGCACCGAGCCCACCCTGCCCTCCCGCTCCAGGATTTCCACGGGCCGCAGATAGAACCGCAGGCGCAGCCGGCGGGCGGCGGGCCGCTGCGGGCGCCCGGCCCAGCCCCGCAGCACCTCCACATTGCGCCGCACGGGCCCCGGCAGCGCGGAGGGGTCGGTGAAGTCCGGGTCGAGGGCCAGCTCGGCCTCGTCCACCGTCGCATCGGCGCCCGGCAGCGTGCCCAGCTCGCGCAGTTCCTTGGTGGTGAACCTGGCCTGCGAGGGGCCGCGCCGGGCCGCCATGTGCACCTCGCGCACCCGGCTGACGGCGAGCGCGCCGAGCGCGGACTGCGGCACATCGGTCGGCCGCAGCTCATCGGCGCCGCGGGCCAGCATCCGCGCGACGTCGACCGCCACATTGCCCGCGCCGATCACCACGGCCGAACGGGCGCCAAGGACAAAGCCGTTGGGGTCGGCGTCGGGGTGTGCGCTGTACCAGGAGACGAACTCGGTGGCGGAGAAACTGCCCGGCAGCTCCTCGCCCGGGATGCCGAGGTGCCGGTCGGTCTTGGCGCCGACGCAGTACACCACCGCGTGGTAGAGCCGCAGCAGCAGCTCCGGCGGGACACCGCCCGGACCCACCTCGACATGCCCGAGGAAGCGGATCCGGCCGTCCTCCAGGACCGTGCGGAGATTGTTCTGGAGCGACTTGATCTTCTCGTGGTCCGGGGCGACCCCGTAGCGGACCAGGCCGTACGGGCACGGCAGCCGGTCCAGGACGTCCACCCGCACCCCGGTGACCGCGCTCTGCTCCACCAGGCCCTGGGCGGTGTAGACACCGCTCGGCCCGGATCCGACGACGGCGATGCGCAGCATGGCGGGTGCTCCTCAGGGCAGAGAACCGCAGAAGTCCGCAGCGGACCTTCAGGATGGCACCGTCGCGCACCGCAGAACAGACGGCTGCCGCCGGTCAGGGGCCCTGCTCGGGCGGCGTGCCCATCTCCCGGTCGAGTCCGTAGCGCTGGAAGAGCTCGGCCCGCAGCTTGCCGGTGTCCATCGGCGCGCCCGGCAGCAGCGCGGCGAACACGGCGCCCATGAGGTTGGCGCGCAGCAGCGGGTAGTCGGCGTCCACGTCCGAGGAGCCGTACCGCTCGACGGTGTCGCGCAGGAGGGCCGCGAGGCGTTGCTGCTCGACGCACTGCACGAAGCCCTGGGCCTGGAGGATCCCGGCCATGTGCGCCCGCATGAGGACCGGCTGATCGTGGCTGAGCCCGAGGATCGCGTCGATCGCCCGGGCCAGGCGCTCCCTGCCGTCGGCGGTCCTCGGCTCGCGCTCCAGACCTGCCTCCAGGCTCAGATGCATGAGGCGGTGCACGGCGGACTGGAGCAGCTGGCGCTTGCCCGGGAAGTAGTACGACACCAGACCGCGGGCCGAGCCGGCCCGGTCCGCGATGTCGCCGAGGGTCGTCGACTCGTAGCCCCGTTCCGCCACCAGTTCCACCGTGGCTTGCAGCAGCCGCTCGCGAGAACGTCTGCGCAACTCTTCATTGACCGATGCGCTGCGCGGGGACATGCTGTAACTCCTGCGTTGACTGGCTCAGAGCCAATATACTCAGGCTGTCGCGGGACGGTACCCCCCTCGCAGGGGTCTGACCTGCGGCCAGGCTGCTCGTTCGGGGTGACGCGGGGGATCACCCCGAACGGGTGGCCCCCCTTTCCGGCCGCTCAGCGGCCTTCCCCGGCCAGCGCAAGGACCGGCCGCAGACCGTCCGGGCGCTCGTCCACCGGCAGATGGTCCACGAAGTGCACCGCGCAGCCGAGCGCCGCGGCACCGCCGTCCGCGCGCCGGTCGTCACCGACCATCAGCACCTCGCGGGGATCCAGGCCCAGCGCCTCGCAGGCCATCCTGAACAGCCGCTCGTTCGGCTTCTGCACCGCGTGCTCGAAGGACAGGAGGTACGCGTCCACGAAGGCGTCCAGACCGTGCGCGCGGAAGACCGGCCGCAGGTCCCAGCCGATGTTGCTGACCACCCCGATCCCGATGCCCCGCTCCCGCAGCCCGGCGAGGACCGCCTTCGTGTCGGGGTACGGGTGCCAGGCCGCCGGGGACATGTGGCGGTCGTAGAGCAGGTCGTACAGGCGCGGATCGGGCAGCTCCACCTGCCGCGCGAGACCGGTGTACGTCTCCCGGTGGAGCTCGGCGCTCCGGTCGCGCACGGCCCACAGCTCCGCCAGGTGCTCGGGCAGCCGAAGCGGGTTGGCACCGCCGGGCAGTGCTCCCGCTGCCTCCAACTCCATTGCGTACCGGGCCAGTTCAGTGTCGGGCAGGGTGATGCCGGAGGTGTCGAGCACGGCGGAGAGCCAGTCGCCGACCGGTTCGATGCGGAACAGGGTGCCGGAGAAGTCGAAGAGAACGCCCTTGATCGTCATGCTCGCGATCCTCGCGTGCTCACCCGCGCCGGTTCAAGGCCCATCGACCGTGGGCGGCCGCGCTCAGCGTGACGACCGCCACACCGATCAGCCAGCCGCCCACCACGTCCGAGAACCAGTGCACCCCGAGGAACAGCCGGGTGAACCCCACGCCGAGCGCGGAGGCCACCCCCGCCGCGATGACGGCGTTACGCACCCGGCGCCCGGCCCCGTGCAGCGCGAGCAGCCACACCAGGAGCCCGAAGGCGACCGTCACGCTCAGCGCGTGGCCGGAGGGGAACGCGGCGTAGTCCGCGGAGTCCACCGGGTCGGGCCACCGCGGCCGGTCCCGCCCGACGGCCGACTTCAGCGCCTGCTGCACGGCCGTGCCGACGGCGCTCGTCGCCGCGACCCACAGCGGCAGCAGCCGCTCGCCGCGCCACAGCAGCACCCCGACGGTGACCGCGAGCAGGGCCCGCATCGTCCACGGGTCCCACACCCGGTCGGTCAGCACCCGGTTGACCCGGGTGAGGCCGGGGTCGGCGACCGCCCGCCGGTGCAGCCCGTCGGCGACGGCGCGGTCCAGCGACATCAGCGGACCCCACTCGGCCACCACCAGGGCCAGAAGCAGTCCGGCGAGGAGGAGGAAGACAAGGCCGGTGCGGAGCGGTATGGCCGGGCGGCGGGTACGGGCCTCGGCGGGAGCGAGCTGCATGGGGAGGATCCAAGCGGATGCCGCCGGAGGCGGCCAGGGGGTTGTCTGGCGGACCACGGCTGGGGCCGACCCCGAGCCGGCGGGAACCGCCCAGCGCTCCGCGGGAAGTGGCGTTTGTCGGCTGCGGGCCGATGAGGGTCCCCCCTGCGCATGGGGGTCCCCCCTGTTCGAGCGAAGCCGAGAACTTGGGAGAGGAGTTGAGAGCTTGGGGGAGGCTGGTCGTGCCCACGCGGCGGAGCCGCACGATGTCACAGCCCCGCGCCCCTGGGGGGTAGCCCTTGCCTAGCCCAGGGCGCGGAGTCCCGGTACGAGGGCCACGAGGAGCGGTACGGCCGGAACGAGCGCGGCGTATGCGGTGAGCCGCAGCCGGCGGCCCGCCGTCAGTCTCGGCGCCGCCGCGAGGAGCCGGTGCACACGCTGCGGAAGCTGGCCGTCCGGGGCGGGGCAGGGCCCGAACACCCCGCGGTCCTCGTTGAGTTCGACCAGGGCCAGCGCGATCGTGAGGCGGCCGAAGCGGCGGGAGGCCACGTCGTCGGCGGCCAGTTCCACCAGGCGGTGCATCTCGTCGCGGAACCCCGCGAACACCGGCACCTGCGGGAACCCCCGGGCGAGCGCGCCCGAACAGTGCAGCAGCCAGTCGTGCCGGGCCCGCGCGTGCCCGACCTCATGGGCGAGCACCGCATCGAGCTGACGGCCCTTCAGGCGCTGAAGTGCCGCTGTGGTGATGACCAGTTGGGGAGTCTGGCCCGGCAGCCACCAGGCGTCCGGCCGCTGCGCCTCCAGCACCACCAGGCGTTCGCCGGACGGCTCCTCGCCGGGCAGCAGGGGCGAGCGCAACCGCAGCTCCGCCCGCCGCCGGCGCCGCCGCGCCCAGCTGTCCCTGACCTCCCGCGTGAGCATCGCCCCGGTCCATGCGCCACCGAGGAAGAGCACCACCGCCAGCGCCGCCGACCAGGGGCCGTACGGTCCCAGCGCGTACGCCTCGACGACGGCCCGGGGCGCGGACGCGAACACCTGCCCGCGCACGGTCTGCCAGGCGGAGGCGGCACTGAACACCATCGCGAGGCCGAAGCAGAGCAGTACCCCCGCCACCACGCACTGCCAGACCCACAGCGCCACCACCGGCTCGCGCTCGGCCCAGTCGGCGCGGGCGAGGAGTCGCGGGGCGGCGACGGCGGACACCAGGCCGAGCACCAGCAACGCGAGGGAGACCGTCATGGGCTCAGCCTATGAGCGAGCCCGCCGCCATAGGTATGGCCAGGGGCGGCAAGTGACGTACGCCACGGCCCCGCTCATCCGGGGGTCAGCGGGGCGGTCCTGCTCGGCCGCTCAGACCGTCACCAGCATCGCCAGCATGGCGATGCCCATCGACAGGCGGCAGGCCATCGCCAGTTCAGGCCGGGCCCCCCAGGCCACGGCCCCGCCCTGAGCGCCTGCGGCCGCCACCGGCAGCAGCCGCACCCCCGCCGACAGCACATAGCCCGCGTTGTACAGCAGCAGCACTCCGGTCAGCAGCGGCACCCCGCCCGCCGTGTGCCCGGCGTGCCCGGCGCCCCCGGCGCCCGGCTCCATCGCGAGTGCCATGTACACCATCGCCAGCGAGCCCACCGCATGGTGCAGATGGTGCGCCCCGCCCCGCGCCAGCCACAGCGCCCGCAGCGCGGCGCCGCCGAACACCACCGCGTACGCCGTCAGGATCCAGGGCGGCGGCGAGACGAACGCGGCCGGAACGGCCATCGCGGCCATCCCGAACCCCATCACCGCCTCACCGCCCGCCGCGCTGCGCGCCGAGGGGGAGCCGCTGCGCATCCGCAGCAGACAGTACGAGCCCGTCGCCGCGCACAGCGCGACGAGCAGCCAGCCGGGCACCACCGGACCGTGCACGGAGTACCTCCCCGCTCGACGTCTCGCCCTGCCGACAAGTCGATGCCCGCGCGCGGCGCGGCATACGCGGGCGCAGGGACACATAAGGGGAGCGCGTGGGAGATCTTCGCCGGTCAGAACCTGTCAGAACCGGTCGCGAGCATGGCTTGGGGTGCCAGGAGTGCCAGGAGTGTCAGGGGCGGAAGCGCAGCGGGTGGTCGGCCGGGACCTCCACGAGCGCGATGCGGACCCCGTCCGGGTCCGCGATCCACATCTCGATGAGCCCCCACGGCTCGCGCACCGGCGGCCGCACGATCGGCACCCCCCGCCCCACGAGCTCCTCGTGCGCCCGGTCCGCGTCGGCGACCTGGAGCCACAGTTCGAGACCCGGCGCCGGCGGCTGCTCGGAGCGCCCCGACACCTCAAGGAAGCCGCCGCCCAGGAAGTACACCGTGCCGCGCTCGGGCCCCGTACCGAACTCCCGGTAGACGGGAAGAGCGAGCTGCCCGCCGTAGAAGGCGCGCGAACGCTCGGGGTCGGTGGGACGCAGCAGGGTCCGGCTGCTCAGTACGTGCACCATGGCAAGGCACCCTAACGGCCGGGTTAGGCTCGCAATGCCGCCGACGCAACCGATCCGTGAGGAGACCGCACACGATGGACACCACCAGCCGGGCCACCGGAGAGCTGAGCTACCGGGACGCCACCGAAGCAGACGTCGAGGCGCTGGTGCCGCTCATCGAGTCGGCCTACCGCGGGGACTCCAGCCGCACCGGCTGGACCACCGAGGCCGACATCCTCCAGGGGCAGCGCACCGACCCCGAAGGCGTCCGCGCCGTCATCGCGACGCCCGGCAGCCGGCTGCTCACCGTGGCGCGCGACGGCGTGCTCGTGGCCTGCTGCCAGCTGGAACACCGGGGCGACGCGGCCTACTTCGGGATGTTCGCGGTCTCTCCCGAACTGCAGGGCGCGGGACTCGGCAAGCAGATCATCGCCGAGGCCGAGCGCACCGTCCGGGCCGAGTGGGGCGTCACCGAGATGCACATGACCGTGATCTCGGTACGCGAGGAGCTCATCGCCTTCTACGAGCGGCGCGGCTACCGCCGTACGGGAAAGATGACGCCCTTCCCGTACGGCGACGAGCGCTTCGGTCTGCCGCAGCGCGCCGACCTCGAATTCGAGCTGCTGGTCAAGCAGTTGGGCTGAGAGCCTGTGTCTAAACGACGCCGCGGACCCGGGCGGGGTTTAGACACAGGCTCTGAACGCCCGCTACGCGGTGAAGCGGCCGGTGCGGCGGATCTCCGGGTAGTCGGTCGTCGCGCCGTCCAGCTCAAGGGCGCGGACGAGCCGCAGCTGCTCCTGGGTGTTCACCGTCCAGCCGATCACCTTGAGACCCGCGGCGCGGGCCTGCTCGACGGTCTCCAGGGTGAGCCGGTGGATGCTCAGCACCAGGCTCCTGGCTCCGACGGCCCTGGCCCGGTCGACGAGATCGGGGCCCCAGTCGTCGTCCACGAGACCCGTGCGCACTCCGGGTACCAGCGAGGCGATCTCGGCGAGCGCGGCGTCATGGAACGACAGGACCTCGACCCGGCTCACCAGATCGCGCCGCAGGATCACCTCGGCGAGTGCGCGGGCCGCGGCGACGTCCTTGATCTCTGCCTGGATCGGGGTCCGTACCGCGTCGAGCACTTCCTCGAACACGGGGACGCGCTCGCCCTGGCCCGCGTCCAGCTCGCGCAGCTCGGCCAGGGTCAGCTCGCCGATCGGGCCGTTCCCGTCCGTGGTGCGGTCGACCTCGGCGTCGTGCATGACGACGAGGGCGCCGTCCTTGCTGAGGTGCAGATCCAGTTCGATGACGTCCATGCCCGCGCGTTCTGCGCGGACGAAGGAACGCAGGGTGTTCTCCGGCTCGACACCCATGACCCCGCGATGACCGATGGTGAGGAACGTCAAGACAGGCCTCGCTTCCGTCGACGGCGGTAATTGCGCGCTGTGCAGTCCCGTGCGCACGCGGCAGTCCCGCAGCCTAACGGCCCGCCACCGCAACGGACCCCGGCTCGCGCGGCGCATCGGAGTCATCCGCCCCGGGTTGACGCGATCCCGAGGATGAAGCCGGTGATCAAGGCTGCGACGAGGACTGCGCGGGTGCTCACGGGCGCGGCTCCGGGGGTGCGGGTAAGGGGCGGAGGCCTCCGTCCTACCTGTGGGCACCCGTCGCGGGCCAACCCGTGTCACCCGCCCGTGGGCGAGTCCTTCCGCCCTTGACGATCCCGCCGTCCGGGCGTCATCCGGGGCCGGGCCAGCCGTCGTCATTGTCCGGTTCCGCACCCCGCGGGGGCGCGAGGCGGTCCAGGTCGGCGAGCATCGCCCGCGCGAGCTCCAGCTCGGCCAGTTCCCGCAGCTCGCTCCAGCGCAGCGCGATCCGCGGATGCGCCCACTCCGCACTGCTTTCGGCGTGCGCCAGTGCGGCCCGGACGTTCCTCAACTCGGCCTCGGTGCGGGCGACATGCCCCTCGACCAGCTCGCGCAGCCGTTCCGGCGCGGCCAGGTGCCCGAGCCAGACCCGCAGTACCAGCGGATGCTTCAGCACGGGCGGGCCGGCGGCGGTGGGGGAGTCCGCCCACTCGGCGAGCGCGCGCCGCCCCGCCTCGCTGATCGCGTAACGCCGTTTGGTGCGCGGCTCCTCGGGCCCCGAGCGACGGGACGTGACGTAGCCGAGCGCCTCCAGGCGGCGCAGCTCGGCGTAGATCTGGCTGATCGCCGGGGACCAGTAGAAGAACCGCAGCGAGGTGTCGGCCCACTTCTTGAGCTCGTAGCCGGTGCGCTCGCCGGGGAACGAGAGCAGCCCGAGCACCGCCCACGCCGTGGGCGGCAACTGCCGTGCCGCGTCATGGCCGTTGGAGATCTGACGACTAGTCATATGGCGAATTGAAGTAAGCGCGGCGCCCGCGCACAACCCCCACAGGGGACGTGGGAATCTCCGTGATCCTTCAGGCGCGGTTGGCGGATCCCACCGCCGCCGGACGCCGGGCGGCGGCAGGGATCAGTCGGAGACGAGCGACGTGAGGTCGGTGAGGGTGTCGATCCGCCAGTCCGCCGCCGCGACGACTTCGGGGTCGTCCGCCCACCAATGGCCCCACGGGCCTCGCCGCAGGTGGGCCACGCGCAACCCGGCCTGCTTGGCGGGGAAGATGTCGTGGTGCGGATGGTCGCCGACGTACACCGTGTGGTGCGGCTCGGCCTGGGCGGCGTCGAGGACGCGGGCGAAGAACTCCGGCGACGGCTTGGTGACACCCCACTCGGCGGACGTGGCCACCACGTCGGCCGGGAGGTCCAGGCCGCGCAGGAGTTCGCCGCCGCGGGCGGTCTGGTTCCCCGCGATGACGACCCGGACGCCGAGATCGCGCAGTCCGCCGAGCGCGGGCCGCACGTCGTCGTACAGGTCCCGCTCGTCGAGGTGCTCCCCGCGGCCCGCCGCCTCCCGGGCGTCCTGGGCCGCGCGCACGTCCATGCCGGGCTTGAGCATGCGCAGCGCGTCGGCGTTGTCACGGCCTTGGACGGCGACAGCACCGACGAGCGCGGAGACCGTGTGCCGGGGGAACCCGAGCCAGTCGGCCCACGATGCCCAGTAGCGGTCGTCGCGTACGAGTGTTTCGCCTACGTCGAGAACGATGGTCTCAATCATCGGTGCTCACCCTACGGGCGACGACTCCGAACGCCCGGCCGAGCCGCGCCCTGAATCCGCGCAGGATTCACGGAGAGCGGGGCCGCCCGCTCCTCGATCGAACCGAAGTCATCGCCGCGGTAGCGCGTCAGCACAGGAAGAAGAGCGGTGTTACGCGGGACTGGCAGGATAATTTATCGAGATTCCTCTTGAGCGGAAGAACCGAACGTGGATACGGTGTCTTAACGCGAGGTTCTCCTGTGGAGGAAGTGACATGACGGAAATTCTTGTGCAGGACCCGGCCGTGGGGGGCGCGGCAGCCGACCGGCGAGTGGTCGAGCAGCCTGCCTGGCCCGCGCTCAAGAATGCCGTCGAGGAGATCCGGCCCTGGCAGTCCAAGGACGGCTCGATCGACTTCGACGCCGAGGGCGCCCCGTCCCGCGCCGTGGTCGAAGCCACCCTCGACCAGGTGCTCGCCGCCGTCGAGGAGCTCTCGCCGCTGCTGCCGCACGACGACGCGTACCACCGCGCACTCGTCGGCGACCTGCGCAAATGGGCCGACAGCGGCTTCGACGTGCCGGACTTCCTGGACTCGCTGCTCGCCTTCCACCCGGCCGCCGACCGCGCCGACGGGCTCCAGCGCCTGGTCGTCTTCCCCATGTACACGCAGAACGGCAACCCCGACCGCAACCTCGAAGCGGTCGTCCTGCGCATGGTCTGGCCCGACTGGCTCGCCGAGCTGGAGGCCACCCGCTACGACAACCCGCTGTTCTGCGGCATCACCTTCGAGGACTTCACCGCCGGGTACGACACCAACTCGGCGGTGCTCTTCCCGGAGACCATCGCCGTGCGCGAGGCCCCCGAGCGCTTCACCTGGGGCGGCATCTTCTGCGACCGCGAGGCGGCCCGTTTTCGCGCCGTGACCGAGGAGTCGGTGCGCATCCTCGGGCTCGAACTCCCCGAGGACATCCGGGAGATGGTGGCCGACCAGGAGCGCTGCGAGCAGGCCTTCGTGCTCTGGGACATGGTCCACGACCGCACCCACAGCCACGGCGACCTGCCGTTCGACCCCTTCATGATCAAGCAGCGCCAGCCGTTCTGGATGTACGGCCTCGAAGAGCTGCGCTGCGACCTCACTGCCTTCAAGGAGGCCGTGCGGCTGGAGGCGGACGGCTTCCCGCAGGGCCGGGACGTCCAGTACGCCGTGCTCTTCGACCGGATGTTCCGCTTCCCCGTCACCGGCGAGCGCGTCCGCAACTACGACGGGCTCGGCGGCCAGCTCCTGTTCGCCTACCTGCACCAGCACGACGTGGTGCGCTGGACCGACAACAAGCTGCACATCGACTGGGACCGCGCCCCGCAGGTCACCAACCAGCTGTGCGCCGAGATCGAGAAGCTCTACCGCGACGGCATCGACCGTCCGAAGCTGGTGCACTGGTTCGCGGCGTACGACCTGGTCTCCGGCTACCTCGCCCCGCACCCCGGATCGCGCTGGGCCAAGGGCCCCGACGCCCTGGACCTGACGCTGCCGCCCCGCAAGCTCGTGGACGACGTGCTTCCGGACGAGTTTCCGCTCAGCATGTTCTATGAGGCGCTCTCCAAGAAGCTGAAGGACGTGATCGCCTCCACCAAGGGGATCACCGCCGCTTCCGCCTCGGCAGGGGCTGCCGCGTGAGCTCTCGGACGAAAGGGGCGAGGAAAATGAACAACGGACCTCTCAACGGCGCTGTCGTCGCCGTGGCAGGCGCGGCGGGACCCGCAGGCCGGGCCGCGCTGCTGCGGCTCGCCGAGGCGGGCGCGGTCGTCGTCGGCGCCGACGCGGACGCCGCGCGCCTCGCCGAGGCGGTGGACGCCGCGCGGTACGCCCACGGCGGGGCCACCGTGACCGGCGACACCGTCGACCTCCTCGACCTCCAGGCCACCCGCGACTGGGCCGACCGCATCCAGAAGGACTTCGGGCGCATCGACGGCATGGTCCACCTCGTCGGCGGCTGGCGCGGCTCCGCGTCCTTCGCCGAGACCGACCTCGCCGACTGGGAACTTCTGGAGAAGCTCCTGATCCGCACCGTCCAGCACACCTCGCTCGCCTTCCACGAGCCGCTGCTGCGCTCCGACCGGGGCCGCTACCTGCTGGTCAGCGCCGCCGGCGCCAGCAAGCCGACGGCCGGGAACGCCGCGTACGCCGCGTCGAAGGCGGCCGCCGAGGCGTGGACGCTCGCGCTGGGCGACGCGTTCCGCAAGGCGGGGGGTGAGGAGGGGCCGAAGGCCGCTGCTGCGATCCTGGTGATCAAGGCACTGGTGCACGACGCGATGCGCGCCGAGCGACCCAATGCGAAGTTCGCGGGCTTCACCGATGTCACGGAGCTGGCCGACGCCATCGCCGGAGTGTGGGACCGGCCCGCCCAGGAAGTGAACGGACAACGCCTGTGGCTGACCCCCAAGCCGTGAGGACGGACGCGCGACAGCACCACGACCCGACGGTGCGCGGCTTCGCCAGCGACAACTACGCGGGCGCGCACCCCGAGGTCCTCGCCGCGCTCGCGCTCGCCAACGGCGGTCACCAGATCGCCTATGGCGAGGACGACTACACCGACCACCTCCAGCGCGTCATGCACAGCCACTTCGGTGCGGGCGCCGAGGCCTTCCCGGTCTTCAACGGGACCGGCGCGAACGTCACCGCGCTCCAGGCGCTGACCGACCGCTGGGGCGCGGTGGTCTGCGCCGAGACCGCCCACATCAACGTGGACGAGGGCGGTGCGCCCGAGCGCATGGCCGGGCTCAAGCTGCTCACGGTGGCGACGCCGGACGGCAAGCTGACGCCCGAGCTCATCGACCGGCAGGCCTGGGGCTGGGACGACGAGCACCGGGCGATGCCGCAGGTCGTCTCGATCACTCAGAACACCGAGCTCGGCACGGTCTACACACCCGACGAGATCAGGGCGATCTGCGACCACGCCCACGAGCGCGGCATGAAGGTCCACCTCGACGGGGCGCGGATATCCAACGCGGCCGCCTCCCTGAACGTGCCGATGCGGACCTTCACCAACGCGGTCGGCGTGGACGTCCTGTCGTTCGGCGGCACCAAGAACGGCATGCTGTTCGGCGAGGCGATCGTCGTCCTCAACCCGGACGCCGTCCGCCAGATGAAGCACATCCGCAAGATGTCCATGCAGCTCGCCTCCAAGATGCGCTTCGTCTCCGTGCAGTTGGAGGCGCTGCTCGCCAAGGACCTGTGGCTGCGCAACGCCCGCCACGCCAACGCGATGGCCCAGCGCCTCGCGGAAGGCGTGCGCCAGGTCGACGGAGTGGAGATCCTCCACGCGGTGCAGGCCAACGCCGTCTTCGCGCGACTGCCGCACGACGTCAGCGAGCGGCTCCAGAAGCGCTACCGCTTCTACTTCTGGGACGAGGCGGCCGGTGACGTCCGCTGGATGTGCTCCTTCGACACCACCGAGGACGACGTGGACGGCTTCCTGGCGGCGCTGAAGGAAGAGCTGGCCCGCTAGCCCCGAACCGTAAAATGGAATAGCTATGCGACCGGCCGTAAAGTCATTGACGCGCGGCCGGTCGCATTTGTAGGCTCGCCCGCCATGGAGCTGATACAGCGGAACCCTCAACTCGCCGCCTACCTCGCAGCGGACGAGGTCATCGACCACGAGCACCCGATCGTGCGCGAGACGGCCGCCCGGCTCAAGTCCGACAGCGTCAACGCATACTCATACGCCAAGGCCGCCTTCGAGTTCGTACGGGACGAGATCGCGCACTCCAGCGACTCGGGCGACCTCCGCGTGACCTGGCGCGCCTCCGACGTCATCGCGCAGCGCACCGGGATCTGCTGCGCCAAGGCGCACGCCCTGGCCGCACTGCTGCGGGCCGAGGGCATTCCCGCCGCGTTCTGCTACCAGCGGCTCACCGAGGACGGCGCCGACCCTGTCGTGCACGGTCTCATCGCCCTCAAGCTGCCCGGTTCCGAGGCCTGGGCGCGGCAGGACCCGCGCGGCAACGTGCCGCCCGGTGTGGACGCCCAGTTCTCCCTGGCGGAGGAGCGGCTGGCCTGGCCCGTCCGTCCAGAGTTCAAGGAACTGGACTATCCGGTACTCTTTGATGCACCGCATCCTGGGGTGGTCGCCGCGCTCAGGGCCGCGCCCGACCGGCCGTCGCTGTGGCCGATCTATCCGACCGAACTGTGAGGCACCACCGATCATGACGCTCACCCTCACCGTGTCCGACGAAGTCGGCGCCCTCGCGCCCGGCTTCACCCACGTCGCCGTCGAGGCGGCCGGACTCGTCAACGCGCCCAGCGACACGGCGAGTTCGGCACTTCTCGACGACGCGGCGAGCCGGCTCGCCGAGCGGCTCGGCGGCCGCGCCCCGCACGAGGACCCGCACATCATCGCCTGGCGCGAGGCCTACACCGCCTTCGGCTCCAAGCCGAACCGCACCCGCAACTCGGCGGAGGCGCTCGCCAAGCGGGCGCTGGCCGACGGCGGGCTGCCGCGCATCAACCGCCTGGTCGACGTGTACAACGCGATCAGCGTCGCCCACCTCGTCCCGGTGGGCGGCGAGGACACGGACCACATCAAGGGCGCGATGCGGCTGGTGCGGGCCACCGGGCAGGAGCCGTTCCACACGGTCGCGGGCGGCGATCCGGCCGTCGAGCACCCGGACGCGGGCGAAGTGGTGTGGTGCGACGACGAGGGTGTCACGTGCCGCCGCTGGAACTGGCGCCAGGGAGTGCGGACCCGGCTCACCGAGGAGTCGGTCAACGCGCTCTTCCTGCTCGAAGGCATGGCCCCGCACTGCGATCTGGTGACGGCCGGTGCCGAACTGGCCGAGCTCCTGGAGAAGTTCAGCCCGGGGGCGCGGATCACCGTCCACGCCCCGGTCGGCGGCCTCGCACAGGAGTGACGATTCAGCCCGCTGCTTCCGTGGCCTTCACCGCTTCCGCGGCCTTCACCTGGGCGGGCGTGGGCGCCGTACCTCCGAGGTGGGCCGGCACCCACCAGGTGTCGCTCGCGTCCTTCGGGCGGACCGGATAGGCGCGCTGGGCGGCCTCGAGCAGTTCCTGGCAGCGCTCGCGCAGCCGCCGGGTGATGGCACCGGCGAACTGGTCGGCGGGGGCCTCCACCGGCTCGCCGACGCGGATGGTGACAGGGATGTGGCTGCGCTTGAAGTTGCGCGGCCGGCCCTTCGTCCAGACCCGCTGGGTGCCCCACAGCGCCATCGGGATCAGCGGCACCCCCGCCTCCTGCGCGAGCCTGGCGGCACCCGACTTGAAGCTCTTCAGCGTGAACGACTGCGAGATCGTCGCTTCCGGGAACACACCGATCACCTCACCGGAGCGCAGCGAGGCCAGCGCGTGCTGGTAGGCGTCCTCGCCCTGCTTGCGGTCCACCGGGATGTGCTTCATGCCACGCATCAGCGGGCCGGAGATCCTGTGCCGGAACACCGACTCCTTGGCCATGAACCGCACGAGCCGCTTCTGCGGCAGGGCCGCGAGCCCGGTGAAGATGAAGTCCAGATAGCTGATGTGGTTGCTGACGAGCACCGCCCCGCCCGTGCGCGGGATGTTCTCCGAACCCTGGGTGTCGATCTTCAGGTCGAGCGCCTTGAACATCGTGACAGCGGCGCCGATGACCGGCCGATAGACGAGTTCTGCCATCTGAGGGGGGACCCTTCGTGTGCCCGGGGAGGGTGCTCCCGGAGATAAGTTACGCAGCCGTAGGTTTTAGGCTTTCGGCAGATGGTGCCCGATACGCGCCGAGCTGGCCAGTCCTGGCGCCGTGCGCAGGGGAGATCCTCGTCACGTCTTCGCAGGTCGCAGCCCGGGGAATCAATCCTCGCCAATCCGCGCTGCAACGGTACGGCAGAGCAGGTAGCGGCCGCGTGAGGGTGCGGGGCGGCGGCAGCGGTGACGGGAGCGGGCGTGGTGAGCGAGGACGGGCGCAGGCTCGACGAGGCCGAGTTGGGGAGCGGGCTCGGGGTACGGGCCACGCTGGTGCAGTTCTCCAGCGCCTTCTGCCAGCCCTGCCGGGCGACCCGGCGCACCCTGGCCGAGGTGGCCGCCATGGTGGACGGCGTCGCGCATGTGGAGATCGACGCCGAGGAGCGGCTCGCCCTCGTGCGCGAACTGGGCATCGTGAAGACGCCGACGGTGCTCGTGCTCGACGCGACGGGCCGCATCGTGCGCCGGGCGTCCGGACAGCCCCGGCGTGCGGACGTCATCGCCGCGCTCGGGCGAGCGGTGTGAGGGCACGTAGTGAGGGGGCGCAGTGAGGGATCTCCCAGATTCCGGCGGGCACTTGACTGCGTGCGCCCCCGATTGTCAGTCTGACGATGTGCCGACCGACCTCCTTCTCCATGGACGCGCCCATGTGGACCTCGCCCGCAACGCGAGCGCGCGCTGTCCGGGCTGCTGACCGTCCGCAGCCCCTGTCGCACCCACCGCAGAAGGACAATTCGATGACGGCCTCGCCCGAGCTCGGTACCGACAGGACGGCCTCTCCCGACCTGCTCAAGTCGGTCTTCCGCCAGCACGCCGCGGGTGTCGCGGTGATCACCGCCCAGCGTGGCGGCCGGCCCGTCGGCTTCACCGCCACCTCCCTCAACTCCGTGGCCGCCGAGCCTCCGTTGATCTCCTTCGGAATCGGCACCGGCTCATCGAGCTGGCCCGTGATCGCCGAGGCCGGCCACATCGGCGTGCACATCCTCGGCGAGCACCAGCAGGACCTGGCCGCCACGTTCGCCCGCAGCGGCGCCGACCGGTTCGGCGCCCCCACCCGCTGGCGCGCCGGCCCCGAGGGGGTGCCCGTGCTCGACGGCGTACTGGCCTGGCTGGTCTGCAAGGTGGTAGCTCGCGTCCCGGCCGGCGACCACCGCATCGTGCTCGCCCAGGCGGTCGTCGGCGACCCGGCGGGCGGCGGCCGTCCGCTCCTCTACCACCAGGGCCGCTTCAACGCGCTGCGCGACTGAGAGTTCCCCCGCAGGACCGATTACTCAGCGTTGGCAAGGTCACAGTTCAAAGCGCTTGCTTACTGGGAACAAGCTGGGTGTACTGGCGAGTAATATTTCGTTCGGAGCGCCGGTCGCCCCGACCGGAAACCGCCCCATCAGGCGCCTATGCTGCGTGCAACAAGGCAGCCCAGAAATGACGATGCAGTAGGAGAGCCGGCGTGAGCTTGAGGATCGTTGTCTGTGTGAAGTACGTGCCCGACGCCACCGGCGACCGGCACTTCGCCGATGACCTGACCGTCGACCGCGACGACGTCGACGGCCTCCTTTCGGAGCTCGACGAGTACGCGGTCGAGCAGGCACTGCAGATCGCCGACGAGGCGGACGACGCGGAGATCACCGTCCTGACCGTCGGTCCCGAGGACGCCAAGGACGCGCTGCGCAAGGCGCTGTCGATGGGTGCCGACAAGGCCGTCCACGTCGAGGACGACGACCTGCACGGCACCGACGTGATCGGCACCTCGCTGGTCCTTGCCAAGGCCATTGAGAAGACCGGCTACGACCTGGTCATCTGCGGTATGGCGTCCACCGACGGCACCATGGGCGTGCTGCCCGCCCTGCTCGCGGAGCGTCTGAACGTCCCGCAGGTCACGCTGCTTTCCGAGGTCTCGGTCGAGGACGGCACCGTCAAGGGCCGCCGCGACGGCGACACCGCCTCCGAGCAGCTTGAGGCCTCTCTGCCGGCCGTCGTGTCGGTGACGGACCAGTCGGGCGAGGCCCGCTACCCGTCCTTCAAGGGCATCATGGCCGCCAAGAAGAAGCCGGTCGAGGCGCTGGACCTGGGTGACCTGGACCTCGACGCCGACGAGGTCGGCCTCGCTGGCGCCTGGACCGCGGTCGACTCCGCGGCCGAGCGTCCGGCCCGCACCGCGGGCACGATCGTCAAGGACGAGGGCGAGGGCGGCAAGCAGCTGGCTGAGTTCCTCGCGAGCCAGAAGTTCATCTAAGTGCCCGGCCGGTCCGGGAACCTTCCGGGCCGACTCCGCATTTAGGGCTCGCCGAGCCCCTCAACTGCCCGCCGTTTCTTCGCACTTGCAGGAGATTGAAGTCCCATGGCTGAAGTTCTGGTCTACGTCGACCACGTGGACGGTGCCGTCCGCAAGCCCACCCTTGAACTGCTGACCCTAGCCCGCCGCATCGGCGAGCCGGTCGCCGTCGCGCTCGGTTCCGGTGCCGAGAACACCGCGGCCGCGCTCGCCGAGCACGGCGCGGTCAAGGTCCTCACCGCCGACGCCCCCGAGTTCACCGACTACCTCGTCGTACCGAAGGTGGACGCGCTCCAGGCCGCGTACGAGGCCGTGTCCCCGGCCGCCGTGCTGGTGCCGTCCTCCGCCGAGGGCAAGGAGATCGCGGCCCGCCTCGCGGTCCGCATCGGCTCGGGCATCATCACCGACGCCATCGACCTGGAGGCCGGCGAGGAGGGCCCGGTGGCCACGCAGTCCGCGTTCGCCGCCTCCTTCACCACCAAGTCCCGCGTCTCCAAGGGCACCCCGGTCATCACGGTCAAGCCGAACTCGGCCGCCGTGGAGGCCGCCCCGGCCGCGGGCGCCGTCGAGGCCCTGTCGGTCACCTTCTCCGCGCTGGCCACCGGCACCAAGGTCACCTCGCGCACCCCGCGCGAGTCGACCGGCCGCCCCGAGCTGACCGAGGCCGCGATCGTGGTCTCCGGCGGCCGCGGCGTCAACGGCGCCGAGAACTTCGCGATCATCGAGGCCCTCGCCGACTCCCTCGGCGCGGCCGTCGGTGCCTCGCGTGCCGCGGTGGATGCGGGCTGGTACCCGCACTCCAACCAGGTCGGCCAGACCGGCAAGTCGGTCTCGCCGCAGCTGTACATCGCCAACGGCATCTCCGGCGCCATCCAGCACCGGGCCGGCATGCAGACCTCGAAGACCATCGTGGCCGTCAACAAGGACGCCGAGGCCCCGATCTTCGACCTGGTCGATTACGGCGTCGTCGGCGACCTGTTCCAGGTCGTTCCGCAGCTGACCGAAGAGGTCAACTCCCGCAAGGGCTGACCTGCGTCTTTCGTTCGGTCCCGGGGCCGCGTGGTGATCTTCACCGCGCGGCCTCCGGTCGTTTCGGCGGCCCGCTGATAAGCATTGACGCGAACGCGGTGGCCTTATAACTTCACTATGCGGATTAACGATTCCGTGAAGCGGAAAAGTTCGAGTGTGCGGAGGGTGCAGGATGGGTCAGCAGGAGCAGGTGGCAACGAGCCTCGCCGGCGTCGTCAGCGAGGAGATCAGTGCCTCCCTCGTCGCGGTGGACCAGGAGCTCGCCCGCCGTTACCCGGGCGACCCCGGCACCCGCCAGCCCGTGCACACCGTCTACGTACCCGGCGACGCCTTCGACGCGGGCACCATCCGCTCCTGGGGCGACCAGGCACTGGCCGCCCTCGACGAGCACGCCCCGGACGCCGCCGCCTTCGCCAAGGTCCTCGGCATCGCCGACGAACTCGCGCGGCCCGTGTACGACCGGGTCCGCGCCAAGCTGCGGCGCGAGCCCGTCGAAGACCTCCGCGTCGACTTCGAGGACGGCTACGGCCCGCGCCCCGACGCCGAGGAGGACGCCGACGCCGCCCGCGCGGCCCGCCTCATCGCCGAAGCCTTCCAGAACGGCACGGCCGCCCCGTACATGGGCATCCGGATGAAGTGCATGGAAGCCGCCGTCCGCGACCGCGGCATCCGCACCACGGACGTCTTCCTCACCACCCTGATGCGGCACGGCGGCCTCCCCGAGGGCCTCGTGCTCACCCTGCCGAAGGTCACCTACCCCGAGCAGGTCACCGCCTTCGTACGGCTGCTCAGCGCCTTCGAGAAGGTCCACGGCCTGCCCGAGGGGCGGCTCGGCTTCGAGATCCAGATCGAGACCAGCCAGTCCATCCTGGCCGCCGACGGCACCGCCGCCGTGGCCAGGATGATCGACGCCGCCCAGGGCCGCGCCACCGGACTGCACTACGGCACCTTCGACTACAGCGCCTGCGTCGGCGTCTCCGCCGCCTACCAGGCCAGCGACCACCCCGCCGCCGACCACGCCAAGGCCGTCATGCAGGTCGCCGCCGCCGGCACCGGCGTACGCGTCTCGGACGGTTCCACCAACGTGCTCCCCATCGGCTCCACCGAGCACGTCCACGAGGCCTGGCGCCTGCACTACGGGCTCACCCGCCGCGCCCTGGCCCGCGCCTACTACCAGGGCTGGGACATGCACCCCGGCCACCTGCTGACCCGATACGCCGCCGTGTACGCCTTCTACCGCGAGGGCCTGGAGCAGGCCGCCGGACGCCTCGCCGCGTACGTCGCCAAGACCGAGGGCGACGTCATGGACGAGCCCGCCACCGCCAAGGCGCTCAGCGGCTACCTGCTGCGCGGCCTGGACTGCGGCGCCCTCGACACCGCCGAAGTGGCCCGCCTGACCGGCCTGACCCGCGCCGACCTCGACGCCTTCGCCTCGCCCCGCCGCGGCACCCTGACCGTCACCGCCCCGTAGCGGACCCGGGACGCCACGGCCCGAAGCGCCGTCACGGCCGCCCCGTACTCGGCACGCCCAGGGCCAGGAACCGGGCCCCCGCCTGGTGCTCATCGGCGCCGGGGTCGCCCACGAGGCCTGGAGGTCTGCTGATCGGCGCGCTACGCACCGGCCGGCGGCGGGATCTCGCCGGAGCCGCGCTCGATCAGCACGGTGGGCAGTTCGACGCGCGCGGGCGCCTCGTCCGCGCCGTCGAGACGGTGGAAGAGACGCTCGGCCGCCGTGCGGCCCAGCGTGGCGGCGTCCTGCGAGATGACCGTGATGCCGAGCAGGTCAGCGAGTTCGATGTCGTCGAAGCCGACCAGCGCGACCGGGCGTTCGCGGCCCGCGAGAACACGCACGGCCGTGACCGTCACCCGGTTGTTCCCCGCGAACAGCGCGGTGACCGGCTCGGGGCCCGCCAGCATCGACTCGGCGGCCTCGCGCACGCGCTCCGGGTCGGTGGAGCCCAGCGACACCCAGGAGTCGTCGACCGGCAGACCGGCCTCCTCCATCGCCGCGCGGTAGCCCCGCAGCCGCTCGACGGCCGTGTGGATGCGCGGCTGGTCGCCGATGAAGCCGATCCTGCGGTGGCCGTGCGCGATCAGATGCGCCACTCCCGCGCGGGCGCCGCCGAAGCTGTCCGAGAGGACCACGTCCGCGTCGATCTGCCCGGCCGGACGGTCCACGAACACCGTCGCCACACCCGCCTTTATCTCCGGTTCGAGATAGCGGTGGTCGGATCCGGCGGGGATCACGATCAGCCCGTCCACCCGGCGGGCGCAGAACGCGAGCACCAACTCCTGCTCGCGATCGGGGTCTTCGGCACTGGACCCGTTGATGAGCAGCGCCCCGTGCTCCCGCGCCACCTCCTCCACGGCCCGGCTGAGCGGCCCGTAGAACGGGTCGGCGAGGTCTTCGAGTACCAGGCCGATCGACGCGGTACGCCCCTTGCGCAGCACCCGCGCACTGTCATTGCGGCGGAAGCCGAGCGCCTCGATGGCCTCCTGCACCCGCCGCTCGGTGTCCGGGGTCACCCCGGGCTCGCCGTTGACCACCCGGGACACCGTTTTGAGGCCGACACCGGCCCGCGTGGCGACATCCTTCATCGTCGGACGGTTGCCGTAGCGGGGCTCGTGGTGGCGGGCATTCTCGGCCACAGTGCGCTGTCCTGTCGTCGTCGGGAGCCGTCCGGCGCGGTCGGGTGCCATAACGGTCTGTGTGGCGTCGAGCATAGGCCCTGGACAACGTTGTCACATGCATGGAGACTCTCATCTTGACCTGCCGTTACCCGTCCTCACCAGGAGATCCGACCTCGATGCACACCGACCTCGTCGCCGCGCTCGACATCGGCGGCACCAAGATCGCCGGAGCCCTGGTGGACGCCGAAGGCCGGCTTCTCGTCCGGGCGCAGCGGCCGACTCCCGCCCATGAGGACGGCGACACGGTGATGCGCACGGCCGAGGCGGTCATCGCCGAGCTGACCGCTTCCCCGCTGTGGGAGCGGACGAGCGCGGTCGGCATCGGCAGCGCCGGACCCGTGGACGCCTCGACGGGCACGGTCAGCCCCGTCAACATCCCCGGCTGGCGCGGCTTTCCGCTGGTCGAGCGGGTACGCGCGGCCACCGGCGGACTCGACGTCGAACTCGTCGGCGACGGCGTCGCGATGACCGCCGCCGAACACTGGCTCGGCGCGGCCCGCGGCTACGACAACGCCCTGTGCATGGTCGTCTCGACCGGCGTCGGGGGCGGTCTCGTTCTCGGCGGCACACTGCACCCCGGCCCCACCGGCAACGCGGGCCACATCGGCCACATCAGCGTCGACCTCGACGGCGACCCCTGCCCGTGCGGTGCGCGCGGCTGTGTGGAACGGATCGCCAGCGGCCCGAACATCGCCCGCCGCGCCCTGGACAACGGCTGGCGGCCGGGCGGCGACGGCGACACCTCGGCCGCCGCCGTCGCCGCGGCCGCCCGGGCCGGCGACCCGGTCGCCGTCGCGTCCTACGAGCGCGCGGCCCAGGCGCTGGCCGCCGCCATCGCCGCGACCGCGACGCTCGTCGAGATCGAGATCGCGGTCATCGGCGGGGGAGTGGCAGGAGCGGGCGACGTACTGTTCGCCCCCCTGCGCCGCGCCCTGCGCGAGTACGCCACGCTCTCCTTCGTCCAGCGGCTCACCGTCGCGCCCGCCCTGACGGGGACGGACGCGGGACTGGTGGGCGCGGCGGCGGCCGCTTCGGTACGGCTGGTGGGGGAAGCCGCGTTGATCAAGTGACGGTCAGCGTCTGATAGCCGTCAGCCGTCAGCAAACCACCCGCGCATTCCCCCAGTCCGCGTGGTCCGAGTCCACCCCGTCCCCGCCGTCCGTGACGACGAGGTGCACGGTCTTCGCGCCGGTGATGTTCGCGGACAGCGGCTGCGGCGGCATCGGATTGGTCAGGACGCCGGTGGACGCGAGCCGGTGGCCGTCGGCCCAGATCTCGAACGTCACCGTTCCTTTGCCCCCCGTCTCGTCGTCCACGCCGACCATCGCGGAGACCGTGGAGCAGCCGCCTCCCGTGTAGTAGGCGATGTCGCTCGCCGCGTGGGCGCCGAGCCCCTTGGCGTACACCGTGCCGCCGACGGTGATCGGACGGCCGTCACCGGCCGCGCTCTCGCCGTTGCTGGTGTCCCGCTCCACCGGGCCCCAGCCGTTGGCCGCCGAGATCCAGGGCAGATCGCTCAGGTAGGAGGTCCCGGCGGGCGGTGGCGTCACGACATGGGCCTGGACGGGCAGGGACTGCGTGACGCGGCCGCCGGCGGGTGCGCGGTAGGAGGAGGTCAGCGTCAGGTCGTACGCGCCGTTCGGCGTGCCCGCCGGGGCCGTCAGCTCCCAGGTCGTCGTGAGGGACCTGCCCGTCGGGAGGGCGGGTGACGACGTGGGCGACAGCGCCCTGATGCCCCAGCCCGCAGGACCGGTGAGCGCGGTGTCGGTGGACAGGGCCGGAGTGCGGCCGAGGTCGGTGACCGTGGCCGTCACGCGGGCCGGCTTGGCCGACTCCACCAACGGCCCGCCGTCCAGGCCGGTTTCGACGGCCGGCGGATACTGCGCCCACGCGTGGCCGGGCGCGATCCGCAGCAGTACCGTGCCGTGCGCCGGGACGGTCGCGGCGACCGTGCCCGCCGTGTTGTACGTCCGGTGCTGCCACAGATCGCGCTGGGTGTACGCGGCGGCGCGCGGCAGTCCGAGGGACTTGGCCGTCGTCGCGATCCGCTGCGGGCTGTCCGTCTCGTTGAACAGGGCGACGGTCCGGCTGCCGTCCTTCATCTCCTTGGCGACCACCCACCGCCCGCCGGCGGAGGTCAGTACCGTGCCCTGCTTGCCGAGCGGGTCCTGGTCGACGGCGGTGACCTCCTTGTTGGCGAGGATCTCGTACGTCGCCGGGGTCGCCTTGCGCAGATCGGAGCCGATCAGCAGCGGCGCCGCCATGATCGACCACATCGAGAAGTGGCTGCGGTACTCGGTGTCCGTCATTCCGCCGTTGCCCACTTCGAGCATGTCGGGGTCGTTCCAGTGGCCGGGCCCGGCGGCCGGCGCCAGCGGCAGGTTCTCCTTCAGGATCGACAGCATGCTGCCCCAGCTGTCGCTGATGTCGCCCGTGGTGCGCCACAGGTTGCCGACGCCGGAGGCCCACTCCCAGGGCTTGTTCTCGCCCCATTCGCAGAGGCTGTAGACGATGGGGCGGCCGGTCGCCTTCAGCGCGTCGCGCATCGTGGTGTAGCGGAGCTTGGCGTCGACACCCAGGTTGTTGCAGTTGTCGTACTTGAGGTAGTCGACTCCCCAGTCCGCGAACTGCCGGGCGTCGCTGTACTCATGGCCGAGCCCACCGGGGAACCCGGCGCTGTTGCACGTCTTGATACCCGCACTCGTGTAGACGCCGAACTTCAGCCCCTTGGAGTGGACGTAATCGGCAACCGCCTTGATTCCGTGGGGGAACCGGACCGGATCGGGGACGAGCTTGCCCTGCGCGTCGCGCTGCGGAAGCGCCCAGCAGTCGTCGAGGTTGACGTACTGGTAGCCCGCGTCCTTGAGCCCCTTGGCGATGAACAGGTCGGCGATGCCCTCGACCATCTTCTCGTTGAACTCGGCCCGGCAATGGGTGGAGTTCCAGTTGTTGAAACCCATCGGAGGGGTGAGCGCGAGCCCGTTGCCGAGCCGCGGGGCGGCCGGCGCGGCCGGGGCGGGATCCGCCGCAGCGGCCGGAGCGGCGAGCCCTGCCGTACAGAGCAGGCCGGCAGCCAGCGCTCCGACGACTCTGCCGCGTCTTTGATGGGTGGTACGGGTGGGAAGGTGACGCATCGTTACGTTCCTCCGTGCTCGTACGAGATAGGACGACTTCATGTCCCTGTCAGTCGCCTGTGGGCGACGAGCGTTTACGGTAGGGCTTGTTGAACTATGTTGGAAGAGATGCGGTAACGGTTGCTCGCTTTTACGTCAAACCCCTTGACGGCGCCCTGGCTTGGGGGTGTGATCCAAGTCTCGCGTTTGGTTGTGTTGGGTTGCACCCTGGAGGAGGGGGACATGGCGCAGTCATCGTTCAACGGTTCGGTCACGCCCGGTGGCGTGTCAGGACATCGGATGTCCCGGCGGAATCTTCTGCGTGGTGCGGCGATCGGCGCCGGGGCGGTGACCCTGCCCTCGCTGCTCGCCGCGTGCAGCAGCGGTCCCGGCGGGGACACCAAGACGATCCGGCTGGGTTCGAACTCGTCGGACGCCGTCCCCGAGAAGGCGTTCGCCGACGCGTTCGCGGCGTACCAGAAGCAGTCCAAGGAAGGCCGCAAGATCAAGGTCAACACCGTTGACCACAACACCTTCCAGGAGAACATCAACCGCTATCTGCAGGGCAAGCCGGACGACGTCTTCATGTGGTTCGCGGGCTACCGCATGCAGTTCTTCGCCCAGAAGGGCCTGCTGTACGACATCAGCGACCTCTGGCAGGGCTTCCAGGGCTTCTCCGACGCGCTGAAGGCGCAGTCGACCGGCGCGGACGGCAAGCAGTACTTCGTGCCGTACTACTACTACCCCTGGGCGGTCTTCCACCGCGCGAGCCTCTTCACGGAGCGCGGGTACCAGGCACCCAAGACGCTCGACCAGTACATCGAGCTCGCGAAGCAGATGCAGAAGGACAAGCTCGACCCCATCGCGTTCTGCGACAAGGACGGCTGGCCCGCCATGGGCACCTTCGACTACCTCAACATGCGCACCAACGGCTACGACTTCCACAAGAGCCTGATGGCAGGCAAGGAGGCGTGGACCGACAAGCGGGTCAAGGACGTCTTCGACTCCTGGCGCAGAATCCTTCCGTACTGCCAGAAGGGCGCCAACGGACGCACCTGGCAGGAGTCCGCGCAGAGCCTCCAGAAGAAGCAGTCGGGCATGGCGGTCTTCGGAATGCCGCACGTGGGACAGCAGTTCCCCGAGGCCGAGCGGGACGACATCGCGTTCTTCCCGTTCCCGGAGATCAACCCGCAGTACGGACAGGACGCGGTCGAGGCCCCCATCGACGGCTTCCTCCTCGCCAAGAACTCGAAGACGCTGAAGAACAAGCAGGCCATGGCGAGCGCCAAGGACCTCCTCAGCTGGCTGGCCACGCCCAAGGCCGAGGACACCTACCTCGCGGGCGACCCGAACAACATCGCGGTCAACAGCGGGGCGGACACCTCGAAGTACAGCTCGCTGCAGAAGAAGGCGGTCGAGCTGGTCTCCGGCGCCAAGCAGATCTCGCAGTTCCTGGACCGCGACACCCGCCCCGACTTCGCCTCCACGGTGATGATCCCGGCCATCCAGAAGTTCATCGGCAACCCGAACGACGTCGACGGCCTCGTCAACGACATCGAGCGGCAGAAGAAGACCATCTTCGCCTCCGAAGGCTGACGGTCGCCCGCTCCCAACCGACCGACGCCCGTTTCGACTTGGAGTACTCAGCCGTGGCGCTCACCACCGCGCGGCGCGGAGGACGACGGGGTCCCAGGCGGTTCACCGCCCGCGACCTCGTCGTCCTCGGCGTGCTGCTTGGCATACCCGTCCTGCTCGACATCGCCATCGTGTGGGGGCCGACCCTCGCCTCCGTCGTCCTGTCCTTCACCAGCTGGGACGGCATCGGCGACATCAAATGGGTCGGCACGCAGAACTACACCAACCTCTTCACCAACTACCCGCCGTTCTGGCCGGCGGTCCGGCACAACCTGATGTGGCTGGCCGTACTGGGCTTCGTGGCCACGCCGTTCGGGCTGCTGCTCGCCGTCCTCATCGACAAGGGCGTACGGTTCAGCCGCTTCTACCAGTCGACGCTGTACATGCCGGTCGTCCTGTCGCTCGCCGTCGTCGGCTTCATCGCCCAGCTCGTCTTCTCCCGCGACCAGGGAGCGCTCAACGCCCTTCTCGGCAACAGGGACAACCCGACCGACTGGCTCGGCGACCCGAACCTCAACATCTGGATGATCCTGCTGGCCGCGGCCTGGCGGCACACGGGCTACGTGATGATCCTCTACCTCGCCGGGCTCAAAGCCGTCGACCCCTCCCTCAAGGAAGCCGCCGCCATCGACGGCGCGAGCGAGCGCCAGACCTTCTTCCGGGTCGTCTTCCCGACCCTGCGCCCCGTCAACGTCATCGTCGGCGTCATCACGGTCATCGAATCGTTGCGCGCCTTCGACATCGTGTACGCCGTCAACCACGGCCGCAACGGCCTCGAAGTGCTCTCGGTGCTCGTCACCGACAACATCATCGGCGAGGCCAGCCGCATCGGCTTCGGCTCGGCGATCGCCGTGGTGCTGCTGACCGTCTCCCTCGGGTTCGTCATCACGTACCTGGTGCAGGAGATCCGAGGAGAGAAGAACCGATGACCACCAGCACCGCGCCCGCCCCCACGGCCACCGCCCCGGCGACGGCACCGGCCGCCCGGCGGCGCCGGGCGCGCCCGGGACGCATCGGCGTGCACGCGTTCCTCCTGACGGTCTCGCTCGCCTTCCTCGCACCGCTGCTGCTCGCGGTGTACGCGTCGCTGCGCCCCTACGACGAGACGTCGAAGTACGGCTACTTCTCGCTGCCCAGACACCTCTCCTTCGCCTACTACCAACAGGCCTTCAGCGACTCGGGCATGACGAAGTACTTCGTCAACACCCTGATCATCGCGGTGCCCGGCGTGATCCTCGTCCTCTTCTTCGCCTCGTTCGTGGCCTTCGCCGTCTCGCGGCTCAAACTCCGCGGCGGAATCGTCCTGTTGATGCTGTTCACGGCAGGCAACCTGCTGCCCCAGCAGGTGATCGTGACTCCGCTGTACGTCGTGTTCAACCGCATCCCGCTGCCGTACTGGATGTCCGACTCGATGACGATGTTCGACTCGTACTGGGCGGTCATCGCCGTCCAGGTCGGCTTCCAGATCGGCTTCTGCGTCTTCGTCCTCGCCAACTTCATGCGCACCCTGCCGCAGGAGATCCTGGAGGCGGCGATCGTGGACGGCGCCGGAGTGTGGACCCAGTACTGGCGCATCACCCTGCCGCTGTGTCGCCCGGCCCTCGCGGCGCTCGCGACCCTCCAGTTCACCTGGATGTACAACGACTTCCTGTGGGCCCTTGTCTTCATGTCCGACGGCGACAAACTGCCGATCACCTCGGCGCTGAACAACCTGCGCGGCGAGTTCTTCACGGACTACAACCTGCTGGCAGCGGGCTCGGTGATCGTGGCCCTGCCCACGCTGATCGTCTTCCTGCTGCTGCAACGGCACTTCATCGCGGGGCTCACGCTGGGATCCAGCAAGGGGTGAAGCGGGCGGCCGGGGTTCGGGACCGCCGGGCCCCCGGTCCGCCGCCCGGATCAAAAATGCCTCGCTCCCGCCGTCAACACAGGTCAAGCTGCTTGCGACAGCACACTTCCCTGGAGCAGCAGTGATCGACCTCGACCGTCTCATCCCGCCCGCCGGCCTCGCCGCGGCCCTCGACGCCGGGCACGTCGTCCGCAAGGCGCACCCCGAACTGCCCTTGTCGATCTACTCGTACAGCAGGTTGTGTCAGTACGAACAGGCGTGGAACGAGGTCACCACGCGCTGCCGAGGTCTGGTGGTCGACGACACGAGCGGCACGGTCGTCGCGCACTGCCTGCCCAAGTTCTTCAACGTAGGCGAGCACACCCTCGGCCGCTCCTACGCGCGCCCGCTGCCCGACGAGCCGTTCGAGGTGTACGACAAGGTCGACGGATCGCTCGGCATCGCCTTCCACTACGAGGGCCGCTGGCGGGTCGCATCGCGTGGCTCGTTCACCTCCGAACAGGCCGTCTGGGCAAGCGCATGGCTCGACGGACGGGACACGGCGACGCTGCGCCCCGGCGTCACCTACCTCGCGGAGATCCTCTACCCGGAGAACCGGATCGTCGTCGACTACGGCGGCCGGCGCGACCTGGTGCTGCTCGCCGCGTACGACTGCGCGGGCCGCGAGATCGAGCTGTCCCGGGCCGCCGAAGACTGGGCGCCGGTCGGCTCCGTGGCCCGTACGTGGCCCGCGATGCCGCTCGCCGAACTCCTCGAACGCGCCGGGGCCAACGTCCACGCCGACGGCCGGGCGGCCACCGGCACCGACGCCGAGGGCTATGTCATCCGGTACGCCTCCGGGCTGCGGGTCAAGGCGAAGATCAGCGAGTACGTGCGGCTGCACAAGGTGCTGACCGGCATCACCGAACGCGACATCTGGCGGTTCCTCGGCATCCGCCGGTTCGCCGGAGCGGACCCCAAACGCCTCGCCCAGGCGCTCGGCTGCGGCCCCGGCGAGATCGCCGAACTCACCGCGGACGGCGCCGATCCGCTGGAGGCGATGCTGGCGCAGGTTCCCGACGAGTTCGACCTGTGGGTACAGTCCGTGGCGGCGCGCCTCGAAGGGCGGGCCGCCGAACTGGCCGCGCTCGCCGAGGAAAGCTTCCGCCGGGTCGCCCATCTCGCCGCGGACCGCGGCGCGTTCGCCCGCGCCGCCCAGCAGATCCGGGAGCGCACCGTGCGCGCGGCCGTCTTCCAGCTGCTCGACGGCCGCGACCTCGGCCTGATGATCTGGCGGACCGTCAAACCAACGGCCGCCGACCCGTTCAAGAACGACGAAGAGAGCTGAACCCCGCCATGCCCACCGTCCACGTCATGACCGGACTGCCCGCCTCCGGAAAGACCACCGCCGCCCGCGAGATCGTCGCGGACTCCGGCGGCCAGTGCCGCCGCGTCAACCTCGACGATCTGCGCGGCATGCTCGACAACGCCGGCGCCGAGGGCGTCCGATCGCACACCGCCGAGCAGGCCGTGCTCGCCATCCAGGACGCGGTGGTGCGGGAGACACTCGCCGCGGGCTTCGACGTGGTGGTCGACAACACGCACCTGACCCCGCGCATCCCCAAGCGGCTCAAGGCCGCCGTCGCCGGGCAGGCGCGGTTCGTCGTGCACGACTTCACCGGGGTGTCGCTCGAAGAGTGCCTGCGCCGGGACGCGGCTCGCGACAAACCCGTGGGCGAGGACGTCATCCGCCTGCTGGCCGACAAGCACGCCAAGGCCGTACGCAACGGATGGCGCCTCACCGACGCCTGGATGAACGACGCCGTCAGCCTGTCGGCGGTGGAGCCCTACACCGCCGACGAGACCCTGCCCACCGCGGTGATGTGCGACATCGACGGCACCCTCGCCATCAACCTGAACCGCAACCCGTACGACTTCTCACGCTGCGAGCAGGACGGGCTGAACGCCCCGGTGCGCGACGCGCTGCTCGCCTTCCGGCGGACGCACGGCGACCGGATCGTGCTGCTGTCGGGCCGGGGCGAGGAGTTCCGGACGCAGACCGAGGCGTGGCTCGCCGCGCATGAGGTGCCGTACGACGAACTGTGGATGCGGGCGGCCGGCGACGGGCGGCGGGACGACCTCGTGAAGGCCGAGCTGTTCGACGCGCATGTCCGCCACCGGTTCCACGTGCGCGTCAGCCTGGACGACCGCGACCGGGTGGTCGCCGTGTGGCGCCGCATCGGCCTGCCCACCTGGCAGGTCAACTACGGGGACTTCTGAGCGCCCCGCGGCTCCGCCCGGGTGGTTCCGCACATCGGGAGTGATCCGTCACGGCCCCGCCGAGCGGCGGAAATCGGACATCGCGTCGAGCGTCCGGCGGGGCCGCGCGGGCCGGGCGTCAGCCGGCCGGCTCCTGGCGCGGGCGGGTGACGACGACCAGGAACGCGTCGGACTCCAGATCCATCACGACCTCCGCCGCCACGCCCTCGTCCCTGCGGTCCCGCGCGAACTCCTCGGCAGGCCAGTGGCCACGCGGGCCACCCGCGGGAAAACGTTCCAATACCGTACGACCCATGGTGGTCGCACCCCCTTGTGTCTCTTCAGGCACTCGCACAACGACGCCTTGGCCGCCCGCGTTACGGGCCCCCGTGCCCGGTGCTCGTACAGCAGGACGCGGTACGGGGCCCAGCGGTGGCGTTCGACAAGCAACAGCCCGGCCACAGTTGAGCGCGTGATCAGAAGGGGCGGGGCCGGGCACGGGTTTCCGTGGCAGGGTGTTGCGGGCAGTCCACTGGGGGCTACCGAAGAGGGGGAACCGTGATCGTCTGGGTCAACGGTGCGTTCGGCGCGGGCAAGACCAGCACCGCGCGCGAGCTGATCGACCTGATCCCGAACAGCACGTTCTACGACCCCGAGGTGATCGGCGGGGCGCTGCGGCAGCTGCTGCCGCAGAAACTCCTCGCGCAGGTGACCGACTACCAGGACCTGCCGATCTGGCGGCGTCTGGTGGTGGACGGCGCCGCCGCGCTGCTCGCCGAGGTCGGCGGCGTCCTCGTGGTGCCGATGACACTGCTGCGGCAGGAGTACCGGGACGAGATCTTCGGCGGCCTCGCGGCCCGCCGCACACCGGTACGCCATGTGCTCCTGACCCAGGAGGAAACGATCCTGCGGGCGCGGATAGCGGCCCGGGTGGAGTTCCCCGACGACCCCGAGGCCGACGACCAGCGGGTCCGCAAGTGGGCGTACGAGCACATCGAGCCGTTCCGGCGGGCGCTGGGCTGGCTCGCCGACGACGCGTACGCCGTCGACAACGGCGGGCTCACCCCGCGCGAGACCGCCGAGCGAATAGCCGACGCGGTCCGCTCCGGAGCGGCCCGCGCCTGCCAGATCGTGCAGACCCCGGAGCCCACCGCCGAGACGCTCGCCGCCGGGGTGCTGCTCTTCGACGACCAGGACCGGGTGCTCCTGGTCGACCCCACCTACAAACCGGGCTGGGAGTTCCCCGGCGGCATCGTCGAGCGCGGCGAGGCCCCGGCCAGGGCCGGGATCCGCGAGGTCGAGGAGGAGCTGGGGGTCCGACTCGGCCGCGTACCAAGGCTGTTGGTGGTCGACTGGGAACCGCCGCGGCCACCCGGATTCGGCGGCCTGCGGCTGCTCTTCGACGGCGGCCGGCTCGACAGCGCGAGCGCCGGGCAGGTGCTGCTGCCCGGCTCCGAGCTGCGCGGCTGGCGCTTCGTCAGCGAGCAGGAGGCGGCCGGACTGCTGCCGCCCGCCCGCTTCGAGCGGCTGCGCTGGGCGCTGCGGGCCCGGGAGCGGTCAACCGTGCTCAACCTGGAGGCCGGAGTCCCGGTCGGCTGAGGCCTTCATGACGGCCGCCGCGTCCTCGGTCAGCGGGTCGCCGTGCCCGAAACACACGGTGTCCGCGCCGAGATCGGCGAGGCGGCGGAACGAGGCGAGCGCCCGCTCCCGGTCGGTGTTGAACACGCCGACCATCACCTGGCCGACCCCGGCCACGCTGTCGCCGGTGAACAGCACGCCGTGGCGCGGCAGATGGACCGCCATCGAGCCGTCGGTGTGGCCGGGACAGTGGACGGCGACCGCGCCGTCACCGAAGCCCAGCGCGTCGCCGTCGCCGACCTCGCGGTCCACCCGGGTCGGCGGTGCCTCCGGAAGCGTCAACCCGTGCTCGTACAGCGGGACTTCCCAGTCCAGGAGCACCGGCTCGGACATCGCCACCTCGCCCCTGATCACCGGGGCGTCGAGGCGGTGCGCGATCACCTCGGCGCCGTAGCGCTCGGCGAGCTCGCCGGCCGCGCCGAAGTGGTCGCGGTGGCAGTGTGTGATCACGATGCGGCGGATGGCGGCCGGGTCGAGCCCGAGTCCGCGGATCGCCTCCTCGATGGGCGCCGCGGCGTTCGCGTCGCCCGCGTCGATGAGCGTCAGCCCGTCGTCGTCGCGCCACAGATACGCCTGGCCGATGGGGAAGCGGAACATGTGCAGCCGGGGGAGGACTTCTACGAGATCCATGCGGCGAACGTACGTCGGCGACGTAGTCCGCCGCATGGATCTACGCTCTGGGCGATGTCCGCCGAGCGCTTAACCCATCGGCCCGTACTGGCTCAACTCCGCTTGGAATCCGCGTAGTTGACCAGGAAGTGCGCCTCGGCGACCGAGAGGCGCTCCAGCTCCTCGGGCGACACGCTCTCGTTCACGGCGTGGATCTGCGCCTCCGGCTCGCTCAGCCCGATCAGCAGGATCTCCGCCTGTGGGTACAGCGCCGCCAGGGTGTTGCACAGCGGGATCGAGCCGCCCATGCCGGAGGACTGCATCTCCTCGCCCGGGTAGGCCACGGCCATCGCCTCGGCCATCGAGGTGTACGCCGGGCTGTTGATGTCCGCGCGGAACGGCTGGCCCTGGCCGACCTGCTCGAAGGAGACCCGGGCGTTCCACGGGACGTGCTTCTCGATGTGCGCGTACAGCAGCTTGGTCGCCTCGGCGGCGTCCTGGCCGGGCGGCACCCGCAGGCTGATCTGGGCGCGGGCGCTCGCCGGGATGGACGGCGTCGCACCGGCCACCGGGTGGCAGTCGATGCCGATGACGGTGACGGCCGGACGGGCCCAGATGCGGTCGGCCACGGTTCCGGTGCCCGGCAGCGACACACCGTCGATGACCTTGGCGTCCTGGCGGAACTCGGCCTCCGGGTACTGCAGACCGTCCCACTCGGAGTCCGCGGCGAGACCCTCGATGACCGTCTGGCCGTGCTCGTCGCGCAGCGAGTCGAGCACGCGGATGAGCGCGGCCAGCGCGTCCGGCGCGGCACCGCCGAACTGGCCCGAGTGCAGATTGCCCGCAAGGGTGTCGATCCGGACCCGGATCATGGTCATGCCGCGCAGCGTCGCCGTCACCGTGGGCAGGCCGACCCGGAAGTTGCCGGTGTCGCCGATGACGATGGCGTCGGCCGTCAGCAGTTCGGGGTGCGCCTCGGCGTACTGCTCCAGGCCGCCGGTGCCCTGCTCCTCCGAGCCTTCCACGATCACCTTCACGGAGACCGGGACGCCGCCGTTCGCCTTGAGGGCGCGCAGCGCGAGCAGATGCATGATGAACCCGCCCTTGCAGTCCGCCGCGCCCCGGCCGTACCAGCGGCCGCCGCGCTCGGTCAACTCGAACGGCGGGGTCACCCACGCGGACTCGTCAAGTTTCGGCTGCACGTCGTAGTGCGCGTAGAGCAGCACCGTCGGCGCCCCCACCGGGCCGGGCAGCAGTCCGTACACCGACTGCGAACCGTCGGGGGTGTCGAGCAGCGCGACGTCCTGGAAGCCCTCGGCCCGCAGGGCGTCGGCCACCCAGTTCGCGGCGGCCTCGCACTCGCTCCGCGGTGCCACCGCCTCGTCCGCAATCGACTGGAACGCGACCAGCTCCGTCAGCTCCGCCTTGGCCCGGGGCATCAGGGCGGCGATGGTCTCGGCAATCGGATGTGCGGTCATGGGCACGCTCCTCGTGGGTGCGACGTTGTATGTACACATACGAAGGTGCACGTGTGTGTACGACGAAGATATGGCCGATCCTCCCACAACGGGCCACAACAGGGGGGCGGGGCTACTGCCCCGTAGGATGCGGTCGTCAACACGGGCCACTGGTCGGAGTGGGGAGCAGAAGCACATCGTGAGCAGCGAGAACGCAGAGGCCGGGGCGGACGGCCCGCTGGAAGCGCACCAGGACGAGCCCGCCGCCGAGTCGGGCACGGAATCGGCCACCGGGCCGGTCTGGGACGTCGTCGTGGTCGGCGCGGGTCCCGCGGGAGCCTCGGCGGCTTACGCGGCGGCGACCGCGGGGCGCAAGGTGCTGCTCCTGGAGAAGGCCGAACTGCCGCGCTACAAGACCTGCGGCGGCGGCATCATCGGCCCCTCGCGCGACGCCCTGCCGCCGGGTTTCCAACTGCCGCTCCAGGACCGGGTGCACGCGGTCACCTTCTCCCTGAACGGCAAGCTGACCCGGACCCGCCGGTCCAAGACGATGCTGTTCGGGCTGATCAACCGGCCCGAGTTCGACGCGGGCCTGGTCGCCGTCGCCGAGAAGGCGGGCGCCGTGATCCGTACCGGCGCCACCGTCTCCAAGGTCGAGCAGCACGGCTCGGCCGTGCCCGACCGGCGCACCGTCGCCGTCGTCCTGGCCGACGGGGAGACCGTCCTCGCGCGGGCCGTGGTCGGCGCGGACGGCAGCGCGAGCCGGATAGGGGCGCACGTCGGGGTGAAGACCGAGCAGGTCGACCTCGGGCTCGAAGCCGAGATCCCGGTGCCGCCGAGCGTGGCCGAGGACTGGGCGGGCCGGGTGCTCATCGACTGGGGCCCGCTGCCCGGCAGTTACGGATGGGTCTTCCCCAAGGGCGACACCCTGACCGTCGGGGTGATCTCGACGCGCGGCGAAGGCGCGGCCACCAAGCGCTATCTGGAGGACTTCATCGCCCGGCTCGGCCTCGCGGGTTTCGAACCGGCCGTCTCCTCGGGGCACTTGACACGCTGCCGCAGCGACGACTCGCCGCTGTCCCGCGGCCGGGTCCTGGTCTGCGGCGACGCGGCGGGCCTGCTGGAGCCGTGGACGCGGGAGGGCATCTCCTTCGCCCTGCGCTCCGGGCGCCTCGCGGGGGAGTGGGCGGTCCGCATCGCCGAGTCGCAGGACGCCGTCGACGCCCGCCGCCAGGCCCTGAACTACGCGTTCGCCATCAAGGCGGGCCTCGGGGTCGAGATGGGGGTGGGCCGCCGGATGCTGTCCCTCTTCGAGAAGCGGCCCCTGCTGCTGCACGCCGCGATCACCGGATTCCGGCCCGCGTGGAAGTCCTTCGCGGACATCACCCGCGGCGCGACGACACTGGCCGGTCTGGTCCGCAGTCACCCGATGGCCCGGCGCGCCCTGGACGCGGTCGACCGCTGACCCGCACGGGCGGGGCCGGACCGCTCCGGCCCCGCCCGCCAGGGCTCGGCCGCAGCCCGTGGTCGGCGCAGGGGAGGGCCACCGGGATCCTCCTCGGATGTGATGGGTCATCACATCTACTGGGAAGCAAGCGACTTGTGTGCCCGCCATCGCAAGTTCGGCCGAATGGACCCAGGTTCCCGTGCTGAACCGGACCCCGCGCCGGGCAGCGGGCACCCCATCGCGTGAAGCGCCCGGACGACACGGTTGCGGGCTCTTGACGCCCGGCGGCGGAAGGCGCTTTCATCCAGCCAGTGGCCCGGACCGCGGCGCGGTCCGGCCCGCGAGAGGTGCGCCCAGCCGGCCGGGACCCCTGACCGAGGTCCCGGTCCGGCCCGAGTCGCCAGGCCCCCTCCCCGGGGCCGAGGCGGGGACGTATCCGCGAGGGATGGAACGGATCATGCCGGCCGGCCCAGATCACTCCAGCGCCCCTTCACTCCCCAGCGTGCCGGGCCGCCGTGCGCTGCTCCGGGCCGGTGCCGGCTGCGCCCTGGGCGCGGTCGCCGCACCGGCACTTGCGGCCTGCGGCTCCTCCGCCGCCGACGGTGTCGGCCCCGACGGCACGGTGAGCGTCGAGCTGTGGCACGGCGCGACCGCCAGCGCCAAGCAGGCCATCGAAGACCTGGTCGCCCAGTTCAACCGCACCCACCCCAAGATCCATGTCGACACAGGTGGCGGGACGACCGCCGACGCCATGCTCCAGAAGGTCACCGCCGCGCTGGCCTCCGGGTCCTACCCGGACATCGCCTACATCTTCGGCTCGGACATCGCGAGCGTCGCCCGCAGCCCCCGCGTCGTCGACCTCACCTCGGCCCTGCGCGACGGGCCCGTGCCGTGGAACGACTACTGGGGTTCGCTGCGGGACGCGGTGACCATCAACGGGAAGGTGCGCGCCGCGCCCGCCCTCGTGGACTCCCTGGCGGTCATCTGCAACAAGACCCTGTTCGCGCGCGCCGGGCTGCCACTGCCCCAACCCGGCTGGAAATGGGCCGAGTTCATCGACACGGCCCACCGCCTCACCGACTCCGGCAAGGGCGTCTTCGGCACCGGCTGGCCCGGTGTCGGCGACGAGGACACCACCTGGCGGATGTGGCCGCTGGTGTGGGACCTCGGCGGGGAGGTCATCGCGCCCGGCGGCAAACGCATCGGCTTCGCCGACGAAGGCCGCAGAGCGCTGGAAACCGTCGCCCGTCTCGTCGCCGGCAACAGTGTCTACATCGACCCGAAGCCGGGCAGCCAGCAGCTGTACCAGGTCTTCCAGTCGGGACGCATGGGCATGGTGATGGCCGGGCCCTGGGCGCTGCCCGACATCATCGACGCCAAGGTGGACTACGCCGTGGTGCCGCTGCCCACCTACAGCGGCCGCCAGGTCACCATCGCGGGCCCCGACACCTGGACCGTCTTCGACAACGGCTCGGCCCGCTCGCAGGCGGCGATCCTGTTCGTCCGCTGGCTCATCGCGCCCGACCAGGACGTCACCTGGGCCGTCCGCGGCGCGAGCCTGCCACTCAGCACGGCCAGCGCGCGCCGCCCCGAATGGCTCCAGCACTCCGCGCGGACCGAAGGCCTGCCGGTGTTCACCAAGGCGCTGGAGTCGGCCCGGGTGCGGCCCGTGCACCCGGCGTATCCGCAGATCTCGCAGGCGCTCGGCGAGGCCGTCGTCGCGGTGCTGCTCGGCCGCTCGGCACCGGACGACGCGATGCGCCGGTGCGCCGAGAAGGCCGACGCCGCCCTGCTGATCCCGCGCTGAAGCCGACCCCGTGACTAAGCGCTCCGCGGGAAGTGACCCCCATCGCGGCGGAGTCGCTTGGTGTCACAGCCCCGCGCCCCTACAGGGCGCGGTACCGCACCGGACTTCCACAAGACCGCCTAGAAGGGTCTGAGAGATGAGACGTACCGGGCAGCGGACCCCCCGCCCCCTCACGCTCGACCCGACCCCGGCCGCCCGTGCCGCCAGACGCCGCCGGGCGCGCGGCGAGACCGCCACCGCCTGGGCCTTCATCAGCCCGGCCGTCCTGGTGATCCTCGGACTCGGCGTCGTACCGCTGCTGTGGTCGCTGCTGCTCTCGTTCCGAGCGGACGACCTGGTCACACCGGGCCGCTGGGTCGGGCTCGACAACTACCGCGCCCTCACCAAGGACCCGGCGTTCCGCACCGCCGTGGAGAACACCCTGATCTACGCGGGCGGCTACGTTCCCCTGAGCCTGGCCGGCGGGCTCGCCCTCGCGCTCGCCCTGAACCGGCGGATCCGCCTCGTCGGGCTCTACCGCACGCTGGTCTTCGTCCCGTTCGTGGTGTCGGCGACTGCCCAGGGCGTGCTGTTCTCCTTCATCTTCGACCCCGAGTTCGGCGCGGCGAACTCGTTCCTGCACCGGATCGGGGTGTCCCCGCAGGGCTTCCTCACCGACCCCGGCCAAGCGCTCTACGTCCTGTTGCTCATCTCGCTGTGGAGCGGCACCGGCTTCTGCGTCGTCGTGTACCTCGCCGCGCTCCAGGACGTCCCGGCCGAACTCCTCGAATCCGCCCGCCTCGACGGGGCGAACCCGGCCCAGGTGCTGCGCCACGTCACCCTGCCCTCGCTCACCCCGGTGACGGTGTTCCTGGTGCTGTGGCAGTTCATCACCGCCCTCCAGGTCTTCGACCTCGTGTACGTGACCACCAAGGGCGGCCCCCTCGGCGCCACCACCGTCATCGTCTACTTCGTGTGGGAGCAGGCCTTCCAGAACTTCACCGCCGGGTACGGCGCCGCCTCGGCCTATGTGCTCGCGATAGGCCTGGTGACCGCGGCCGTCGTGCTGCGGCTCTACCGGCGCCACCGGGAGCGTACGGGCCCAACAGGCGTACCTGGCAGGGGAGTTGTGCGAGCGGGAGGAGCAGGCCGATGACCGCGCCCACGATGGCCCAGGGGGCGGCCGCCTCTGTCGGCGCCCCGGCCCGCCGCACCGCACGGCGCCGCCGGCTGCCGTTCAGCCCCTGGCACCTGCTCCTCGTGCCGCTGTCGATCGGCTTCGCGCTGCCGCTCGTATGGCTGGTCGTCAGCTCCGTGATGACCGACGCGGAGGTCAACCGCTTCCCGCCCGCGCTGTGGCCGCACGGCATCGACCTCGGCGGCTACCGCTATGTGCTCGGCAACGCGATGTTCCCCCGCTGGTTCCTGAACTCGTGCATCGTCGCGTTCGTGGCCGTGACCTCGAACCTCCTGCTGGGCGCACTCGGCGGCTACGCCTTCGCGCGGATGCGGTTCGCCGGGTCGCGGCTGCTGCTCGGGCTGATGCTCGCGACCATGGCGGTCCCGTTCCAGCTCACCATGATCCCCACCTTCCTGGTGATGAAGTGGCTCGGACTCATCGACACTCTCGGTGCGCTGATCGTGCCGTCCCTGGTCACCCCGTTCGCCGTGTTTCTCTTCCGGCAGTTCTTCCTCTCCCTGCCCAGGGAGCTGGAGGAGGCCGCGTGGATCGACGGCTGCTCACGGCTGCGGGTGCTCGTCTCGATCGTGGCGCCGCTGGCCCGCCCAGCCCTCGCCACGGTCGCGGTCCTCACCTTCCTCGCCACCTGGAACGACCTCTCCTGGCCGCTCATCGCCATCAACCACGACACGCGGTACACCCTGCAACTGGGCCTGACCACCTTCCAGGGCCAGCACCACACCAAGTGGTCGGCGGTGATGGCCGGCAACGTCATCACCGTGCTGCCGGTCCTCGTCGCGTTCCTCTTCGCCCAGAAGACCTTCATCCAGTCGCTCACATCGAGCGGCCTGAAGGGCTGACCCGCGGTGTCACCGTCCGTCCGGGGCCGCGGCGGCACCGCCAACCGGCCCACCCGGTACGGGGCCCCCGCCCGCGCCCGGACTCAAGGGAGCACGGCATGACCGAAACCAGGATCGCCTTCATCGGGGCCGGCAGCGTGGAGTTCACCCAGGGGCTGCTCGCCGACCTGTTCGCCTTCCCCGAGTTCGCCCGCGCCCGCATCGCGCTGCACGACATCGACCCCGAGCGGCTCGCCACCAGCGAGGCCGCGGCCCACCACATCGCGGCCGAACTGGACGCGGCGCCGGTCGTCAGCGCCCACCTGGAGCGCCGCGCGGCGCTCGACGGCGCCGACTTCGTGATCAACACCGTCCAGGTCGGCATGACCGAGGCCACCCGCACCGACTTCGCGATCCCCGCCCGCTACGGGCTGCGCCAGACCATCGGCGACACCCTCGGCATCGGCGGCATCTTCCGCGCCCTGCGCACCTTCCCCCTGCTGCGCTCGCTCGCCGCCGACATCGCCGAACTCTGCCCGGACGCCTGGCTGTTGAACTACACCAACCCGATGGCGATGAACCTGCTCTACCTGCACCGGGTGGCCCCCGCGCTGCGGGCCGTGGGCCTGTGCCACTCCGTGTACTGGACGATGCGCGACCTGTCCGAACTGATCGGCGTGCCCTTCGCCGAGGTCTCCTACCTCGCGGCCGGGGTCAACCACCAGTCCTGGGTGCTGCGTTTCGAACGCGCGGGCCAGGACCTGCACCCGCTCCTGGACGAGACCATCGCCAAGGACCCCGGACTGCTGCGCCGGGTCCGCGTCGACATGTACCGCAGACTCGGCCACTACCCGACGGAGACCAGCGAGCACTCATCCGAGTACGTGCCCTGGTATCTGCACCACGACGAGGAGATCGACCGGCTGCGCCTGCCGGTCGGCGCCTACCTCGGCATCAGCGAGGACAACCTGGCCACCTACGCGCGTACCCGCGACGCCCTCGCCTCGGGCCGGCCGCTGCCCGTGGCGGGGACCATGGAGTACGCCCCGCAGATCATCCACAGCATCGTCACGGGCACCCCGCGCACGGTCTACGGCAACGTCCCCAACCACGGCCTGATCGACAACCTGCCCGCCGACTCGGTGGTCGAAGTCCCTTGCCTGGTCGATGCGTTGGGGGTGCAGCCCACCAGGACCGGCGCCCTGCCGCCGCAGTGCGCGGCGCTCAACCGCAGCTATGTCTCGGTCACCGATCTCGTGGTGCGGGCCGCCGTGCTCGGCGAGCCGCGCCACATCCGGCACGCCGCCATGACCGACCCGGCGACCGCGGCGGCGCTGCCCGTCGAGCGGATCTGGGACCTGTGCGACGACCTCGTACGGGCTCACGCGCCCCTGCTCCAGCCGGAGTTGCGCGCCGTGCTCGGGCACTGAGCCCGGGTGGGGTCACTGGGCGGGCGTGATGCGGAAGACGGGGTGGTCGGGGGCTATCCGGCGCAGCTCCTCGTCGCTGGAGTCGGGGCCGACGCCGTTGAAGAAGACGCCGACCTCGGCCTTCCAGCGCTTGAGGTAGGCGCGCAGCAGGGCGGGCTTGTCGTCGTCGGCGACCTCGACCGCGGTGAACGCCTCGGCCTTCTTGCCGAGGTGCAGTTCGCCGCCGCCCGCCGCCCGCATGTTGTGCGTCCACTGGACGTGTCCGCGCGGCGCGACCAGGTACTGCTCGCCGTCGACGGTCAGCAGGTTGACCGGCGTGCGGCGCCACTCGCCGCTCTTGCGGCCGCGGACCGCGAGGATGCGGGAACCCCAGACGCTCAGTCCGCGGCGGGTCATCCAGGCGACGGCCCGGTTGAAGACGTTGACCGTGAACCAGCCGGGCTTCTGGACGTGTGCGGATGCGGACATGGTGTGTCTCCCCTGAAGGTGAGAGAGAGCGGTGCTCTCGTTCGTGAGCAGTGTGCACCGAAGGGGTGCCGCAAAGCAAGAGCAGCGCTCTCGAAGGTGCCCACTGCTCCGATTTGTGTGCGCCAGTCGCGTTCTTGGCCACTGCTCTCCAGGCTGGCAGACTGGAGCCATGAGCACCGTCCAGGGAGCCCGCGCACGGGCACGTATCGAAGTCACCGCAGCCATCAAGGACGAGGCCAGGAGACAGCTGGCGGCGGACGGCGCGACGAAGCTCTCGCTCCGTGCCGTCGCCCGCGAGCTGGGCATGGTGTCCTCCGCGCTCTACCGGTACTTCCCGAGCCGGGACGAGCTGCTGACCGCCCTCATCGTGGACGCCTACGACGCGGCGGGGGAGGCCGCCGAGCACGCTCTCGCCCAGCAGAAGGCAGCCGCCTCACCCGCCGCCCGGTGGACCGCCGTCTGCCGTGCCGTACGTGCCTGGGCGCTCGCCCACCCCCATGAGTACGCCCTCATCTACGGTTCGCCCGTGCCCGGCTACACCGCACCCCAGGCGACCGTCGGCCCCGCGGCGCGGGTGGGGCTCGTCCTCATCTCGATCGCCCGGGACGCGCACCGGGGCAAGGGCATCGCGCCGCCGAAGCTCGCCGCGCCCCTGCGCGCCGAGGCCGAGCGGATGGCCGCCGACTTCGCCCCCGACCTGCCGCCGCCGGTGGCCGTCGCGCTCGTCGCCGCCTGGGCGCAGCTGTTCGGGCTGATCTCCTTCGAGGTGTTCGGCCAGTTCCACCGGGTCGTGGAGGACCGCGAGCCGTTCTTCGCGCACGCCGCCGGGCAGCTGGCCCGTTCGGTGGGCCTGGTACTCCCCGCGTAGTACGCGTGAGCACCTCGCCCGGCTGACGCCGCGGGCGCCGGCCCCGGTCTAGCGTGGCCGGTATGGAAGAGCAGCAGCCACCGCCCGCCGCCCGGCACGGCGGTCCACCCCGGGGGCGGGGCGGGCCGCCGCCCCTGCTGCGGCGCTGGGTGCGGGGGCACGACGGCGAGGAGGGCCGGGCCGGGCTGCCGTGGCTGTCGACGATCGCCCTCACCGCGTTCGTCCTGGTCGGTTCCACCTTCGCGGCACACTCCCAGACCGGCCGGGCCCCGCTCGACGTCTTCGCCCGGGTGCTCCTCCTCGCGAGCTGCGCGGTGCTGCTGGTCCGCCACCGCCACCCCCTCGTCGCGGTCTTCGCCAGCGCGGCGGCCGCCATGGTCTACCTCGGCGCCGGATATCCCTACGGCCCGGTCTTCCTCTCCGTCGCGGTCGGCTGCTTCGCCGCGGTCCTCGCCGGATACCGCCGGCAGGCCTGGGGCGCGCTCGGCATGCTCTGGCTGGGGCATCTGCTCGTCTCGCACTGGCTCTACCGCTGGCTGCCGCCGGAGGGCGGCTCCGCCGCGCCCTGGAGTCAGGAACTGGGGGTCGCCGCCTGGGCGGTGGCCATCATCGCGGTCGCCGAGCTGGTGCGCGTACGCAGGGAGCAGTGGGCCAGGGAACGGGCCGGGCGGGCCGCCGCCCAGAAGCGGCGGGCGGACGAGGAGCGGCTGCGGATCGCCCGCGAACTGCACGACGTGCTCGCCCACAGCATCTCGGTCATCAACGTCCAGGCGGGCGTCGGCCTCGCCCTCCTCGACTCCGACCCCGAACAGGCCCGCACCGCGCTGACCACCATCAAGTCCGCGAGCAAGGAGGCGCTCGGCGAGGTGCGCCAGGTCCTGGAGACCCTGCGCACGCCGGGCGACGCCCCGCGCTCACCGGCACCCGGCCTCGACCGGCTCCCCGAACTGGTCGAGCAGGCCGCGACCACCGGGCTCACCGTCGAGACCACCACGACCGGCGAGCGGACGGCCCTGCCGCCCGGCCTGGACCTGGCCGCCTTCCGGATCGTGCAGGAGGCCCTCACCAACGTCGTACGCCACTCCGCGGCGCGCACCGCGCGGGTCGCGGTCGGCTACCGGCCGGGCGCGCTCGTGCTGCGGATCGAGGACGAGGGGCCGGCGGCCGGCGGCGACGCGGGCGGCAGCGGCAACGGACTGATCGGCATGCGGGAGCGGGTCGCGGCGCTCGGTGGCACCATCGAGGCCGGGCCGCTCCCGGCCGGCGGCTTCCGCGTGACCGCCCGGCTTCCGCTGGCCGCCGACTCGAAGGAGACGTCTTGATCCGCGTACTGCTTGCCGACGACCAGCTCCTGGTACGGGCCGGGTTCGGGGCGCTGCTCGGCGCCCAGGGCGACATCGAGGTGGCGGGGGAGGCCGCCGACGGTGAGGAGGCGGTGCGCCTGGTGCGCGAACTGCGGCCGGACATCGTCCTGATGGACATCCGGATGCCCCGGCTCGACGGTCTCGCCGCCACCCGCAAGATCACCTCGGACCCGGACCTGGCCGCGGTGAAGGTGGTCATGCTCACCACCTTCGAACTCGACGAGTACGTCTTCGAGGCGATCCGAGCCGGAGCCTCCGGCTTCCTCGTCAAGGACACCGAACCGGACGAACTGCTGCGCGCGGTCCGCGCGGTGGTCGACGGTGACGCCCTGCTGTCACCGGGCGTCACCCGGCGGCTGATCGCCGAGTTCGCCGCCCGCTCGAAGGAGCCGGCCGCCGCCGGCAGTCTGGCCGAACTCACCGAGCGGGAACGGGAGGTGATGGCCCTGGTCGGCATCGGGCTCTCCAACGAGGAGATCGCCCGCCGGCTCGTCGTCAGCCCGTTGACCGCGAAGACCCACGTCAGCCGCACGATGGTGAAGCTCGGCGCCCGGGACCGGGCCCAACTGGTGGTCCTGGCCTACGAGTCGGGCCTGGTGCGCCCCGGCTGGCTGGGCTGACGCGGGCCCCGCTCCGCCCCGTACGGGAAGCGCCACAGCACGTGCACGGTCCGCCAGACGAACACGATGAGCGAGCAGCCGCCGCCGATGAGCAGCAGCACCCGCCGCAGGGGATGGGGGAGTTCGAGGGCGTAGCCGGAGCCGCCGATCGCGCCGAACACCACACCGGCCGCGAACAGGGCGCTGGCCAGCGCGTATCCGATCTCGATAGCGATGGCGCCCCGCTCGGCCCGGCTCCGTGTCCCCATGCGCGAAGTCTCACAGCAGGGGCGGCCGACGAGCAACAGGCGCCCGTCGGCCGCCCCTCCCCCGCTGCTCGCACCCGCAGACTACATGCGCTTGCATTGGATGCAGGGGCATTTAATTCCTATGCAACAAAATCGGTCATTTCTGCTACCGTGCGGACATGGCAGCTGAGAAGACCGAGCGCCTGCTCGTGGCGGAGTGGCGGGAGCTCCTCGCCGTTCACGCGCGTACGACCTGTGAGCTCGACCGCGAGCTCCATGCGTACGGCCTGGGCGCGAGCGACTTCGAGGTCCTCGACGTACTGGCCGAGGGGCGCGCGGACGACCGCGGCGGTGCCTTTCGGGTGCAGGAGCTGGCCGCGCGGATCCATCTCAGCCAGAGCGCGCTGTCCCGCCTCATCGGGCGCCTGGAGAAGGACGGCCTGGTGACGCGCGGGATGTGCAGCGAGGACCGCCGCGGTGTGAGCGTGTCGATCACGGAGTCCGGCCGGTCCCGGCATGCCGAGGTGCTGCCGCTCCAGCGGGCGGTGCTGGCCCGCACCCTCGCGGAACGCCCCGCGCGCTAGCACGACCCGCTCAGCCGCGCGTCACCGTCGCGTTCCGGGCGGCGTACCCGATCAGCGCGGCGCACGCGGCCAGCACGGCGACCGTCGTCAGGGCGACCGGCAGTGACGACCATTCGGCGAGGAAGCCGATCGCGGGCGGACCGAGCAGCATGCCGCCGTATCCCAGTGTGGACGCGGTGGCCACTCCGCCGGGCCCGGCCAGCGCGCCCGCCCGCGCGACGGCGACCGGGAAGATGTTGGCGAGGCCGAGACCCATCACCGCGAAGCCGGCCAGGGCGAGCCAGACCGTCGGTGCCAGCGCGCCGAGCAGCATCCCGGCACAAGCCGTGGTGCCGCCCGCCACCAACGTCCGGGTCTGGCCCAGGCGTTCGAGCAGCGCGGTGCCCGAGAGCCGCCCGGCCGTCATGGCCAGCGCGAACAGCGAGTAGCCCACGGCCGCGACGCCCGGCGCCGCTGCGAGGTCCTGCTCCAGGTGCAGCGCGCCCCAGTCCGCCATCGCGCCTTCGCCGTACGCCGTGCAGAGCGCGATCACGCCGAAGAGCAGCACAAGGCGGCGGGCCCGCCCGTCGATCCGCTGCCCTCCGGCGCGGGGCAGCTCCGCGTGCACCGGCGCCGGATGCCGCAGCAGTACCGGCCCGGCCAGCGCGGTCACCACGAGCCCGACCCCGGTCAGGGACAAGAGATGCGCGGCGGGGGAGAGGCTCCCGGCGATCAGCGCGCCGCCGCCCGCGCCGACCATCCCGCCGAGGCTGAACGCCGCGTGGAAGCTCGGCATCACCGGACGGCGCAGCGCCGCCACCAGGTCGACGGCCGCGCTGTTCATCGCCACGTTGATGCCGCCGTACGCGGCGCCGAACACCAGCAGCACCAGACCGAGCGCGAGTGCCGAGTGGGTCTGCGGCGGCAGCGCGATGGCCAGCGCCATCAGGGCGCCGCAGGCCACGGTCACCGGATGGCTCCCGAAGCGGCGGCAGAGCCGCCCGGTGAGCACCATCGTGGCCACCGCCCCGGCCGAGACGCCGAGCAGGGCCAGACCCAGGTCGCCCGCGGAGGCCCCGGTCTGCTGCTTGATCGCCGGGATGCGGACCACCCAGCCGGCGAAGAGGAAGCCGTCGAGTGCGAAGAACACGGTCAGGGCGGAGCGGAGGCGGAGCAGGGAGGGTGCGGCGGTGTCTTTGCCAGGGCCCCCCGGAACGGCCGTCCGTACTTTGTTTAGTAGCGGCACAAACTCAGGATAGGGGCAGCGCGGGCGCTCATCAACCGGTCGGGGCGGGCGTTCGGGCCGCTGAGGCGGGGCGATCTTGTGCGGGCGGCCGGGCGCCGCACGCATACCGCGAGCGGGCGATCTTGTGTGTGGGCGGGACACACAACGCAATGGCGGGGGAGCGATCGTGTGTGTGGGGGGCGGGTCACGCACGTATCGCGAGCGGTGATCGTGCGGGCGTGGCCGGGGCGTCGCCCCCTGCCGGGAGCACCGCCGGAAAGTCGGCCCGGTGCCGGCGTGTGGTGCGGGCAACTGCCGCGAGGGCGGCTTCCGTCCGGGATCATGGGAGACTCGCCCCCATGAACGGCAAGGCGACGACCACCCGGACCAGGCTGGAGAGGGGCCGCAGCGCGCTCGGACCCGCGCTCGAACTGGTACACACCGGTCGCGCGCCGACCCGTGCCGTGCTCACCGCCGAACTGGGCGTCACCCGCGCCACCGCCGGTGCGGTCGCCGCCGAACTCGAAGCGCTCGGCCTGATCCAGGTCGACTCCCGGCCCGCCGCGGCCGGATCCCAGGGCCGCCCCTCGCACCGGCTCGCCGTCAACGACGCCGGGCCCGTGGCGCTCGCCGCGCAGGTGCACGCCGACGGCTTCCGGGCCGCGCTCGTCGGCCTCGGTGGCGAGATCGTCGCCACCGCCCCCGGCTGTGTGACCGTCTCGGCCGACCCGGCCCAGGTCCTCGGCGAGGTCGTCGAAGCGGGCGCCGCGCTCCTCAAGGGCAGCGGCCGCCGCTGTGTGGGCGCGGGGCTCGCCGTGCCCTCCGCCGTCGCGGAACCCGAGGGGACCGCGCTCAACCCGCTGCACCTGGCCTGGCCCGCCGGGTCCCCGGTGCGCGAGATCTTCGCCGAACGGGTACGCGCCGCCGGCATCACAGGACCCGCCCTCACCGGCAACGACGTCAACCTCGCGGCGCTCGCCGAGCACCGGCACGGCGCGGGCCGCGGCGCCGAGCACCTGCTCTGCGTCGCCACCGGCCACCGCGGCGTCGGCGGCGCGCTCGTCCTCGACGGCCGCCTGCACACGGGGAGTTCGGGCCTGGCCCTGGAGGTCGGCCACCTCACGGTGAACCCCGAGGGCCGCCCCTGCTACTGCGGAAGCCGCGGCTGCCTCGACGTCGAGGCCGACCCGCTGGCCTTCCTCACGGCGGCCGGGCGCGACCCCGGCCCCGAGGTGTCGCTCCTCGAACAGTCACGGGCCCTGCTGCACCACGAGTACGCGGACCTCTCGGTGCGGCGCGCCGCCGAGGAACTCATCGACCGGCTCGGCCTGGGACTTGCCGGACTCGTCAACATCCTCAACCCCGACCGGATCATCCTCGGCGGTCTGCACAAGGCCCTCCTGGAGGCGGACCCCGACCGGCTGCGGGCCGTCGTCGCGGACCGCAGCCTGTGGGGCCGCAGCGGGGGCGTCCCGATCCTGTCGTGCTCCCTCGACCACAACAGCCTGGTCGGCGCCGCCGAGTTGGCGTGGCAGCCGGTGCTCGACGACCCGCTGGGCGCACTGGCTCACCAGGCGTAGACCCGCGCCGGGTTGGCGACGAGCAGCTGGTCCACCAGCTCCTTGCCCAGGGTGAGTTCGAGCCTCGGCCGCACCCGGCGCAGCAGGTACGGCATGCCCGGGGTGTCCGGGGTCACGGTGTCCCCGCCGAGCAGCAGCCGGTCCCCGAACCCCGCGTCGGCCAGTGCCCGCAGCGCGTCCGGCATCCGCCAGTCCGTGCCGTGGTTGGTGCGGGACGGGCCGTCGAACGCGAGGAACGCGCCCGCCTCCGCCGCGAGCCGGTGCACGGTGAAGTCGGGGGAGCGGTTGAGGTGGCCCAGGATCACGCTCTCGGGCCGCACCCCCAACTCCCCGCAGAGCAGGTCGAGTACATCGAGCGCCCCGGTGCCCAGCTCCAGATGGACGGCGATCGGCGCGAGCGTGCGGTGGTGGGCCTCGGCGGCGGCCCGCATCGTGAGCGTGGCGTGCTCATCGAGCCCGTGGAAGCCGCCCGCGACCTTGATCAGGCCCGCGCGGACCCCCGTAGCGCCGATGCCCTCGGTCAGCTCGCCGACGAAGAGCTCGGCGAGCCGATCGCGTACCGCATCGAGCAACTCGCCCGCATAATGGGCGGCTTGGTGCAGTCCGGTGGCGGCGATGATGTGCACCCCGCTGGTGCGCGACAGTGCGGGCAGCTCGGCGGTCCGCCGCCCCATGCCGTACGGGGTCCACTGGACCACCGTGCCGCCGCCCAGCGCGCCGAACCCGGCCAGCCGGGCCGCCGCGTCCGCGACGTCGTCCAGCTCCTTGCCCGGCAACTGCGGGCTGCGGATGAAGAGATGGTCGTGCGCATCGACGACGCCGAGCCGGTCGGCCGGCACCTCGCCGAGCACCGTGCGCACCGTGCTCACCAGTGCCTCCCCGAGCGGAGCCCGGCGCGCCCGGGCTGCGACAGGTGCAGCACCTGGTACCGGTCGCCGGACGCCTGCGGGTCCGCCTGCTCCCAGAGTGTGAACCGCACCAGTTCCCAGCGGCTGGGGTCGATGGCCACGGCGCTCGCCACCATCCCGGGCTCCACCGGCCTCGCCACCTCGGCCGCCACGAACCGGGCCGGTTCGACGTCCTCGGGGACGGGCACGCGCAGGACGGTCGCGGCGGCCGGAGCGGCCCCGGACGCGGGGCCCTCGGCGTACGACAGACCCATCCAGTGCCGCACCCGGGGACGCCCGAAGTCGTTGACGACCCCCTGGAACCCGGGGCCCCAGAGGAAGGAGTTCATGCCTTCGGGCGTGGCCCACAAATAGAACGAGGCATAGGAGTTGACCGGGCTGCCGGCGTCCCGCTCCCGCATCAGATAGGCCTTCAGCCCGAGCCCCGGAAAGTCGTCAAGCAGCGGCCCCTTGGTCGCCACCCGCTTGCGGATGATCTCCATGTCGTAGTCGGCGGGGAGGATTGTCTCGTACTGCATCGCGTGCATGGCGTACTCCTCAGGCGGCAGGACCGGTCGTGGTCGGGTGGGCGGGTGATGTGCGTAGAGTCCGTTGCCTCACCGGGAGCCGGCGGGCGGGGCGAGCAGCGAGAGCAGTCCCCGTGCGCCCGCGTCGAAAGCGGCGGGTGAACCGGAGGCGCGGGCCAGCACATAGCCGCCCTGCACGGTCGCCACCACGGCGGCGGCGATCTCCTCGGGCACCACGGAAGCGGGGAACTCGCCCTGGTCCAGGCCCTCTTGGACGATGGTGGCGAGCCTGGCCCGCAGCCAGTCGATGGTCTCGTCCACCGGCGCGCGCAACTCGGCGCTGGCGATGACCTCGGGATCCATCGTCAGCCGGCCGACCGGGCAGCCGCGCAGCACATCGCGCTCGCGCAGCAGATACGCCGCAATGCGTTCGTACGCCGTGCCGCCGCCCCCGAACGAGGCCTCGGCCGCCGCCCGCAGCTCCTCGGCGGTGCGCCGGATCGCGGCAAGCGCCAGATCGGGCTTGCCCGTGAAGTGGTGGTACATGCTGCCCTGGCCGGCGCCCGCCTGCTGCTGGATCGCCTTGGGGCTGGTCCCTCCATAGCCCCGCTCCCACAAAAGGTCGCGGGTGGCTTCGATCAGACGCTCCGGGGTACTCATGCCCTCACTGTACATACCAGTAGGTACAGAGACCAGAGCAGTCGCCGAAGTCCGGTCTACTCCCCGCGTGGTACGCGGACTGCCGCTGGCCGTACGACGACCCGGGCCCCCTCCCGGCGGGAGGCTCGAAGCATCGAACAACCACCCCTGCCGAGGGAGCTGACCGAGATGAACACCCTGGCCTACGCCGGACCCGGACCCTGGATCCTCTTCGTTCCACTGATCTGGGCCGCCGTCATCCTCACCGTCGTCACCGTGCTGCGCCGCGCCGGATGGCGGGGCCGCCGGGGCCCCTGGCGACCGCCCATGGACGACAGGTCACCCATCGCCGTGCTCGGCCGCAGGTTCGCCTCCGGCGAGATCGACGAGGAGGAGTACTGGCGCCGGATCTCCGTCCTGGAGGAGCACTTCGGGCGTACGGACATCACCGGCACCCGCAAGGGCGGTGCGGCATGACCACCGCAGTCCGCACCGCCTGCGCCGCCCGGGTCGTCGGCGCCGTGAAGGTCTACGGCGCCGGTGACACCGAAGTGAGGGCCCTGGACGGGGTGAGCGTCGGCTTCCACGCCGGACGCTTCACCGCGATCATGGGGCCCTCGGGCTCCGGCAAGTCCACTCTGATGCACTGCGCCGCCGGGCTCGACGCCCTCAGCTCCGGCTCCGCCTACATCGGCGACACCGACCTGAGCGCCCTGGACGACCGCAGGCTCACCCTTCTGCGGCGCGAACGCGTCGGCTTCGTCTTCCAGGCCTTCAACCTCGTCCCCACGCTCACCGTCGCCGAGAACATCACGCTGCCCCTCGACCTCGCGGGGCAGCGCGGCGACCGCGAGTGGATCGACGCGCTCATCGACACCGTGGGCCTGCGCGACCGGCTGCACCACCGCCCCGCCGAACTCTCCGGTGGCCAGCAGCAGCGGGTCGCCGTCGCCCGCGCCTTCGCGGGTCGCCCCGACGTCGTCTTCGCGGACGAGCCGACCGGAAACCTCGACTCGCGGGCCGGTGAAGAAGTACTGGGGCTGCTCGGCCGGACCGTCCGCCGGACCGCCCGCACCGTCGTCATGGTCACCCACGACCCGGTCGCCGCCGCCCACGCCGACGAGGTGCTCTTCCTCGCCGACGGCCGCCTCGTCGACCGGATGCCCGACCCCACCGCCGAACGCGTCCTCGACCGCATGCGCCTCCTGTCGCAGGGCGACGACAGCGCCAACTCCCAAGGGAGGCAGGGGGCATGAACGCCGCGCTGCGCCTCAGTCTCACCTCACTGCGCTCCCACCGGCGCCGCTTCGCGGGCACCTTCATCGCCGTCCTGCTCGGCGTCGCCTTCCTCACCGGAACGCTCGTCATGGGCGACACACTCCGCGCCAGCTTCGACACCCTCTTCACGAACGCCGACGCCGGTACCGACGCCGTCGTCCGCAGCGCGAACGTGGTCACCGTCTCCGGCGCGGGCCAGGGCACCCGCCGCCCCGTCGACACCTCCCTGGCCACGGCGATCCGGAACACCCCCGGCGTGGCGGCCGCGGCCCCCGTCGTGGAGGGCGCCGGCCAGCTCGTCGGCGCCGACGGCAAGCCGGTCGGCGGCCAGGGCCCGCCCACCCGCGCCGGGAACTGGATCACCGACCCGAAGCTCAACCCGTACCAACTGGCCCGGGGCCGCGCCCCGCAGGCGCCCGGCGAGGTCGTCGTCAACCGGGGCGCCGCCGACAAGGGCGGCCTCAAACTCGGCGACACGACCGTGCTGCGCGCCCCGGACCCGGTCACCGTGCACATCGTCGGCATCGCCACCTTCGGCGGCGAGGACGGCATGGGGCAGGTCACCTACGCCGGAATGACCCTCGCCGACGCACAGAAGTACCTCGCACCCAAGCCCGGCGAGGCCTCCTCCATCGCGGTGCGCGCGGGCCCCGGCGTCAGCCAGCGGCAGCTCGTCGACCGGCTGACTCCCGTACTGCCCAAGGGAGTTGAAGCCATCACCGGCCAGGCCGCGTCCGCCGAGACGCTCGACACCGTCGCCGGAACGTTCCTGAACCTCTTCACCACCCTCCTGCTGGTGTTCTCCGGCATCGCGCTGCTCGTGGCGACGTTCTCCATCAACAACACCTTCGCGATCGTCGTCGCCCAGCGCACCCGCGAGAACGCCCTGCTGCGCGCCCTGGGCGCCTCCCGCAGGCAGGTCGCCACATCAACGCTCGCCGAGGCCACGGTCGTCGCGGCCGCCGCCTCCGCCGTCGGAGTGCTCGCCGGGATCGGCATCGCGGCCGGACTCCAGGCACTCTTCCCGGCCATCGGATTCCCGTTCCCGAACGGGGACTTGGTGATCAGCGGGCTCTCCGTCGCCCTGCCGATCGCCGTCGGCGTCGCGGTCTGCCTCGGCTCGGCGTTGCTGCCCGCGCTACGGGCCGGCCGCACCGCACCGCTGGCCGCCCTGCGCGAGACGGCCGTCGACCAGTCGGGCACCTCCCGGGCGCGCACGCTCACCGGCGGCATCCTGCTGCCCGTCGGCGTGGGCACCACCCTCGCCGGAGTGCTCGCGGGACCGAACGTCCTGCTCGCCGGGGTGGGCGCGGTGCTGACCCTGGCCGCCTTCGTGGTGCTCGGACCCGTCGCGTCCTCGCGCGCCGTACGCGTCCTCGGCCGCCCGCTCGACACGGCGCGCGGCATCACCGGCGCGCTCGCCCGTCGCAATGCTCTGCGCAACCCCAAGCGCACCGCCGCCACCGCGACGGCGCTGATGATCGGCGTCGCGGTCGTCTCCCTCTTCACCGTGTTCGGCGCCTCGCTGAAGACGACCATGGACCGGACGGTCTCGCGGTCCTTCGCGGGCGATGTCGCCGTCAGCGCGCGGGCGTTCGGCGCGGGAGGGGCGGGCATCAGCCCCCGACTGGCGCCCGCAGTAGCCAAGTTGCCCGAGGTGAAGACCGCGGTCGGCCTCGGCAAGGGCGTCGCGGACGTCGACGGCGGCGGGCGCGCCCTGACCGTCGCCGACCCGGCGAAGCTCCCGGGCGTACTCGACCTCGGCGCGGTCCGGGGATCGCTCGGCGGCCTCGGCACCAGCGGTCTCGCGGTCTCCGCCGACGAGGCGGCCAAGAAGGGCTGGCACCCCGGCTCCACGGCCCAACTCGCCTTCCCCGACGGGCAGAAGCAGACCTTCACGGTCCGTGCGGTGTACGCGCGGAAGGAGCTGGCGGGCGACTACATGCTCACCCGCGAGGCCTGGGCGCCGCACCGGGGCCAGGAGTCCGACAGCCTGGTCGCCGTCTCCTTCAAGCCCGGTGTCCCGGCCGCCGACGGCAGGAAGGCGGTCCAGCGGACCGCGGCCGCCTACGGCAACCCGCAGGTGCAGACCCGCGACGAGTACGCCGCGTCCTCGGCGAGCGGCATCGACATGATGCTCACCCTGGTCTACGCGCTGCTCGCGCTGGCCGTCGTCATCGCCCTGCTCGGCATCGCCAACACCCTCACCCTCGCCGTCCACGAACGCACCCGCGAACTGGGTCTGCTGCGCGCGGTCGGCCAGACCAGGGCCCAACTGCGGTCCATGGTCCGCTGGGAGTCGGTGCTCGTCGCCGCGTTCGGCACGGTGGGCGGCCTCGTCCTGGGCGGCTTCCTCGGCTGGGTGCTCGTCAAGGCGTCCGACTCGGCCGGTACCGGCGCGTTCGCGCTGCCGCCGGTCCAGCTGACGGTGGTCGCCCTGGTCGGCCTGCTGGCCGGTGCGGTGGCGGGCTGGCGGCCCGCGCGCCGGGCTGCGCGACTCGACGTACTGCGCGCGGTCGCCACCGAATAGCACCGGGTGCGTCGCCCGGTCAGCCCGCGACGGCCGACCGGGCGACCGCGGTGGTCCGGCCACGCACCGCACGCTTGGCCCGGGTGCCGGCGAGGGCGGTGTCCGCCGCCGTGTACAGCGGATAGGCGGGCAGGGCCACGGCGGGCGGGGGCGCGGCCAGCGTGAACCACACCGTCTTGCCCGAGTCGCCGAGCGGGCGCGCCCCCCAGCTCTCGCTGACGGCGGCTATCAGGGCGAGACCCCGGCCGTTGGTGGCCAGGGCGTCGGCGTCCCGCACGGCGGGCAGCCGCGGATCGTGGTCGTGCACGGAGATGGTGAGCCGCTCTAGCAGCAGCTCGATCTCCACGATGCACATCTTGTCCGGCTTGGCATGCCGGTGGACATTGGTGAGCAACTCGGTGACGCCGAGCGCCGCCTCGTCGATCAGAGGATCGAGATGCCAGTAGCGCAATTGCGCCGAGACGATTCTGCGGACCTGTCCGATCCGCGACGGCAGGGCTTGGAGCTCCACCGTGCACTGCTGCCTGCTTGGCTGGCTGATCACGGTTGCGACTCCCCGATTAGGTCCGGAAGTTGCTGTCTGGTCCGGCGGCCATGCCCAGAGCGTCACCGCCGGTAAACCCTCAGTGATGTGACACCAGCGTGACCCAGGGATTGACACTCCGCAACTCAAACCCCCAGGGCCGCACGCGTTTCAGCCGTGCGCGCCATGCGTCTGCCGGATGGCCTGCAGGAAACGCTGGGCCAGTTCGGGACCGCGCGGGCGGCCCGGCTCCTCGCCCATCGTCAGCCGGTAGCGGGTGCCGTTGAGCTTGGCGACCGTCCGGTCCTCCTTGGCCTGCCACGGCAGCCAGGGGCGCGTCGCGCTGACCGCGTCGACGGGCGCACTGTCGATCTCCCGCCCGTTGCTGGTGAGCAGGGCGAGTCGGCCGTCCTTGATCAGCACCTGGCCGGCCCGCGTCAGCGAGCGCGTCCACCGCTCGATCCGTACGCCCCTGGCACTGAACTCGGGCTCCTCCATGACTTCCGGCCCCCTTCACATCGCTCCTGGTGGGCAGTCTGCACAACGTCGAGCCTACGCACCAGAGTGCGCGAAGGATCGGGACCCGGCCAGCTCTCTTCCGCGGCCGACCAGGCGCCCCACAAGCCACTCCTATGGCTGCCCAAAGGGAACGTTTGTGCAGGTGGGGGCGGTATTGTCAGGTGCGGGGTGGGCACACAAGAACGATCGAGGAGTGGCATGGAAACCATCGACGTGGACCGCAGCGATCCGGATTACCGCGCCTGGCTGAAGGAAGCCGTGCGCAAGGTCCAGGCCGACGCCAACCGCTCCGCCGACACCCACCTGCTGCGCTTCCCGCTGCCCGAGGAGTGGGGAATCGACCTCTACCTCAAGGACGAATCCACCCACCCCACCGGCAGCCTCAAGCACCGCCTCGCCCGCTCACTGTTCCTGTACGGCCTCTGCAATGGCTGGATCCGGCCGGGCAAGCCGGTCATCGAGGCGTCCAGCGGCTCCACCGCGGTCTCCGAGGCGTACTTCGCCAAGCTCATCGGCGTGCCGTTCATCGCGGTGATGCCGCGCACCACCAGCCCCGAGAAGTGCCGCCTGATCCAGTTCCACGGCGGCCAGTGCCACTTCGTGGACGACTCCATGAAGATGTACGAGGAGTCCGCCACGCTCGCCGCCGAGACCGGCGGCCACTACATGGACCAGTTCACCTACGCGGAGCGGGCCACCGACTGGCGCGGCAACAACAACATCGCCGAATCCATCTACCAGCAGCTGAGGTTGGAGCGCTATCCCGAGCCCGCCTGGATCGTCGCCACAGCCGGCACCGGCGGCACCTCGGCCACCATCGCGCGCTATGTGCACTACATGCAGCACGACACGATGATCTGCGTCCCCGACCCGGAGAACTCCTGCTTCTTCGACGGCTGGACGCACAACGACCCGCTCGCCGGCAGCGACTGCGGATCGCGCATCGAGGGCATCGGCCGGCCCCGCATGGAACCCAGCTTCGTGCCCGGCGCCATCGACCGGATGATGAAGGTCCCGGACGCGGCGAGCGTCGCGGCCGTGCGCGCCCTGGAACAGGCCATCGGCCGCAAGGCCGGCGGCTCCACCGGAACCGGCCTGTGGAGCGCACTCAGGATCGTCGCGGAAATGGTCGCCGAGGGCCGCACCGGCAGCATCGTCACCCTGCTCTGCGACCCGGGCGACCGCTACCTCGACAAGTACTACTCGGACGCCTGGCTCGCCGAACAGGGCCTGGACATCGCCCCGTACGCCGCTCAGCTCGACGCCTTTCTGGCCACCGGGGTGTGGCCCGCGCGCTGACCCGGCCCGCCCGGGACCTTCAGCCCGTGCGGCGCACGGCCGCGCGTGCCAGGGTGAAGTCATGGACACGCGCCCGGTAGTTGTCGCCGTAGATGGATCGGAGCACAGCCTGAGGGCCCTGGAGTGGGCTGTTCCCACCGCCCTCACCATGGCCGCCGACCTGGTGATCGCCCATGTGCTGCCGGACACCACACAGCTCTGGATGGCCCGCAGGTCCGCGCTCGGCCCCGGACCGGCACTCACGGATCCGGTGACCGACCGGATCCGTACGGCGCTTTCCGGCCGCGACGGACTGCCCTCGGTGCGGTACGACTCGCTGGAGGGCGAGGTGCCCGACGCGCTGCACGCGCTGGGCGCCGAGGCCCGGATGCTGGTGATGGGCTCGCGCGGCCGCGGCGGCTTCGCCAGCCTGCTGCTGGGCTCCAACAGCCTGGCCGTGGCCACCCGGGCGCTGTGTCCCGTGGTGGTCGTGCCGCCGCTGGCACGCACCGGCGAGGACGAGCGGATCACCGGCCGGGTGGTGCTCGGGCTCAACCTGGACGACACCGTGGACGACGTGATCGGGTTCGCCTTCGACCAGGCCGCGGCCCGGAGGGTGCCGCTCCAGGTGATCTCGGCCTACCCGGCGCCCGCCCCGGCCGCCCTGCTGGTCGCGGGCGAGTTCCCGCCGACGGCCATGGACCCCGACGAGTACGGCCACGTCGAGCGGGACGCGCGGCGGGAGCAGGCCGAGCGGCTGCGCCCCTTCGAGGAACGCTTCCCTCAGGTCGAGGTGGACTCCGTGGTCGCGCCCGCCGATGCCGCCGGGCATCTCGTGGACGCCTCGGCCTCGGCCGCGCTGATCGTCGTCGGCCGGCACCGGCGGCGGCTGAAGCCCGGCTCGCTGCTGATGGGCTCGGTGGCCCACGCGGTGCTGCACCACGCCGAGTGCCCGGTGGCCGTGGTGCCGGTCCGCCCGGCCGGCTGACCCCGTCGGCTCGTCTGCCCGGCAACTGCCGCTGCGCGAAACGGAGTTGGCGAGAGCCCGCCGTTGGTCGGGAGCGTGCCGTCGACTGTACCGTCGTACGGTACCGAAGATCCGCGGAGTGCCACGGGGGAGTTGCGATGCCGTCCGTACTGATCGTCGGCGGGGGACCGGTCGGTCTGACCGCCGCGCTGTGCCTGGAGTACCACGGGGTCGACTACGTCCTCGTGGAACGCAACGCCGAGCCGGCGGTGCTGCCCCGGTCGCGCGGCATGCACACCCGCTCCGTGGAGATCTTCCGGCAGATCGGCGTCGAGGGCGCCGTGCAGGCCGCGAGCGCGACCGCCCTGAAGGCGGGGCGGTTCGGCGGCGCGCGCACCGGCCGGAGCATCGCGGACTCCGACGCGCTCGACCTCGCCCACGTCCTCGCGACGGGCGCCATGGTCGGCTCGGACGAAAGCCCCTCCAGCTTCTGCTTCTGCCCCCAGGTGCTCCTCGAACCGGTCCTGCGCGAACTGGCCGAACAGCGCGGCGGCGACCTCCGCTTCGGCACCGAACTGACGGGCTTCACCCAGGACGACGGCCGGGTCACGGCCACCCTGACGGACCGCACATCGGGCCGCACGCGCACCCTGGGTGCCGATTACCTCATCGCGGCCGACGGCGGCGGCAGCCCCCTGCGCACCGCGCTGGGCATCACCAGCACCACCCGCCCCGCCACCCACCACTACCTCAACCTCTACTTCCGCGCCGACCTCACCGACCTGGTGGGCGACGGCACGTTCAGCCAGTGCGAGATCGACGGCCCCGAGGTGTCCGGCCTCTTCCTGGCCAAGAACAACACCGACGAGTGGTCCTTCCACCTCGCCTACGACCCGGCGCGCGAGAGCCCCCGCGACTACCCCGACGGGCGATGCCTGGCCCTGCTCCGCACCGCCATCGGCGCGAGCGACCCCGGGCTCCGCATCGAACTGCTCGCCCGCGGCGCCTGGGACACCGCCGCCGCGGTCGCCGACACCTACCGCAGCGGCCGGATCTTCCTCGCCGGAGACGCCGCCCACCGGCACGCCCCCTGGGGCGGCTTCGGCGCCAACACGGGCATCGCCGATGCGCACAACCTGGCGTGGAAGCTCGCCGCCGTGCTGCGCGGAGAAGCACCGCAGGCGCTCCTGGACAGCTACCAGCCCGAGCGCCGCCCGCGCGGCCTGCTCGTCGCCGAACAGGCCTGGCTGCGCACCGACTTCCGCGCCAGGTACGCCATCCGCACGCCGCGGAACGCCGAGGCACTGGACCGCCAGCGGAGCACCGGCGAGATCATGACCCGCTACCGGTACGAGTCCGCGGGCATCCACGGCGCCCCGGCGGGGGACGCGGTCGACCTGCTCGCGGGCCAGACCGGCACCCGCGCCCCGCACCTCTGGCTCGAACGCGGCGGCCGGCGTCTGTCCACCCTCGACCTGTTCGGGCCCGGGTTCACCCTGCTCACGGGCGGGGACGCGGTGGCGGACGCGGCCTGGGCCGACGCGGCCAAGGCGCTGCCGGTGACGGTGCATCACATTCTCGGCGGGCCGGCCGATTCGGCCGCCGACGACGGGGCCCTGCGGGACCCGGCGGGCACCTGGCCCGCCCGGGCCGGACTGCAGCCGCGGGGGGCGCTGCTGGTCCGCCCGGACGGATTCGTCGCTGCCCGGTCCGATGCGGGGCTCACACCGGACACGCTCCACGACATCTGGCGGTCCGTCACCGGGCATTGATTCAGGCTCAGTTGAGACTGGTGCTGTTGCGGTATCCGCCTGATGCGGCGTCAGGCGGCCGCCGGGCCCGACAGTCGCCGGTCCAGCTTGCGCATCGCCCCCTTGAAGGACTGCCCGACCCCGGGCCGCGCCAGCCGCATGGCCAGACGGAACAGCGTCGGCCCCTCGCTCGCCATCGTCCAGCGCACCAGCGTCCCGGAGCCGGACGGAGCGAGCCGCCACTCCTCCAACAGGGCAGCCACACCTGGGGTGTTGGTATCATCCACCCGGTAGGCGTAGCGCTCGCCCGGGTCGGTCGCCATGATCGTCTCGCGGAAGAACACCCCGCCCCGCAGCCTGATCTCCCGCCCGGCCCCGCCGTCCAGCGGCCGGGCCCCGGTCACGGCGGAGAACCAGGAGGGCATGTCGGACACCTCCTCGGCGAGCGCGCGGTAGACGGCGCCGGGCCCGGCGGACAACCGGGCGGTGAACACCAGGCGCACCGGCGCCGACTCGGCGAAGTCGAGTTCCACGGACCTGAGTCGGCGAGCCATGGCGCGTACCTCCTGGCGGTCGGGTGCGAGAGCCCGCACACCATAACTGGCGGACCGTCAGATGTCTGCGGCCTCCCCGTTGTCGGGGACCTCGCCCGCCACCACGAGGTCCTGGAGGTGCTCGGTCATCTCCGCGCGGGCCCGGTCCGAAAGGCCCGCGTCGGTCACCAGTGAGTCGACCTGGTCCAGCGAGGCGAACGAACTCAGCCCCACCGTCCCCCACTTGGTGTGGTCCGCGATCACCACGACCCGCCGCGCCGACTGCACGAACCGGCGATTGGTCTCCGCCTCCGCGAGATTGGGCGTGGAAAGTCCGGCCTCCACCGAGATGCCGTGCACCCCGATGAACAGCACATCGAAGTGCAGCGAGCGGATCGCCGCGTCGGCGACCGGCCCCACCAGAGTGTCGGAGAGCGTCCGCACCCCGCCCGTCAGGACCACCGTCGCCGCCCCCGGACGCGGAGCGGACCCGGCGGGCGGCCGCTGGGCGGCGTGGAACACATCGGCGACCTGCACCGAGTTGGTCACCACCGTCAGCTCCGGAACGTCCACCAACCTCTGGGCCAGGGCGTACGCCGTCGTACCGCCCGCCAGCGCGATGGCACTGCCCGGCACGGCCATCCTGGCCGCCTCGCGGGCGATGTCCTGCTTCGCGCTCAGCTCCAGCGTCGACTTCGCCTCGAAGCCCGGCTCGTGCGCCGTGGCCTCCGCGACCGGCACCGCACCGCCGTGCACCTTCTCGATGACGCCCTGGCGCGCCAGCGCGTCCAGGTCCCGCCGGACCGTCATGTCCGACACATTCAGCTTCCGGGTGAGCTCGTTGACCCGGACCCCACCGCGCCGCCTGACCTCATCGAGGATCAGCGCGCGACGCTGCTCCGCGAGCAGATTCTGGTTGTCGCTCACTGCCGGGCTGGTCCCTTCCACATCGTCGAACACATTCGCCGGGCACATACACGCGCGCCCCCCGGTGTGCGGGAACCCCATCCTGTCACGGGGAGATTCCGTGAGGGCACTGCGCTCCGGCGTCCCGATCGGAGACCCTGATGACCCGAGCCACCCGCGCCGCCGATCCTGCCACCGCGAGGGGGAGCCGCAGAAGTGTCCCGTGCCACACCCGCCGTCCAGGCCGCTGCCGCCCCCGTCGAGGGCGGCCCGCTCGCCCTCGAACTGCTGGTCCACGGCGTCGGGGGCACCACACCGCAGAAGATGCTGGACGACCCGCGCACGGTACGCGTCACCGGCGACGACACGGCTGCCATCTACCGGCGCACCCAGGACGTCGACGCCGAGGCGCACCCCGAGCGCTACCGTGACCGGCCGGTGCCCGAGGCGTACGTCTGGTGCAACCTGACCTCCGGCAACAGTGCCCGCGCCCTGTGGCTGCTCCTGCTGCCGTTCATGGTGGTCAACCTCGCGCACTGGATGCGGCCCCCCGCCAAGGACCCGCCCTGGGCGATCCGGCTGTACGGGGTGCTGGTGCGGCTCGTCGCGCTCAGCCTCACCGTGCTGCTCGTGGCCGCCGCCTGCGAGGTCGCCCTCGACCTCACGGCCTGGCAGTGCGGCGGCTCGGCCGGCTGCTCGGGCTCATGGGACTGGCTCGGTTTCGCCTCGGTCGCCCACCACGGCTGGTGGTCCCAGCCCGGCCGCCGCCTCGCCCTCGCGGCCCTCGCCCCCGCGGGCCTGACCGCACTGCTCTGGTACCTCTCCAACCGCACCTGGAGCGCCTACGAATCCCAGCAGCCGCTGAACGCGGACCCGGCCGACGGCGCCGACCCGGCCGACGGGCCCGCCTTCGGACGGCCCGGATTCTGGTACGGCAGGCGCCTGGTGGCCCGGCTGCGCGCCGCGCACACCGCCGCCGGGTTCCTGACCGCCGCGGCGGGAGTGACGGCCGCGGCCGCCCGCCACGACCGCGCCGCCACCAGCGCCGTCTTCGAGACACTCGGCCTGCTCTTGGAGTCAACTCTCGCCATCGCCGGGGTGGTTGTGGTCTGGGTGGTGTGCCGCCGGGGACGTACCGAATCCCATCTCGACGAACAGCTCGACCGCGCCGTCACGGCCTGGCTGCCCGCGACCTCGCTCGCCCTGCTCGCCCTCGCCATGGTGTACGCGGCCTGGGACCGCTCCGACTGGGTGTCGACCGGAACGCTGCCCGGCGACCGCGCCTTCGGCTTCCTCACCTTCGCTCAGGGCGCGTTGATCGTCGCGCTCGCCGCCGTGGCCCTGCACCTGCGGCGCCGCGCGCCCGGGAAGCGCACCGCCCTGTGCGGACTCGGCGGCCCCGCCGTCGCCATGCTCGCCTGCGCCCTGGGCGGAGTGATGACCGGCGGCGTCGCCCAGCGGGTCGCGGGCTGGCTGGACCGCGGCGGCACCCCCGGCCTGAATCGCTCGGCCTTCAAAGGACCGCCACCGCTGCTGACTTGGCAGTCCTCGGTGATCCCCGCCCTGCTGTTCCTGCTCGTCCCCGTCGTGCTGTTCTTCGCCGTACGCACCTGGCGCACCGCCCGCGCCGACGCACCCCGCGTCATGGCCGACTACCCGGGCGAACGCCCCGACACCGCCCGCACCCGGCAGATCGCCGCCGCCCGGGCGATGGCCGGGCTCACCGACCGCGCGCCGGTCTTCCTCGGCATCCTCTCCGGCGCGTCGCTGCTGCTCGGCGCCGCCGCGCTCGCCGGGGCCTGGTGGACCGGCGAGGTGCCGGGCCGGGCGGCCGCCGGCGGCCCGTCGCCGATCGCCTGCGCCGCCGACACCGCCCAGTCGCTCGGCTCCTGGTGCACCGGCTTCGGATTCCTCCTCTTCGTCACCTGGGGCCGCCGCGCCTACAAGGACGCCGCGGCCCGCCGCACCATCGGCATCCTGTGGGACGTCGGCACCTTCTGGCCGCGCGCCGCACACCCCTTCGCCCCGCCCTGCTACGCCGAGCGGGCCGTGCCGGACCTCGCCTGGCGGATGAACACCTGGACCGAGCGGACCGGCGGCCGCCTCGTGATCTCCGGCCACTCGCAGGGCAGCGTGCTGGCCGCGGCCGCCGTCTGGCAACTGCCCGCCCGCACCCGGCGCCGAATCGCCCTGCTCAGCTACGGCTGCCCCGTCGAGCGGCTGTACGGACGCTGGTTCCCTGCCTGCTTCGGACCCGCGCCGCTCCAGGGACTCCACGAGGAAGTGCACTGCTGGCGGAACCTGTGGCGCGCCACCGACCCCATCGGCGGCCCGGTCCTCGCGGGCGGCGGCATCGACCGGGGCCCGCTGCTCGACCCGCTCGCCTACGGGCGCACCGCCGAACATCCGCTGCCCGCACCGATCCTGGGGCACGCCGACTACCAGGCCGACCCGGCCTTCGCCCGCGAACGGACCCTGCTGCTCGCTGAGTTGGCGACGGCCGTACCGAACCAGCGGGCGGATCAGGGCAGTTCGGGCAGATCATCCGGGTAGAGCAGGGTCAGATCGTCGGTGCTGGCATCGGCCAGCTGCGCCACCCGCCCCGCATGCCGCTCCACCATCGACTCGAACGTCTGGCGCGCGGTACGCCCGTTGCCGAACGCCGCGCCCCTGGGCAGCGCCGTGAAGTACTTCAGCAGCGACTCCGCGGTGCCGGAGCCGAGCCGGTACTCGTGCTCGTCGGCCTGCTGCTCGACGATGCGGAGCAGCTCCTCGGGGGAGTAGTCGGAGAACCTGATGGTCCGTGAGAAACGGGACGCCACACCGGGGTTGACGCTCAGGAAGTGCTCCATCTCCGCCGTGTACCCGGCGACGATGACCACCACCGCCTCACGGTGGTCCTCCATCAGCTTCACGAGCGTGTCGATGGCCTCCCGCCCGAAGTCGCGGCCCGAGTCCTCGGGGGACAGGGCGTACGCCTCGTCGATGAACAGCACCCCGCCGCGTGCCCGGTCGAAGGCCTCCTGGGTGCGGATCGCGGTGGAGCCGATGTGCTCGCCGACCAGGTCGACCCGGGACACCTCGACCAGATGGCCCCGCTCAAGCACGCCGAGGGAGGCCAGGATCTCCCCGTACAGGCGGGCCACCGTGGTCTTTCCGGTGCCGGGGGAGCCGGTGAAGACCAGATGGCGGCGGACCGAGGCCGCCTTGAGGCCGGCCTGCTGCCGCTTGCGGCCGACCTCGATCATGTCGGTGAGCGCCCGCACCTCGCGCTTGACGCTCTCCAGGCCCACCAGCGTGTCCAGTTCACCGAGCACGGCCCCCGGACCCCGCGCGGGCCCGGCCGCCGGGGCTTCGGCCGCGGGCTCGGCGGCGCGCTGGTCGGGGACGGCGGAGAGCAGCCCCATGGTCTGTGTCGCGGTCTGCACGACGGGCGGCTCGGCGGCACCGGACTTCACAGCGCTCTCGTCGCTGGTGCAGTCCTCGACGACCGCGCCGTCCTCCGAGAACTCGTAACCTCCGCGCGCACAGCGCTCGGTGCGGCAGCGCGTCAGCGTCGTACGGCAGCCGTCGATGACGTGGAAGCCGAAGCCGCCGCTGCCCGTCACCCGGCAGCCGTGGAAGGTGCCCCGGCCCTCGGCGGAGACGTAGAAACCGGCCTCGGCGGGCGAGGTGACCGTGACGCGCTCGATGCGCGGATCGGCGCCCTTGGTGACGATGACACCGGTCTGGGCGCCGTCGATGGTGCAGCCCGCGAGGGTGCCCCCGCTGCCGTGGTCGCGGAACCAGGCGCCGGTGGACGCCTCCCTGATGCGGCAGTCGTCGAGCTGCGCGGTGGCGCCGTCGCTCACCGACACCGCGGTGTTGCGCACCTGCGTGAGATCGCTGTCCACCACATCGACGCGCGAACCCCGGTCGAGCACGAAGAGCGCGTCCGGTACGTCATGGACGCGACAGCCCTCAAGGACCGCGGTCGCGCCGTCGCTGACCCACACCGCCGGATAGTCGCCCGTACTGTCGTGGATCTCGCACTGGTTGGCGTCCACCCGGGTTCCCGGGTCCCACACCGACAGGCCGTTGCGCCCGAAGCGGCGGACCTTGGTGCGGGTCAGCGTGAGCACCGAACGCGACCGCAGGTCGACCGCGTTCTCCGGGATGTCGTGGATGTCGCAGTCGGCGAGGGTGAGCACCGCGTCCGTGTCGAGGGTGATGCCGTCGGCCGAAGTCCGGTGCACCGTGCAGTCGGTGAGGTGGGCGCCGGCGCGCGAGGCGATCTGCACCCCGGCGCCCCTGATCTCGTACACCTCGCAGCCGAGCGCCTCAAGACCGCTGCCCTCGCCGCTGACGGACAGCCCGGCACCGCTGGAGTGGTGCACCCGGCAGCGTTCAAGCCGGGGATGGGCGCCGCCGTGCACCGAGACGCCGGACTGCCCGGCTGCCACGACCTCGCACTCCTCGAACACGCCGCCCGCGCCGTCGAGTACGGCGATGCCGACGCCGCCCGGATTGTCCACGGTGCAGCGCCGTACCGTGGGCCGCGCCCCGCCCCGCACCTCGATGCCGACCGCGGAGCGGGTCACCACCCGCAGATCGACGAGCTCCGGCGCGCCGTCCTCGACGAGCAGCGCGGGCGCGGCCGTGTCCTGACCCTCCAGGTACAGGTCCCGCACGGTCGCCGAGGCGCGCACGGTCAGCGGCACGCCGTCGGTCGGCGCGATCCGGACCGAGCCGACCGCGCCGTCGGGACCGCGCAGCGTCACCGAGCGGCGCAGCACCAGATTCTCCCGGTAAGTACCCGGGGCGACGGTGAGGACGTCGCCGTCGCCCGCGGCCTCCAGGGCCGCGGCCAAAGAGGCGTACTCACCCGTGCGGCGGCGCCACCTCGACGTGCCGGTGTGCGTCACCTGGACCGTGCCCTGAGCCATGGCGCTGCCGTGCCCCCACCTCGTGCCTGCGACCTCGCACACACCCCGACCGTGACCTCATATGTGCGACTGATGGTCCACCGTAGCGCGCGCGGGGCCGGTGAGTTGACCGGTCAGCTGCCCGCGCCGGTGCGGCCCCAGTCCGGACCGTACCGGGCCCATGCCCGGTCCAGTCGCTCATACCGCCGGCGTATCAGCCGCCATACGATCAGCCGCCGGACGCCCTCGATGAATCCGGCGGCCGCCGCGGCGGCGCAGATCCCCGAGAACACCGCGTGCGTATCGGCCGCGGCCCGGTCCATCGGCCGGGGCACCGGGCTCCCGTGGTCGTCGGTCCAGATCCGGAACGTGGTGCCGGCCACCGGTGCCTGCTGCGGCGACGTCAGCGTTCCCGTATGCCAACTGCCGTCGTAAGCCGTCCAGTTGGCCGCCACTCTGGCGTGGTTGACGCGGCCCAGCGAACCGTCGGGCTCGGGCACCGTCTGCCGCTGCTCGGCCGGGCGCACCACCACGGCCGAGGTCGGATGCCGGTGCAGGCGCTGCTCGGCGGCCGACTGCCGCAGCGCCGTGTCCGTGAGCGCACCGCAGAGCACACCCGCCGTCGGCGCGGCGAGCACCATGAGCAGGAGCGCCGCCAGCGCCAGCCAGGCCTCCGCGAAGTCGGTCCGACGGCGCAGTGGGTTGCGCCGCCAGCGCCACACGCCCCGTACGGCTCGCACTCGCTCCGCACCCCCTTCCGCCTCCGTGCCGGTTCCCGGCGGGACGGCAGGGGCCGAATGTCGCGAACAGAGCCCCGGTCCACCCGGCTGACCTGTCCAACGCACCCGCCACCCACAGGAGTTCCCACCCGGCGCAGAGCTATGCGAGCACCTTCATCGGGTCGCCGGTGCGGATGACGCCGGTGCGCTCCGGGACCAGCAGGACGCCGAAGGCCAGCGAGCCGCCGATGAGGCGGTGCCGGGCGAGGGTGCGCAGCGGCTCCTTGCCGCGCTCCGCGGTGTCCTGGTCGGTGGTGGTGATGACGCACCGGCCGCAGGGCTTGGTGATCCGGAAGGAGACCTCGCCGACCGAGATCCGCGACCAGGCGTCCTCGGCCCACGGCTCGGTCCCGTCGAGCACCACATTGGGCCGGAACCGGTTCATCGGCAGGGGGCCCTCGCCGGGGTCGTCGCCCTGTGCGATCAGCGAGTTGAGGGCGTCGAGCGAGGCGAGCGTGGTGACCATGAGCGGATACCCGTCGGCGAAGCTCACCGTCTCGCCGGGCAGCGCGTACTTGGGGTTGATGGGCCTGCGGCGCGCCGGGTCGTCGAGGTGCATGAGGCGTACCTCGGCGCCGAGGTACGCACTGAACCACTCGTGCGCCCGCTCGGCGGCGGCCACCGCCTTGAACTTCTTCCCGAACAGCATGACACCCACGGCCGCCATCGGCTCCGGCGGCTCGACGGCCAGATCCTCCTGGCCGGGCGCGGACAGCAGCACCCCGCCGCCCGGCAGTGTGGCGGCACTGCTCAAGGCCAGCTCGGGCCGCTCGCGTTGAGTGACGGCCGTGCCGTGTGCGTCGACCAGCATCCAGCGGCGGTCCCCGGCGAGCCCCCAAGGCTCGACCGCCGCTTGTGCTGTCGCATATCCCCCGACCGACTTGACGGGATGGATGGTGATCCCGTGTACGACCGCATCAAGTCCAGTGCTCATGCACCCATCCTGCCAGCCGCCTCGGACACCTGTCCGGGCGGCCGGATCCCGCCTTGATCAGTACCCGGTGCCCTGATACGGCCGGTTGTACGGATCCTCGTACTGCGCGGGCATCGGCCGGGGCGCGGCGGGCCGCATGGCCTCGTACCCGGTGCCGGGCATCGGGCGTTGCGGCATGGCCTGCTGCCCCTGGTACCCGCGCGGCGCGGAGGGCTGCTGCGGGATGTACGGGGCGGGCGCGTGCTGCAGCGGCATCGGCTGCTGCATCTGCTGCTGGTACCCGTACGACGAGGCGTACATGTTCTGCTGCGAGGGGGCGGCCGGCAGGGCGGGGAGTGCCGACGGAAGCGCCGGCAGATGGTGGCTGCCGGTGTCGTAGAGGGAAGGCACTCGGATCGGGGCGATCTGAGGCGTACCCCGTTCTGCGACGAGGGAGTCGTAGATGGGGGTGTCCGGGAAGAACGGCGCGGAGTAGTAACCGCCGCCATAGGTGGAGCGGGGGGAGGTCATGGCACATAAGTTAAGCCCACGATGTGGTCGTTGGGGAGCCCGATAAGAGGGTTGTTTTGCGTGTTCGGAGTGGCTGGGCATCACTAATGCGAGCGAACTTGGGAAAATCGGTCGCGCTGGGGCGTTGAGATCGTGTAAAGGGCAAGGTCGTGGGGGGTTACCGGCGGGTGGCCGGGAGAAGTGCCGGGCGGCCGACGGGGCGTTAGGTTGACGGTGCAGAAATCTTCCGGCACCGCGACGCGTGATGGGGGCGAGCATGTCCATGCTTAAAGGAGCCAATGTTCCGGTGCCGGCGCACTCGGTACGCATCGAGCTGGCCTGGCGTCCCGGGCCCGGCGTCCCGGACGTCGACGCCTCGGCGCTGCTGCTGGCCGGCGGCCGGGTCCGCTCCGACGCGGACTTCGTCTTCTACAACCAGCCCGCGCACTCCTCCGGCGCCGTACGCCACGAAGGAAAGCGGCCCGGACCCGACGCGGTGACGGACACCCTGTTCGTCGACCTCGCGCAGGTGGAACCGGTCGTCGAGCGCGTGGTGCTCGCCGCCTCCGCCGACGGCGGCACCTTCGGCCGCGTCCCGGGCCTGAACATCCGCGTCCTGGACGCGGCCACCGGGGCGGAACTCGCCCGCTTCGACAGCCAGGACGCCACCGTCGAGACCGCCTTCATCCTCGGCGAGCTCTACCGGCGCCAGGGCGCCTGGAAGTTCCGCGCGGTCGGCCAGGGCTACGACAGCGGGCTGGCGGGCCTGGCGACCGACTTCGGCATCACCGTCGACAAACCGCGGCAGACCCCCGCCGCGCCGACGGCCCGAACGACCTTCAACCCCCCGCCGGCGCCCCCCGCCCAAACCGCCTTCACCCCGCCGCCCGCGCCGACCCTCCAGGTCCCGACGCCCCCGTTGACGCCGCCATTGACACCCCCGTCACCCGTGCGCCTTTCGAAAGTCACCCTCACGAAGGATGCGCCCAGGGTCTCGCTCGCCAAACAGGGCGGCAGCTCGGGCGCGATGCGGGTGAATCTCAACTGGGAGACGCGCAAGCAATTCGGCGGCTGGGGAGCCAAGTTGGGGCGCGCCGTCGCCAACCACACCGATCTCGACCTCGACCTGTGCGCCCTGTACGAACTCGCCGACGGCCGCAAGGGCGTCGTCCAGGCCCTGGGCAACGCCTTCGGCGCGCTCCACCAGCCCCCGTACATCCACCTCGACGGCGACGACCGCACGGGCGCCGTCGAATCGGGCGAGAACCTCACCGTCAATCTCGACCAGAAGGACAAGTTCCGCCGGCTGCTGATCTTCGTCACCGTCTACGAGGGCGCCCGCAGCTTCGCCGATCTGCACGCCACGGTGACCCTCCAGCCGCAGTTCGGCGCACCGATCGAGTTCTTCCTCGACGAATGCACCGTTCCCTCCACGGTCTGCGCGCTCGCTCTCATCACCAACAACGGCGGCGACCTGGTGGTCCAGCGCGAGGCCCGCTATCTGGTGCCCGCGCGCGGGGTCAGCCCGCAGCGCACCATCGACCAGGCCTACGGCTGGGGCATGAACTGGACACCCGGCCGCAAGTGAGAGCCCGTATCCGAACCCGCTTCAATACTGGTCGGGGGCGGCCTCGGGCCGGGCGTAGGTGCGGCCCTTCCAGGCCGCGCCCCGGCCGCGGTAGTGCTGCACGGCCGAGTCCACCGTCATCAGCAGGTACAGCAGCGCGGTGAACGGCAGCGTCGGGGCGAGCGCGAGCGGTTGACGGTAGTAGCGCAGCATCGGCAGATACGTTCCCGTCATCACCAGCCAGCCGAGCCCGCCCGCCCACGCCGCGCCCGCGCTGCCGGCGGCCAGGCCCGCGATGCACGTGACCGGCGGCGCCAGATAGACGAGCGCGAGGCCCGCGACCGTGCCGAGCAGCAGCGGCGGGCTGTGCCGCAGCTGCGCGTACGCACTGCGCGAGATCATCCGCCACAGGTCCGCGAGGTGCGGATAGGGGCGCACGCTGGTCACGCCGTCCGCGAGGCCCAGCCAGACCCGCCCGCCGGACTTCCGCACCGCGCGGGCCACGGACACGTCGTCGATCACAGCCTGGCGGACCGCGTCCGGAATCCGGGCGCTTTCCGCGGCCTCCGTACGGAGGAGCACGCAACCACCCGCCGCGGCCGTCGCACGGGCCCGCCGGGCATTGATCCAGCGGAACGGATACAGCTGCGCGAAGAAGTAGACGAAAGCCGGCACGATCAGCCGCTCCCAGCCGCTCGCCACCCGCAGCCGTGCCATCTGCGAGACCAGATCGAAGCCGCCGCCGCGGGCCGCCGCGACCAGCTTCCGCAGGCTGTCCGGCTCATGCGCGATGTCGGCATCGGTCAGCAGGAGGTACTCCGGCCCGCGAGCCCGCGCGAGGGCCATGCCCTGACGCAGCGCCCACAGCTTCCCGGTCCAGCCCGCCTCCGGCTCACCGGGCGATACGACCGTCAGCGGCAGCCCCCCGTTCCGCTCCGCCAGCGACAGCGCGAGCCCGCCGGTGCCGTCCGAGCTCCCGTCGTCCACCAGGTAGATCTCCGCGCGGCCGGGATAGTCCTGGGCGAGCAGCGACGGAAGGCTCAGCGGCAGCACCTCCGCCTCGTCGCGGGCCGGCACCACGACGGCGACATCCGGCCAATGTGCGAGGTCCACATGGGGCGGCAGTCGCTGGTCGGTACGCCAGAAGAAACCCTGCCCGAGCAGTAGCCAGAGCCAGACGACCAGGGACACCAGGGCGATCCATACAAGGGCGCTCACCCGCCGCAGTCTGCCCCACCTCCCGTGCCCCGCACGGGAGCTCGGCCGGATTCGCCGAGGCCGTCGACTATGGTGACCGGATGAAGATCGCGCTCATGGACTCCGGAATCGGGCTGCTCGCCGCGGCCGCCGCAGTGCGCCGGCTGCGCCCCGACGCCGAGCTCGTGATCTCGTCCGACCCGGACGGCATGCCCTGGGGCCCGCGTACGCCCGACAGCGTCACCGAGCGCGCGCTCGCCGTGGCCAGGGCGGCGGCCTCCCTGGAGCCGGACGCCCTGATCATCGCCTGCAACACCGCCTCGGTACACGCGCTGCCCGCGATCCGCGCCGCCCTGGAACCGGCGATTCCGGTGATCGGCACCGTCCCCGCGATCAAGCCGGCCGCGGCCACCGGCGGCCCCTTCGCCATCTGGGCGACCCCCGCCACCACGGGCAGCCCCTACCAGCGCGGGCTCATCCGCGAATTCGCCGACGGCGTGCCCGTCACCGAGGTGCCCTGCCCGGGCCTCGCCGAAGCCGTGGAGCACGCCGACGACACCGCCATCGACCTGGCGGTCGCCGCGGCCGCTGCCCTGACCCCGCCCGAGGTAAGGACCGTCGTCCTGGGCTGCACCCATTACGAGCTGGTGGCCGAACGCATCCGCACGGCCCTGCGCCCCGACGGCGGCCCGCTCACCTTCTTCGGCAGTGCCGAACCCGTCGCCGCCCAGGGCCTGCGCCGGGCGGGAATCGCCCCGGCGCCGGACGCCGCCCAGGTCGGAGGCCTGACCGTACTGCTCAGCGGACGCCCGGGCGAACTGCCCGGCGTCGCCCTCGCCTACCCCGAAGGACGCCTGCTACAGGCTGTCAGCCCCGCTCACTGAGCGCCGAGCGGCTGCCGCCGCGGCGGAGTACGCTGCTCACCATGAGGGAACCGTCCCCGGAGTACCCCACGCCTCCCGAGTCCCGCGACGGATCCGGCACCGCCGAGCAGCCGCCCGAGGTCTGGACCGGCAGTGCCACCAACCGCGTCCAGTGGCTGCTCGCGGCCGGAGGCGCGGCCTGCATCGCCCTCGGCGTCGAGCTGGCCGTGGACTCGGAGTGGACCTCGGGCATCGCGCCGCTGCTGATGTCCGTGATCGGATGCGTGGCGGCAGGACTCCTCGTGATCTTCGGGACCCTCGCCTTCGTCCATGTGGCGGTCAAGGTCGACAGCGACTGCCTGGAAGTGCGCTGCGGCCACATCGGACTGCCGCGCCGCACCATCCCCCTCGACCATGTGGTCGGCGCCGACTTCGCACCCCGGGTCACCCCGCGCCAGTGGGGCGGCTGGGGCTATCGCTGGCGGCCCGAGATGGGCACCGCCGTGGTCGTGCGCCGAGGCGAGGGCCTGGTGCTCAGGCTCGGTGACGGACGCGTCTTCACGGTCACCGTCGACGACGCCGAAGCGGCGGTCCGCGTCATCCGCGACCGGCTGCGCCTGCTGAGCGCCGGCAAGCCGGTAGGAGCCTGACCGCACGCGGTGCACCCGGCAGTGGCGGGGGCCTGACCGCACGCGGTGCACCTGGCAGTGGCAGAGTCTGACCGTAGCGGTGCACCCGGCAGTGGCCGCAGGACCGGACTCCCCTCCGCACAGGCGGCCACCGTAGACTCCGCCGGGTGAGCACCACCGAAACCCCCACAACCGAGCCGGAACAGCTCGGACCGCAGCCTGCCGCACCCTCGCGGCTGCGGGGACTGCTGAACCGTCTCGCCCGGCCCGCGGTGGCCGCGCTCGGTGGGGTGCTCCTGTATCTGAGCTTCCCGCCCAGGCCTCTGTGGCTGCTGGCGCTGCCCGCGTTCGCCGTCTTCGGCTGGGTGCTGCGCGGCCGGAGCTGGAAGGCCGGCCTCGGTCTCGGCTACCTCTTCGGCCTTGGCTTCCTGCTCCCGCTCCTCGTATGGACCGGTGTGGAGGTCGGCCCCGGACCCTGGATCGGGCTCGCCGCGATCGAGGCCCTGTTCGTCGGCGCGGCCGGCGCGGGCATCGCCGTGGTCTCCAGGCTTCCGCTGTGGCCTGTGTGGGCGGCCACCATGTGGGTCGCGTCCGAGGCGGCCCGTGCGCGGTTCCCGTTCGGCGGCTTCCCCTGGGGCAAGGTCGCCTTCGGCCAGGCCGACGGAACCTTCCTCCCGCTCGCCGCCCTGGGCGGCACGCCCGTCCTCGGCCTCGCCGTGGTGCTGTGCGGTTTCGGACTGTACGAGTGCGTCCGGCAGGCGGTCCGTCAGCGGCGTACCGGGGTCGTCCGCAGGGGTGCGGCCGCGGGCGCCCTGCTCACGGTCCTGGTGCCGGTCGGCGCCTCGTTCGGCGCCCGCGGCCTGGTCAGCGACTCCGCCGAGGACGGCACCGCCACCGTCGCCGTGATCCAGGGCAATGTGCCCCGCCTCGGCCTCGACTTCAACTCCCAGCGCCGGGCCGTGCTCGACTACCACGTACGGGAGACGCTGCGGCTCGCCGACAAGGTGAGGGCCGGCCAGGAGCCCCAGCCCGACCTCGTGCTGTGGCCGGAGAACTCCTCCGACGTCGACCCCTTCGTGGACGACGACGCACGCGCCGCCATCGACCACGCCGCGAAGACCATCGGCGCACCGATCTCGGTCGGCGCGGTCGTCGGCGGCTACGGCACGAAGCTGTACAACGAGCAGGTCCAGTGGGACCCGAAGCTGGGGCCCGTGGCTACGTACGACAAGCGGCAGATCCAGCCGTTCGGCGAGTACATCCCGCTGCGCGGATTCATCGCCGCCTTCGCCCCCGGCTACACCTCCATGGTCCGCGAGGACTTCAACCGCGGGACCAAGCCGGGCCTGTTCACCATGGGCGGCACCAAGGTCGGCCTCGCCACCTGCTACGAAGCCGCCTTCGACTGGGCCGTGCGCGACACCGTCACCGCGGGCGCCCAGCTGATCTCCGTGCCGAGCAACAACGCCACCTTCGACCGCAGCGAGATGACCTACCAGCAGCTCGCCATGTCACGGGTACGCGCGGTGGAGCACAGCAGGACGGTGGCCGTCCCCGTCACCAGCGGGGTCAGCGCCGTGATCATGCCCGATGGCAAGGTCGTGAAGAAGACCGCGATGTTCACCCCGGACTCACTCGTCGCCAAGGTGCCGCTGCGCTCCTCGCAGACCCCCGCGACCCGGCTCGGCACGCTGCCCGAGTGGGCGCTCGTCGCGGCCGCCGCCGGGGGCCTGGCCTGGGCGATCACCCGGTCCGTGCGGGCCCGGCGCGGAACTGAGAACTGAACGGCCGGTTCCGGACTGGCCGTTAGGGTCGGAGCATGGCAACTCCTGACTTCATTCGAGACATCCGGGCCGCCGCCGGGCACCAACTGCTCCTGCTGCCGGGTGTGAGCGCGATCGTCTTCGACGACGAGGGCCGGGTCCTGCTCGGCCGACGGGCTGACAACGGCCAGTGGTCGACCATCGGCGGCATCCCCGAGCCGGGGGAGGAGCCCGCCGACACCGCGGTCCGCGAGGTGTACGAGGAGACCGGCGTACGGTGTGTCGCCGAGCGGGTGGTGCTGGTCGAAGCCGCGCGCCAGAGCATCACCTACCCCAACGGCGACGTGTGCCAATACATGGACATCACCTTCCGTTGCCGGGCCACCGGCGGCGAGGCCCGCGTCAACGACGACGAGTCGCTCGAAGTGGGCTGGTTCGCCCTGGACGCCCTGCCGAAACTCAGCGAGTTCGCACTGTTCCGCATCAAGCAGGCTCAGTCGGACGGCCCCACATGGTTCCAACCCAGCACCGCCGTGTGAACCATGTGCGCTGACCATATGGGGTGGGGAGGGGCCCCGGTGGTTCTCAGCGCTGGTTGTCCGCCAGCGCGGACGGCGGCGCCTCGCGCTGGTGCGGGAACGGGGACGGCTCCGGCAACTCCTGCTGGAGGAAGACGGTCCGAGTGGGGGCGGGGATCGAGATGCCCTCCGCCAGGAACCGCCGATGCAGGCGCTTGATGAACTCGTGCTTGATCCGGTACTGGTTGCTGAACTCGCCCACGCCCAGGATCACCGTGAAGTTGATCCTGGAGTCCGCGAACGTGTGGAAGCGGACGGCGGCCTCATGTCCGGGCAGCGCCCCCGCGATGTCCGTCATCACACTGTCGACGACCTCCAGGGTCACCCGCTCGACGTGTTCCAGGTCGCTGTCGTAGCCGACCCCCACCTGCACCAGGATCGACAACTCCTGTTCCGGGCGGGTGTAGTTGGTCATGTTGGTACGGGCGAGGCGGCCATTGGGGATGATCACGAGGTTGTTCGACAGGTTGCGCACCACCGTGTTGCGCCAGTTGATGTCGACCACATAGCCCTCCTCGCCACTGCTGAGCCGGATGTAGTCACCGGGCTGCACCGTCTTCGACGCGAGGATGTGCACCCCCGCGAAGAGATTGGCGAGGGTGTCCTGGAGGGCCAGGGCAACGGCGAGACCACCCACTCCGAGCGCGGTGAGCAGCGGAGCGATGGACACGCCCACGGTCTCCAGGGCGACGAGGAGGCCCATCGCGACCACCACGACCCGCGTGATGTTCACGAAGATCGTGGCCGAACCGGCCACGCCGGTCCGGGATTGCGCCAGGGACTGTACGAGGCCGGCGACCACCCGGGCCGCGGTGAAGGTGGTGATGAGGATGAGCAGGGCGGTCAGCGAATGGTTGAGGATGCCCGCGACCCGCGTGGTGAGGGGCAGCGCCGAGGCCGCCACGGCCGTGCCCGCGATGACGGCCGCCCAGGGCGCGATGGTGCGCAGTGCGTCGACGATGATGTCGTCCCCGCTCCATCGCGTCCTGCGCGCGTGCTTGCCCAGCCAGCGCAGGAGGACGCGCAGGATCAGTCCGGCCGCGATGCCCGCTGCCACCGCGGTGGCGGCCACCAACCAGTCGTGCAGGACGAGACCCCGGTTCACCGGACACCCGCCGAGCGGCGGGGGGCCGGGGAGGGAGCGAGGGGCGCCGTCGCTCGCCCCATGTGGTGTGTCGTCACCTTGTCACCTGTCAGGTCGCTGTGCATGGAGCCTCGTTCGGGCGTGAGCACGCCCTGGAACGGGCTGCCATCCTGCCCCATCGGCACAGCGTCGTCGCAGGTGGGCCGGTATCACGCCGCCACGGCGCGCGGACTCCGGCCCGTGCCCCGGCCGCGAGCCGGAGCGCCGGGCTCAGCCTTCCGGACGGATGAGACCGCGCTCGTACGCCTTCACCAAGCGCTGCGGCACCCGGTAGACCGAGCCGTCCACGGTGATCGGCACCAGCTGGGGTGTGGTCGCCTTCCACTGGGCGCGGCGGTGGCGGGTGTTGGAGCGGGACATCTTGCGCTTGGGAACGGCCATGGGGGAAGAGACCTCCGTCGTCGGGATGAGAGAGCTATCGAGAGCAGCCTATATTGGAAATGGATTCCATTGCCAATAAGTCCCCTCTTGATCAGGGTGCGACCGTCCCGGTCGGGCGTGATCGCCCCCGGTTGAACCCGACCGCCCGGCTCGCGCGGCCACCACTCGGGCGGGGCGGGAAGTCGTCAAGAGTTGGTGATGATTTCCACCTGGGATGGTTCGAGGTATGGGTGTGACAATCGTTTTCATCTAACGTGGCGGGTGTCCCGCTCTGCCGGGCCCTGCCTCTGTGCGGGTCCACCGGTCTGTCGAGGAGTACCCCGCCATGCGTACCGCCATATCCAGCCATGCCCAGACCCGTATCCGAACTGCCGCTGGAAGTACGGCAGTTGTCGTGTTGATCGCCGCGTTGAGCGCCTGCTCCACCTCGTCGGGGACCAGTGGGACCAAGGGGGCCGCGAGCCCGGCCGACGGCAAGGGCGGCTCGGCCCCGCTCCACGTCGTCGCGGCGGAGAACTTCTGGGGCAGCATCGCCCAGCAGCTCGGCGGCACCCACGCGGATGTGAAGAGCATCATCAGCAACCCCGACGCCGACCCGCACGCCTACGAGCCGACCGCCGCCGACGGACGCACCGTCGCCACCGCCCAGTACACGATCGTCAACGGCATCGGCTACGACGCCTGGGCCGACAAGCTCCTGTCCGCCAACCCCGGCAGCGGCCGGACCGATCTGAAGGTCGGCGACCTGGTCGGCCTCAAGCCCGGCGGCAACCCGCACCGCTGGTACTCACCGGACGACGTCCACAAGGTGATCGAGAAGATCACCGGCGACTACAAGAAGCTCGACCCGGCCGACGCCGCCTACTTCGACGCGCAGAAGAAGACGTACGAGGAGCAGACCCTCGCTCCCTACAACAAGCTCGTCGCCGACATCAAGGCCAGGTACGCGGGCACGCCGATCGGCGCCTCGGAGTCCATCGTCACCCCCCTCTCCGAAGGCCTCGGCCTGCGGATGCTCACCCCGGAGTCCTTCCTCGGCGCGATCAGCGAGGGGACCGACCCGACCGCCAAGGACAAGTCGGCGATCGACGCACAGATCAAGAACAAGCAGATCAAGATCTACGTCTACAACAGCCAGAACTCCACGCCCGATGTCGCCGCCCAGGTCAAGGCGGTCAAGGCGGCGGGCATCCCGGTCGCCACGGTGACCGAGACCCTCACCCCGGCCGGCGCCTCCTTCCAGGACTGGCAGGTGCGCCAGCTGAAGGACATCGAGAAGGCACTGGCCCTGGCGACGGGCAAGTGACGGCCGTGAAGCCCGTGACGCGGGTGAGTGATGTGGTGCGCCACCACGGGGTCCCGGCACAGAGCGGGCCCGCCGAAGCCGCCCGGGCCGTGGTGTCGCTGCGCGGCGCCGGGGTCCGGCTCGGCGGCCGCACCCTGTGGTCCGGGGTCGAACTCGACATCGCGGCAGGCGAGTTCACCGCCGTACTCGGCCCGAACGGAGCCGGGAAGTCGACGCTGGTGAAGGTCCTGCTCGGGGTGCTGCCGGCCGCCGAGGGAGAGGTGCGGGTGCTCGGCCGTGCGCCCGGACGGGCCAGCCGGCACATCGGCTACCTCCCGCAACGCCGCAGCTTCGACGCCAGTCTGCGCATCCGCGGCACCGACATCGTGCGGCTCGGCCTGGACGGCGACCGCTGGGGCGTGCCGCTTCCGCTGCCCGCCCGCTTCAGCGCCCGGCGCCGCGCGGAACGGCAGCGCATCGCCGAGGTCATCGAACTCGTCGGGGCCACCGCGTACGCCCACCGGCCGATCGGCGCCTGCTCGGGAGGTGAGCAGCAGCGGCTGCTCATCGCCCAAGCGCTCGTCCGCAGACCCGAGTTGCTGCTGCTCGACGAGCCGCTGGACAGCCTGGACCTGTCCCACCAGGGGGCGGTGGCGGCCCTGATCGGCCGGATCTGCCGGGAGGAAGGAGTGAGTGTGGTGATGGTCGCCCACGACGTGAATCCGATACTGCCGTGGCTCGACCGGGTCGTGTACATCGCCGAGGGCGGCGCGGTGGCGGGCCGCCCCCACGAGGTGATCACCACAGGGACCCTCTCGCGCCTGTACGGCGCACCCGTGGAGGTGCTCCACACCAGTGACGGACGCCTGGTGGTGGTCGGCCAGCCGGAGGCGCCCGCCGCACACACCGATCGGCACCTGCCGTGAACTGGGCCGACGCGAACACCGGTTGGTCGTGGAACCCGGTCACCGACCTCCAGCAGATCTGGGCGTTCCCTTTCATGGTCAACGCCTTCCGGGCGGGCACGGTGGTCGCCGTACTGGCCGCCGTCATCGGCTGGTACATGGTGCTGCGCAAGCAGAGCTTCGCCGGGCACACCCTGGCCGTGATCAGCTTCCCCGGCGCGGCCTGCGCCACCCTGCTCGGAGTCGCCGCCGGATTCGGCTACTTCGCGTTCTGCGTCGGGGGCGCGCTCGCGATCGCCGCGATACCACGGGCCGGACAGGGCGGCCGGGGCCAGGAGTCGGCGCTGACCGGCACCGTACAGGCCTTCCTGCTGGCCTCAGGATTCCTCTTCGTATCCCTCTACAAGGGATTCCTCGGCGGGATCAACTCCCTGCTGTTCGGCAGCTTTCTGGGCATCACGACCGCCCAGGTGACGGTCCTCGCCGTGGTGGCGGCCGTCGCACTCGGGGTGCTCGCGGTCCTGGGACGGCCCCTGCTGTTCGCCTCCGCAGACCCCGACGTGGCCGCCGCGCGCGGAGTCCCGGTACGGGCGCTGTCGGTCGCCTTCCTGCTCCTCCTGGGGGTGGCCACCGCCGAGGCCGGCCAGATCACCGGCACCCTGCTGGTGTTCGCCCTCCTCGTCATGCCCGCCGCGACCGCCCAGCAACTGACCGCGCGGCCCGCCGCCGGCCTGCTCGTCTCGGTGCTGATCGCCGTCGTGGTGACGTGGGCCGGGCTGATCACCGCGTACTACTCCCTCTATCCGATCGGGTTCTACGTGACGACCTTCGCCTTCGCCGGCTATGTGGCGGCCCGTCTGGGCCGCGCGCTCACCGCCACCGGACGGCGCCGGCCACTGCCAGGAGGTGCCGGGTGAACGCCTTCTCCCACCCCTACTTCACCCACGCCCTCCTCGCGGGTACGGCCATCGCCCTGGCGGCCGGCCTGACGGGCCACTTCCTGGTGCTGCGCGCCCAGGTGTTCACCGGCGACGCCCTCAGCCATGTGGCCTTCGCCGGCGCGCTGGGCGCGCTCGCGATCGGCTGGGACCCGCGCCTCGGCCTGTTCGGCGCGACGGTGCTCCTCGCGGTGGTCATCGGCGCGCTCGGCGGACGCGGCCGGGCGGACGACGTGGCCATCGGCAGCGTCTTCTCCTGGATCCTCGGCCTCGGCGTCTTCTTTCTCACCCTCTACACCACCAGCCGTGGAGCGACCGACGGAACCGCCGGGGTCACAGTGCTCTTCGGCTCCGTCTTCGGCCTGTCCGCCCGGCAGGCCTGGCTCGCCGCGGCCATCGCGGCCGGCCTCGCCCTCGCCCTGCTCGTCATGGCCCGCCCCCTGCTGTTCGCGTCCGTCGACGAGGCGGTGGCCGCCGCACGACGGGTGCCGGTACGCGTCCTCGGCATCGTCTTCCTGGCCCTGGTCGGCGCCACCGCCGCCGAAGCCACCCAGGCGGTCGGCTCGCTGCTGCTGCTCGGCCTGCTCGCCGCACCCGCCGGGACCGCCCACCGCCTCACCGACCGCCCCTACCGGGCGCTCGCCCTGTCCGGCGCACTGGGTGTCGCCTATATGTGGGCGGGCCTCACCCTCAGCTATACGGTGCCTCAACTGCCGCCCAGCTTCGCCATCATGGCCGTCGCCACCGCCGGGTATGCGGCCGCGCTCGCCGCGGTACGACGTCCCCGCGCCGCCCTGTCTGTGCGCACCACAAGGGCACCGGCATGACGGCCGGATCGTCCGACGAGGTCACGCTGCTCGGCAGACGGACCACACAACGTGCCGTCGTGCTCCAGGCGTTGATCGAAGCGGGCGGCTTCGTAGGATCCCGCACCCTGCACGCCTCGCTGCGAGCCGCCGGTTCGGGCATCGGCCTGAGCACCGTCTACCGCACACTGGGTGGGCTTGCCGAGGCGGGCCGCGCCGATGTCGTACGCGACCGGGGCGGCGAACGCCTCTTCCGGCACCGCCCCACCGCCGAACACCGGCACTACCTGCTGTGCAGGCTCTGCGGCATGAGCCTGGCCGTCGACTCCGCCGCCGTCGAGAGCTGGGCCGACCGCATCGCGCGGCTCTCCGGTTTCGCCGAGGTGGAACACACCCTGGAACTCACCGGCGTCTGCCCCGACTGCCTTACTGGGTAGGGGAGTTCACCCCTGGCCCCGGGAGGTCGGCTACCCGAGGCCCGAGACCTTGAACACCGTGCGGGCCGTTTCGCGGTCCACGCGGGCCGCCATCTGCCGCAGGGCCCGCTCGCCGCAGCGGAGCACGCCCCGGTCGAGGCTGGTGCGGGCGTCCGCGTCGAGGAGGTGCCACAGCGGGGGATTGGCGACGAGGACCTTCGGGTCGATCTCGGCCCGGTTGCCCTCGACGTCCCGCAGCACGAGACGCTGGGCCACGCCGTCCGACCAGCGCACCGAGACCAGGCGGTCGGTGCGCACCTCGGTGCGCCGCAGCAGCCCGCGCGAGACGAGCCGACCCCGGCCCACCGACACCCGGGCGGGCCAGAGCACGGCGAACAGCAGGACGGCGAACGCGGTCCACAGCACGCCGCGCGGGACGGTCAGGGTCCCGGCGGCGGTGTCGATGACGTACAGCAGCGCGAGGAGCAGCGCCGCGCAACCGGCCGCCGAGCGGGCCTCGCCCGCCCATGTGGTGTCGTGCACCACCGCTTCGGCCGCCCGCACAGGTGTGGTGCCGCGTCCCGCCACGCTGCGGGTGGTCCGTCGTCCCATGGACGGGACGCTAGGGGTCCGCACCCCATGTGTCGCCGCTCCTTGATGGACCGCTGACGGACCGCCCGCCCGAATTGACGCGGGCCTTACGCCGCCCGCGCGTCCGCGGGGTCCGGAACGTGCGGGACGGCATCGGTCGCAGCAGCGACACGCCTCCCGCGCGTCCGCGTGATCAGGCCTCCCCGGGAGGTACGGCGCGGGCATCAAACCTCGGGCGTAGCGGTATATCCACCAGTGAGGAGCGTGTTCGCTCCGGCGTGCGACAGGTCGTGCGCTCCGGGAAAGGGGGAACCCGCTGGGTTCACGAGGAGTGAGGTCATGGAGGCAATGAGCGAGCGGTGCGAAGGGATTGTCCAGTACTTCGACCGTGAGAGGGGCTACGGATTCGTCGTGCCGCTCGGGCAGCACGACGCCATCCATGTGCGCCGCGAGGACATCGAGGGGGAGACCCGGACGCTCTCCGAAGGGCAGCGGGTCTCCTTCGTCATAGAGCTGGGCCGGGGCCGCTTCGAGGCGCGCGCGGTACGCCCGTGAACCGGGCCCCCGATCCGCCGGCCCCCTGTCGCCCGGCGGCGGGGCCCCGTCGTGACCCGGGGCGATCACGAGATATCTTGATGTCGAGCAATGTTGCAGACGTGGAGCGGAGCACCCGGTGACTGACTCGACCATCATCTACACCCACACTGACGAGGCGCCGGCCCTGGCGACGCATTCGTTCCTGCCAGTGATCCAGGCGTACGCCTCGACCGCCGGCGTCACTGTGGAGACCCGTGACATCTCTCTCGCGGGGCGCATCATCGCGAGCTTCCCCGAGTTCCTCGAGGAGAGCCAGCGGATCCACGACGCGCTCGCCGAGCTTGGCGAGCTGGCCAAGACGCCCGAGGCCAACATCATCAAGCTGCCGAACGTCTCGGCGTCCATTCCGCAGCTGAAGGCGGCCGTCGCCGAGCTGCAGGCGCAGGGCTACGCGCTGCCGGACTACCCGGACGACCCGAAGAGCGACCAGGACAAGGACGTCCGCGCGCGCTACGACAAGATCAAGGGCAGCGCCGTCAACCCGGTCCTGCGCGAGGGCAACTCCGACCGCCGCGCCCCCGCGTCGGTCAAGAACTACGCCAAGGCGCACCCGCACCGCATGGGCGCCTGGACCTCAGAGTCGAAGACGAACGTGGCGACCATGGGCGCCGACGACTTCCGCTCCACCGAGAAGTCCGCGGTCATCGCCGAGGCCGGTTCGCTGCGGATCGAGCTGGCGGCGGCTGACGGCACCACCACCGTGCTGCGCGAGTCCGTACCGGTCCTCGCGGGCGAGGTCGTGGACGCGTCCGTGCTGCGCGTGGCCGCGCTGCGCGAGTTCCTCTCCGCGCAGATCGCCCGTGCCAAGGCCGACGGCGTGCTGTTCTCGGTGCACCTCAAGGCGACGATGATGAAGGTCTCCGACCCCATCGTCTTCGGCCACGTGGTGCGCGCCTTCTTCCCGAAGACGTTCGACAAGTACGGTGACGTGCTGGTCGCCGCCGGCCTGTCCCCGAACGACGGCCTCGGCGCCATCCTCAAGGGCCTCGACAAGGTTCCGCACATCGGTGCCGAGATCAAGGCGGCCTTCGCAGCCGAGCTCACCGAGGGCCCGGCGCTCGCCATGGTCGACTCCGACCGCGGCATCACCAACCTGCACGTGCCGTCCGACGTCATCGTCGACGCTTCCATGCCGGCCATGATCCGCACCTCCGGCCACATGTGGGGCCCCGACGGCCAGGAGGCCGACACCCTCGCGGTCCTGCCGGACAGCAGCTACTCCGGCGTGTACCAGGTCGTCATCGACGACTGCCGTGCGCACGGCGCCTTCGACCCGGCCACCATGGGCTCCGTGCCCAACGTCGGTCTGATGGCGCAGAAGGCCGAGGAGTACGGCAGCCACGACAAGACCTTCGAGATCCACACCGCGGGCACCGTCCGCCTGGTCGACACCGCGGGCACCGTGGTGCTGGAGCAGGAGGTCGCCGAGGGCGACATCTTCCGCGCCTGCCAGACCAAGGACCTGCCCATCCAGGACTGGGTCAAGCTCGCCGTCACCCGCGCCCGCGCGACCGGCGACCCGGCCGTGTTCTGGCTGGACGAGGGCCGGGCGCACGACGCCACCCTCATCCAGAAGGTCCGCACCTACCTCGCCGAGCACGACACCGAGGGCCTGCGGATCGAGATCATGTCGCCGGTCGAGGCGACCGCGTTCTCCCTGGAGCGCATCCGCCGCGGCGAGAACACCATCTCGGTCACCGGCAACGTGCTGCGCGACTACCTGACCGACCTGTTCCCGATCCTGGAGCTGGGCACCAGCGCCAAGATGCTCTCGGTGGTCCCGCTGATGAACGGCGGCGGCCTCTTCGAGACGGGCGCCGGCGGCTCCGCGCCCAAGCACGTCCAGCAGCTGGTCAAGGAGAACTACCTGCGCTGGGACAGCCTGGGCGAGTTCCTCGCGCTCGCGGTCAGCTTCGAGCACCTGGCGACGACGACGGGCAACGCGCGCGCCCAGATCCTCGCCGACACCCTCGACCGCGCCACCGGCACCTTCCTCAACGAGGACAAGTCGCCGAGCCGCAAGCTGGGCGGCATCGACAACCGCGGCAGCCACTTCTACCTGGCGCTGTACTGGGCGCAGGAGCTGGCCAGGCAGACCGACGACGCGAAGCTCGCGGAGGCGTTCGCGGCCCTGGCCGCGGCGCTGAGCGAGCAGGAGCAGACCATCGTCGACGAGCTCATCGCGGTGCAGGGCTCGCCGGTCGACATCGGCGGCTACTACCAGCCGGACGCCGCCAAGGCGTCCGCGGTCATGCGCCCGTCGGCGACCTTCAACCAGGCCATCGCCACCCTCGCCTGACCCGGCAGAAGGCACCGAAGCCTTCCGCACCCATCGCCCCGGCCGGATCTCTCCGGCCGGGGCGGTTGCGTTGCCCGGCGCGGGCCCGACAGTGAACTCCCGCGAAGGGCAGGGCAGTTGGAGGGGTCAGACGCGGCGGGTCGGCCGGATCGTCAGCGAGTACGGGCGGGCGATCTGCTTCGGGTTCTCGTTGTCGTCGCTGACCAGGAGCAGCCGCAGCCGCCCGTCCCGGGTGCGGCCCGTGACGGCTGTGCCCTCGATGTCGTCGAGCAGCGGGTTGGGCTGCGGCTGCTCGGCCGTCGCGCCAGGCGTACTGCCCGGCGAGCCGGAAGTCACCTTTCGGGCCGCCGCGGTGCCAGGTCTGGAACCGTACGAGTGAATGTCCGGCAGTGTCCTTGCCGTCGCCCGACAGGGTCCCTCCATGGAGGCGATCAGGGTGTGGCCGCCCGGCTGGAGGGCGAGCCCCTCGAAGGTCAGGTTGACGGTGGCACGCCCGGCCGGGGCGACCCGCAGCGCGCCGGGGACCGGCAGCCGTCCCAGGAGCTTGCCGTCCAGGTCGTAGCGGCGAACCGACGGCTCCACCTCGGAGGTGATCAGACGGGTGCCGCCGCGGTCGATGACGACGGCCTCCGAGTCCAGCGGAGCGCCCTTCTCGTCGGCGAGCGGCACGACCCGCACCGGCGCCGCCGCCGGGCCCCTGCCCACCTTCAGGGCGAAGAGCTGCGAACGGTCGGACAGCGCGGCGACCGTACCGTCGGTGTCGACGGCCAGACCGGACAAATCGCCGACGACCGGGCCGCGGAACAGAGTCTTGTCCAAGGCGTCCGAGAAGCCGTCGATGGCGGTGGACGAGGAGCAGGCGTGCGAGACGCCGTTCGACGGCGGGTGGCGGCGGTCGCATCGGTGACGGTCACCGAGGCGGCGACGGCCAGTGAAGCGGTCGCGGCGGTGACGACGGTGCGCAGGCGCACGAGTTCCTCCCTGGTCGGACGGAGCCAGCCCCGGACACCCTGGATCGCCTTGTGTGACAGGCGAGTTGAGTCCCGTCATCGTCAGTGAAGACGCTCGACGGGCGGTGGAATCCATGCCCCGGCCCGGGCGCGCGGCCGGGCCGGGCCCGGCGGAGAACCGGTGGTCAGGCCCGCGGACTGCCCGTGAGCAGGGCCCCTGGCGGATCGCGAGGTGCCCTCGGCCACTTATCCTGAGCGACCCGGTCCGTACCCGGTGTCCTGGCCGTACAACTTGTCCTTGGAGTCCGCCTTGAGGGTAAATCTCCGTTCCCGAGTCACCCTGTGGCTCGGGCGCACCTACCTTGCCAGGATCCAGAAGCGCGGCATCGGACCCGGCACGATCTCGCTGCTCCCCGACGACCTGCTCATGCCGCTGCGCCGGGACGGACTCGACCCGGTGCCCGAGCTCACCGCGCGGCAGGCCGAGGAACCGGTCAGCAAGGTCCCGCTGCCCTTCGGCATGGACGCCTGGGTGGTCACCGGCCACGCCGCGGTGAAGGCGGTGCTCGGCTCCACCGACGGGTTCAGCAACGATTTCACCCATCTGGCGGGCAATGCGGGCGTCGAGGAGGAGCAGCACCCCGGCGGCCTCGGATTCAGCGACCCGCCGGTGCACACCCGGCTGCGCCGCATCCTCACGCCCGAGTTCACCATGCGCCGGCTGCGGCGGCTCGCCCCCCGCATCGACGCCATCGTCGCGGAGCGGCTCGACGCCATGGAGGCCGCGAGCGGCCCCGTCGACCTCGTGGAGGCCTTCGCACTGCCCATTCCCTCGCTGACCATCTGCGAGCTGCTCGGCGTGCCCTACGAGGACCGCCACGACTTCCAGCAGCTCGCCATGGAGCGCTTCGACCTGTTCGGCGGGGCGACCGCGCCGCTCGGCGTGATGTCCGCGTCGCTGTCCTACTTCAGGGACGTCGTCAAGAAGCAGCGCGAGAACCCGGGCGACGGACTGCTCGGCATGATCGTCAAGGAGCACGGCGACAGCGTCGGCGACGACGAACTCGCCGGTCTCGCCGACGGTGTGCTGACCGGCGGATTCGAGACCACCGCGAGCATGCTGGCGCTCGGCTCCCTCGTCCTGCTCCAGGACCCGGACGCCTTCGCGCGAATAGCGCACGACGAAGCGGCCGCCGCCACCTTCGTGGAGGAGGCGCTGCGCTACCTCACCGTGGTGCAGCTCGCCTTCCCGCGCTTCGCGCGCGAGGACGTCGAGATCGCGGGGGTGCGCATCCCCAAGGGCGACATGGTGCTGTGTTCGCTCAGCGGAGCCAACCGCGACGCCGCCTTCGCCTCGGACGACGGCCGCGTCGACCCGCACCGCAAGGCGAGCGGCCATCTCGCCTTCGGCTACGGCATTCACCGCTGCATCGGCGCCGAACTCGCCCGGATGGAACTGCGCGCCGCCTTCCCCGCCCTGGTCCGCCGCTTTCCGGAGATGCGCCTCGCCGTACCGGCCGAGGAACTCGCCTTCCGCAAGCTGTCGATCGTGTACGGGGTGGAGTCGCTCCCCGTCCACCTGCGGGGCTGAGCGGTGCCGCGGGCCGCGGCGCCCGTCCCCGGCCGGAGCCGGGGGCGGGCGCTTCGTGCTCAGCTCACCGTGAGCGCGGTGTCGTCGATGACGAACGACGTCTGGAGCTTGGAGCCCTCGGTGCCGGTGAACTTGAGGGTCACCGTCTGCCCCGCGTAGGCGCCGAGGTCGAACGTGCGCTGGGCGTAGCCGCCCGCCGCGTTCAGGTTGGAGTACGTGGCGAGGGTGGCGAGCACCGTCCCGCTGCCGTCCAGGACCTGGACCTTGAGCGTGTCGTACGCCCTGCTCCTGGTGGTCTCGGCCGTGTCGATGTGCAACTGGAAGCCGAGCGAGGCCGCGCAGCCGGCCGGGATCGTCACCGTCTGCGCGAGCGTGTCGGTGTGCGCGGTCCCCTTGCCGTCGAGCCAGGCCTTGTACGCGCCGGTGCGGGCGGGCTCGGCACTGCTGTTGTTGATGATGCCGCTGGTGGCCGTCCAGCCCGAACTGCCGGATTCGAAGCCGGGGTTGGCGAGCAGCTGGGCGCTGGTGCACGGCGTCGGGGTGCCACCGCTGCCGCCCGCTCCCGACAGCCATTCGCTGGCGTTGAGCGCGAGCGCGGCATTCGTGCCCGCCGGGTCGTCCCAGCCGTCGTACAGCTTTTTGCCCGGCTGGCCGGTGCCGTCGTCGATGGGTGAGCTGTCGCCCCAGTAGGCGACACGGCCGGTGCCGAAGGTGCTGGTGGTGAAGAAGGCGCCGGTGTTGCCCGAGTAGCCGGTGCGGTAGACCAGGCCCTTGACGGCCGGGTTGTCGGCGGGATTGAGCGTGGCGGTGGTGCCGTTGCGGATGATGCTGCCGGTCACCGTCCCGAACGAGCCGTTCAGGACCGGGTCGGCGGCATCGCTCACGGCCCTCGGGTTGTCGGTGACGATGTTGAGCGAATCCACGGCGAACCCGAACGGGTCAGTGCTGTTCACGCTGTTGTTGGTCATCAGGTCGTTGATGACCTGAACCGAGTCCGCGCCGTCGTTGTTGCGGTCCGAGCCGGCGTGGTCGGAGATGAGGAAGAGCCCGCCGCCGTTCTGGACGAACTGCATCACCGCGGTCTTCTCCGACGCGGTGAGCAGCACGTTGGGCTCCGGCAGTACGAACGTGTCGAAGTTCTTGAGGTCGAGCGGCGAGGAGGTGCCGTAGGTGATGGTGTTGCCCGAAGGCAGCGTCTTCAGGGCGTAGTTGCCGGTCTTCTGCAGTGCCACGCCCCATGAGGACAGTGCCCCGGTCCAGTCCGACTCGGCCGAGGGGGCGGGGTTTTCGGCCAGCGGGTCGGGCTGGCTGGTGCTGATGATCCAGTCGGCGTTGCCTGCGGTCTCCGCCTTGGAGTTGTCGAACAGGACGCGGTGGGGGGTGGCCGCGGTCACGGCGGGCGCGGCGGCCGCCTGGACGGCGGTGCCGGCGATCAGGGTGCCGAAGACGGCGAGGGCGCCGGTGATGCGGCGGTGGCGGAATCTGGGGCGGTGGGACCTGCTCGATCCGAGCATCCGGCGTACCTCCAGGTGAGGGGGAGAGGCGGTGCGGGCGCCAAGTCTTCGCGCGTAGACGGTCGTTCGGCGGACGTCCACGCTTCGGGTGTCTGAACGGTACATGGCAAGTGGGGGCGTCGGGCAAGCCTTGTGCGCTACGTGGGCTTCGGGAAGCCGGGGGTGGTGCAGGAGCCCGGCCCCTCGATGCCCCTGTCGCTCCTTCTGTGCCCACAGGGCTCACTGGAATTTCGCGCTCCTCGCACATCCGGGTGTTTGTAAACAGGACACTTCACTCGCCCACTCGCGCCACGATTACCGCACGGGTCTCCACGTCACCGCTTCTGCGACGGTTCTTCGGTCACCCTTGAGCGCACCCTGCTGGAATCTACGCAATTCAACAAAGCAACTGACATTGGCATTTGACCGCCGAAGGGCAGGAAACGTGAGGTGTGTCGCCGAAAGCCCGCTGGCCTGATCCGCTGGAACCTCGTCATCCTGCGGTTGCTGGCCGATCCGGTCCCTGGCCGCCCTTCATCGTCAGCAGGAGACTCGGCCTGTCCACCGGGGGGCTCAACTGTCTTCCCTCGGGGGCATGACACATCGTGCGCAGGCATCGATGTGCTCAGTCAGGTGTCCGCCAGGAGAAGGGGAAGTGCATGACCGAATCACGCTACGACATCGACATCACGATGTCGGACGCAACGGCCCTCGCGCTGGAACAGGGGAAATACCGCCTCTACGGCTTCAAGGGAGTCCAGAGTTCCACCCCCAACGGATCGCCGGTGGTGTGGCTCAACACCGACACGTACTCCACGGAAACCACGATCACGTGGGAGCGGCATTTCGCGGCATACGGCTCGACGACTGCCATCAATCCGGGCTACGAAGTCACCGGGCGGAACTCCAAGCCCATCAAGTTGGGGGAGAAGTTCACCATCATCTCCGATCTGGGGATCGGTGAGGTTTCGACGGGTGGGCAGGCCGGTCTTGTCAGCCTCATCAACACCCGCACCAAGCAGTTCACGGTCGGTGTCTCACAGGCCCAGCCCGGCCAGCCGGCTGCGCCGTTGTGCGCAGTCACACTCCACGGCCTCAACTCCGCCACCTTCATCCCCGTGGAGCGGGTCCTCCTCACCTTCGCCACCCAGCCGTTCAGGGTGGGCACGGTCATCGTGCAGATGTTCGCCCCGGGGCTGCTGATCGACATGGGCACGGAGCAGAGGAGGAGCGTCACCTTCGACGTCAACCAGGGGTGGGCCGCCTCGGGGAACCCGCCGTGGGCGGCGAACGTGGACTCGGGTGACCTGATCGCCCCGCTGCTCATGCAGTACTCCATGCAACTGGCCGCGCAGGTCGAGGAGGTGAAGATCCTGCCCTGACCGGCCCGGCAGCGGACCGCTGAGCGAGACAGGGCACATGGGCCCCGCTCCACGCCGGATCCTCTTCGGCGCGGAGCGGGGCCCGACAGGTGGAACTTCCACGGCGACGGGTCAGGCGCGCAGGTCCGGGGGCCGCTGTCCGTTCCTGCGGTCCACGACCGCCGGCAGTTTGCCGCTCGTCGGCGTGCGGAACAGCGCGGCTCCGTCGACCGTCTCGACGGTGAAGTCGAGCAGCTTCTCCGCGACCGCCGAGCGCACCTCCGGGTAGGTGGCGAGGAAGGCGTCGCGCGCCGTGTCCGGGTCGGGGGCGTGGGACCGCTCCATCCGGAGGGTGAGGCCCTCACGGGCGGGCCCGCTGGTCAGGACGGCCTGCATCTCGCCGCTGTAGCGCAGGTGCTCCTCCGCGATGGCGGCGAAGCGGCGGTAGTTCAGGAAGTACGTCGCCACGCGCATCACCTCGCCGAGCCGGCCGAGCAGTTCGAAACGCGGGGCGTGGCTGCCGCAGGGGCAGCGTCCGGGCAGGGCCCGTCCGAGGTCGCCGATGACGTACCGGTCGAGGTGTTGGCCGCGGCGGGCACGGGTGGTGAAGACGAGCCGGCCGGTCTCCCCCGGTGCCACCGGGCGGTCCGCGTCGACCTCGACGATCTCCAGGGTGTGGAGGTCGGCGTGGAGGTGGTGGACGCCGCCGGTGCTGCGCGTGCACTGGTAGCCGAGGGGGCCGAGGTCGGTGCTGCCGTAGGTGATGGAGTGGACGACCTCGATGCCGAACGTCTCGGTGAGGACACGGCGTTGTTCGTCGGTGAAGTGCTCGCCGCCGTAGTAGATCTTGCGGATGCCGCCGTAGGAGCGCAGGAGGTCGGCTTCCTCATGCAGGAGCTGCCAGAGGTAGGAGGGCATCCCGAAGAGCGTGTCCACCTCGTACGCGACGATCATCTCCGCGGTGGCCCGGTGGTCGGGGCCCGCGGCCATCGGCATCTGGACGCCGCCCAGGCGCTCCAGGATGGAGAAGAAGCTGATGAACCCGCCGTACATGCCGCCGCAGTAGAAGAGGTTGGCGGTGCGGTCACGCGCCGGGTCGTAGCCGGCGGCGAGCAGGCCGCGGGCGGCGGCCCGCATCTGCGTGTCGTAGTCCTCGTACGTGAAGAGCGACAGGGCGGGCGTGCCGGTGCTGCCTCCGCTGCGGAAGTACAGCTCGGCGTCGCCCCGGTCGACACCGAGGTTGAGGTCCCGGACGGCGGCCTTGTCAAGGAGTGGCCCGGCGGGGCGGGGGAAGGCGACCGGGCGGGCGAGGTCGTCGAGGCAGGCGGTGGTGGCGAAGCGTTCGTCGGCCTGGACGGCGACGCGGCGGCTGTAGCGCTGCAGCGCGTAGACGCCGTCGTGCGGTTCCCCGAAATAGCCGGCGGTCATGGCGCCTATGGGCGTGACCCGGGTGGCTCCGGCGGCCAGGACCAGGGTGGAGAGTTCGGCGATGTCGGTGCGGCTGCCCGCGAGGCCCGCCGTCTGGAGGTAGCGGCGCATGGGGCGCAGCGTCGCCATGAGGTGCTTGCGGGGCAGCGGCTTGACCCAGACGGTGCGGTGCAGCGGGGAGGCGGTGAGGGCCGGGCGGATGTCGGCCATGACGCGCCACGTGCCGTCGGGGGCGGCGAGGACGCGGGTGAGGCCGAGGTGTTCCTCCAGCCGGGCGAGGTGCTCGGTCGTGGTCAGTTCCGCGTACTCCGCCGGGTCGAGCTCTTGCGCGGCGGGCGCCGGCCGTGCGGCGAGGGCCGCGGCGAGCCGGTCGCAGAACGCGTGGAGTTCGCCGGTGTCCTCGGTGTCGAGGTAGACGACCTGGGGGCTGGAGCAGGCCTGCTGCTCGAAGAGGCAGACGTCCTCGGCCAGGGCGTTCAGGGTCGCCTGGTCGGCCCAGGCATCCCGGGTGAGGTAGGCGAAGGAGATCTTGTGTCCCCACTCCACGAGGCGGCAGCCGGCCGGGACATGGGCGGCGACGCCCGCCACGGCCAACTCGCCGCCCCAGACCGCGACGGCGTCGGCGGGGGCGCACATCAGGCGCAGCCAGTCCTGGCGGGAGGAGGGGAAGCGCAGCACGATGATGCGCTCGGCGAGGGCACCGGTCGGGTCCTGCGCGGCGAGTTCGGCGAGGAGGTGTGCCGCGAGGAGGGTGTCGGCGCTGCTGGTCTTGAGAACGTTCACGTTGCCGGCGAGGAGTCCCTCGATCAGGCTGAGCGGGGCAACGGTGGCGGCGTTGCCGGGGGCTATGTGGGCGACCAGGCCGACGGGCGCCCAGGCCTCGTAGACCGTCTCCTTGGCGTCGGGGCGGTTCAGCCGCTGCGGGGCGGTGCCGCCCAGTTCGCGGCGGAGTTTGCGGGTGAGGGCGCCTCGGTCGAGGAAGGCGGCGAGTTCGGCGTACAACTCCTCGGCGCCGTCCGTGGGCAGGTGGGGCGCCAGCCGGTCCCGGACGGGGTGGTCGGGGTCGCGCAGCGCTTGCGCGAGGGCGTCGCAGGCCGCCAGGACGGTCTCGGTGTCGAGGGGCTCGGCGAGCGCGGCCTCGACGGCGGCGGGCAGCGCGGCCAGCCGGTCGGCGGCCTCGTCGTCGCCGATGAAGGCGCCCTGCCAGTAGTGGTGGTTGATGGTGTCGGTCATGACATTCCCTTCATCAGTTCGGCGGCGGCCACGGCACAGCTGCGGTTGCGGCTGACTCCGGCTCGACCGTGGATGGTGAACCACGGGGTGGTCAGCTCGCAGTCGCACTCCTCGCCCGGGTGGAGCGAGGCGAGGTCGCCCATGACGACGCTCTGCGCCGGTACGGAGGTGATGTACGGGGACACCAGGTGGAGGTAGCCGCGTTCGCCGTACGGGAGGGGTTCGAGGGTGCGGGTGGAACGGATGAAGACGCGGGACCAGACGGGTGCGTGGAGGTTGTGGTGCGCGCACTCGATGTACGGGACGCAGTGCTCGACCGAGCCGAAGGTGTCCCGGATCCGCTCCGAGGGAACGCCCAACTGCTCGGTGACGCGGGCGTACAGCTCGTGCTTTCCGATCTGCCGGTCGGTGTGGCCCTTCCAGCCGCCGCCGAGGATGATCAGGGAGCCTTCCGGCAGCTCCAGCGGCGGGAGGCCCATGGCCCGCATCCGCTCCAGCGTGAACCAGAGGAACGCCGGGAAGCCGAGGATGCGGACGGGGACGTCGTCCTCGGCGAAGCGGCGCAGCGCGGCGACGCAGCCGAAGGGGTCGAATTCGTGCCCGTTGCCGGTGTCGCGCAGGGCGTACTCGACCTGCCGGGCCGGGGCGAAGTCGCACAGGTAGTTGTCGGTGAACGAGGTGCCCAGGTTGAGGTCGCGGGCGGGTTCGTAGCTGTAGAGCAGGTAGTTGACCGACTGGTTGGGGGTGATCCAGCCGTTGTGGTCGAAGATGCGGGCGACCATGCGCTGGGCGGAGCGGATCGTCCACTCGTCGAAGAACATCTGCGACTTCTGTCCGGTGGTGCCGGAGGAGGTCAGGTGCAGGTGGACGTCGTCCCGGGGGATGGAGAGGACCTCGTGGCGCTTGAAGAAGTTCGCGTGCACCAGGGGTGCTTCGTACGGCGGGCCGGGGAGGCCGGCTGCCCGGCGGCCGGCGTCCTGGAGGTCGCGGAAGAACGGGGACCGGTCCCGGTGCCAGGCGTTGATCTCCGCCATGGCCCCGGTGAACAGTTCCTCCTCCGCCAGGGCGCTGGTGTAGGGATCGCTGAGGTCGCAGAGCTGCTGCAGCCGGGCGAGGGCGGCGGCGTCGGGGACGTCGACGGGGGCGAGATGGGGGTTCGAGGGAGTCATGGAGCGACCTCACGTGAGGGCAGATGCGCCGACGCCCAGGCCGACACATAGGAATCGAGGAAGGGCTGGAGCGGCGGGTCGACGACCACGCCGCGGAAGTCGATGTGCTCGGTGGTGCGGGACATCACCACGTAGTCGTGGAAGCCGTCCCGGTCCCGGCGCATGGCCGGGTACACGGCCCCGGCGATGAAGCCCTGGGCGGCGAAGGCGGACAGCGCGGCGTGGTGTTCGAGCGGGACGAGCGCCTCGACGTAGCCGGCGCCCGCGCGGGTGAGGGTACGGGTGACCGGCTCCAGCCACCCCGCGGCGGCCGCCGGGTCGGGGTGGGCGGCGACCAGGGCGCAGTAGCCCCCGGTGCGGTTGAGGTAGGCGTACACCTCGAAGCCGCCGCCGTCGGCGGGGGTGAGGAGGATGTTCGGGGTGTGCAGCGGGTAGAACCAGCGGCCGCGGTCGGGGAAGTGCGCGTGAAAGCGGCGGCGGACGAAGGCCGGCGCGTCGATCACTTCCAGTGGCGCGGCCCCGGGCCCGGCGGGCAGCGGCAGCGGCGCCGCGGGCCGGGCGTCCGCGTAGCTGATGCCGAGGCTCGCCCCGGCGGTGCGCAGGAGCGGCGCCAGGAGGGCGGGCACCTCGGCGACGGGCACCCGGCGGTCCAGCACCCCGGGCGAGTGGCGCGCGTAGAGCGCGAGGCTTTCCCGGCTGCCGAGGTCGACCGCGTTGGGCAGGATGCCCAACGGGCGGAAGCCGTGGCGGGCCACGACCCGCTGGGGTCCGGCGCTGACCGTCCGGACGGTGGCGTACACCGAGTCGAGGGTCCCGGCGTCGAGGGTGGCGGAGCACAGCGCCTCGGTCAGCCGCCCGGCGAGCCCCGATCCGCGCTGGTCCGGGTGGACGGCGAGTCCTTCGAGGCGGCCTATGCGGGTGCCGGCCTCGCCGTGGATCGCGGCCGAACCGGCGAGGGCGCCGGTACGGGGGCAGCGGGCGACGAGCCAGAGGGTGTGCGGGTCGCGGATGAGCCGGGACATCTCGGCGGGGTCGGTGCCCAGCGCCGTGGGGTAGTGGGGTCCGTAGACGGCGTAGTACAGCTGGCGGAGGTCGGCGATGTCCGTCGGCGCGGCCTGCTCGATCACGGCGGTCATCGGCTGCCTCCGGCGGCGGGGGCGGAGGCCGGCGCCGGGTGCGCGGCGGTTTCGTCGTCGGGCTCGGCGCCGGGTCCGTCCGCCGTACGGGAATGCCCGGGCAGCAGGAGCAGGGCGAGGGCGGCGGGCACCAGGCCGGCCGCCTGGATCAGACACAGCGTCCGGGCGGAGAGGTGGTCGCCCAGCAGTCCGAACAGCAGCGAGGCGACCGGGAAGGTCGCTCCGAGCACGGCCTGCATGACAGCGAAGAAGGCGGGTTTGTCGGCGGCCGGGACCAGGCGCTGGAACAGGGCCACGAAGCGGACGCCGATCACTCCGACGCACCAGCCCGTCACCAGCAGGGCGCCGGCGATGACGGGCCGGGCGGCGATCAGGCCGGGGACGGCGAGGGCGATGGCCATCGCGCCCAGGCAGGCGGAGCCGACCACCGGGGGACGGCCGGGCACCCGGGCGCCGGTGAAGGAGCCGATGAGCGTGCCCAGGCCGAGGGACGCCTCCAGGAGGGACACGGTGGCGCCGTCGCCGTGCAGGACCGTGGCCGTGTACAGCGGCATGACGACGAAGACGGCGGTGGTGAAGAGGTTGGCCGCGGTGAAGCAGAGCAGGATGGCGCGGACGTACGGCAGCGCGCCCAGGATCTGACGCAGCGTCCGCCGCGGGGCGGTGGCGCAGTACGGGGCGGGCTCGGCCGGCGCGGTGCCGTCGGGCGGGGTGCGGAAGCGGACGGTCGTGATGAGCACCGCGGCCGTGCCGTAGGCGATGGCGCAGCCCGCCGCGAGGCCGGCCACGCCGGCCACGTCCACGACGAGGGCGCCGAGCAGGGCGCCGCCCAGGCTCGCGAGCGACTGGGTGGACAGTTCGAAGCCGGTGGCCGCCTCGATGTCCTCGTCGTCCACGAGTTCGGGCACGGAGGTGGTCAGGCACGGGTCGAAGAAGGCCTGGCAGGTCGCCAGGGCCAGAGCCGCCGCGTAGACCGCGACGACCGGCAGGTCGCTCGCGGCGGCCCAGACGGCGAGTGCCGCGGCGGCCGTTCCCGCGCCGGCGGCCGCGGCGCGCAGCAGCGAGCGGCGGGAGCGGCGGGCGATGGCGCGGGCGACGAGCGGGGCCAGGGCCACGGCGGGCAGGGTGCTGAGGGCCATGAGCAACCCGGCCGCGAGACCACCGTCGCCGGTGGCCGCGTAGCCGATGAGCCACCAGGAGGTGCCCACCTGGAACATGCGCGTCCCGGCCTGGGTGAGCACCTGGCCCAGCCATACCGTCCCGAAGGCGCGGTTGCGCAGGACGAGCGGGAGCCGGCGGCCGGGGGCCGCCGTCGGGGTACTCATGCGGTCGGCCTCTCGTCGAGGACGCGGACGAGCTTGCCGGAGCGGGAGTTGACGACGAGGTCGCGGTGACGGGTCCACTCGACGCCGACGGGGTGGACGAATCCCGTGGCGACGCTGTCGGGGTAGAGCGGCCGGGCGGTGTTCAGTCCGGTGACGACCGCCTTGGCCAGGACGTCCAGTGTGCCCGGGTCGTGCCCGGGGGCGGTGGCCAGGCGCAGTATCAGGCCGTCGCGACCCGCCCAGCGGCGTACGACGAGTTGCGTGCCCGTGACGAGGCCGTCAGTGTCGGCTTCGACGACGGCGCTCGTGGCGTCGTCCCAGTACAGCGAGACAGGCCCGACGCGTACGCCTTCCTCGGCGCGGCCCAGGATGCGGAACGCCCCGCCTTCGGTGTCGGTCCACTCGGCGCGGTCGCCGGCGGGGTAGCGGATGACGGGCATGAGGCTGCGGAAGAGCTGGGTGACGACGACCCGCCCGGGACGGCCCGCCTCGCGGATCGGCTCGCCGGTCGTCTCGTCGAGGATCTCCACGACGGTGTGCGGGGTGAACGGCCGGTGCGTGCGCGTGTCCGGGCCGTCGACGGGCCTGCCGAGCAGGCCGCCGTCGACGCTGGCGTAGCCGAGCGAACGCGGTACGGCGTTGGGGAAGCCGCCCGCGAGGAGGCGACGCTGGTCGGAGAAGAGCGCCTCGCCACCGAAGAACAGGAGCTCGACCTGCGGGAGTTGGCGGCCCGCCGACGTCAGGTGCTCGGCGAGCCGACACAGGGTGGTCGGCGTACCGGCGACGACGTGGGCGCCGAAGTCCTGGAGGGCCGAGACCGTCGACTCCAGGGGGGCTCCGCCGCCGATGGGCAGGCGTACGTTGGCCACGGGAGCGTGTGCGAGCGAGTCCAGGACGAACAGGAAGCTCGCGTAGAGCTCACCGGCGTAGAACAGATCGGCCACCCGATGACCGGGCCGCAGACCCGCGTCGACGAGGCCGGCGCCGAACGCCGTGACGAACTCGCGCCACTCCTCCCGGGTGTAGCAGGAGAAGCGCGGCGTGCCGGTGGTGCCGCCCGTCTTGAACACGACGGCTTCCGCCAGGGGGGCGGTCAGGACGCGGTTGTCGTGCAGGGTATTTGCGGCCCAGAACGCGTTCTGATCCACCACGGGCAGATCGGTGAGGCGGTTCACCTCGGGCGGCAGGTCTGCGTAGAGGTCGGCGTAGAAAGGGGAGCAGTCTCGGGCGAAACGCACGAGGTCTGAAAACCGCTGGACGGGCATGCTGCCTTTACCTGGAGATGAAAGTTGAAAGGGAAAGGAAATAGGTGGCATCCACGGCGTGACGGTCCCCCGACCTCATCTGTTGACTGGTCAACAATGCACGTGTGCCCTGCAGTTCGCAGGTGTGAGCCATGCCTGATCCCCACTCACATCATGGAACACGCGGAACGCACCACCAAATCGATGGCAAGTGCGGTCGGGCCACAGAGTGGACTTCCGGCCCGCGTGGCTGGAAGTGCGGCGCCGGGGAGATGGCGCCGAGGCTGCTCGGAGAGCCGTTCCAGCGCCTTTGGAACCCGCAAATGAAGGGCCGCGGCCATGAGGCAACTCACGGCGACGTTCTCACGGGAGGAGAACGACGGCGGGCGTGAACGAGGCCGATATCAACGCACCGCGACACTTCCCCACATCCGCGCCGCCATGGCGTGAACTAGGGGGTGTCCGGCCATGACCCGCCGGACACCCCCTGGTACTCCAGTGAGAATTCGTGTTCTGAGCTGGTTCTTCTCGTTGTCCTGTCATGGTGGTGATGGGTGAAGTCGAGTGCTGGGCAGCGGAGTTGGAGTCGGGCCCTGGTGGACCGCGAGCTCCATCTTCCCAAGTCCTGGACGACAGACCGTGAGCGGTCCAGGCAGCCAAGATCCCCGACGGCCGGGGTTTCGCCAACGAGGCGAGCTGGCCAAGGCCATGGTCCGCCGCTGTCTGGCGGCCTGCCTTCCGCCAGCCTGGGTGACCGCAGACGAGGCCTACGGACAGGACTGGTCCTTCCGCCGCCTGCTCGAACAACACAACCTCGGCTGCGTGGTGGCCGTCCCCAAGTCCCAGCAGATCAAGTGCCTGGCTGGCGTCTGGCGCATTGATGAGCTCATCGACGACGCCCCGGCCGGCGCCTGGCAGACCCTGTCCTGTGGCCAAGGCGCCAAGGGACCACGCGTCTTCGACTGGGCGGCGGCGAAGCTCCCCGTCAACATCGTCTTCGACCCGGACCCACCAACCCACCACCGCCGGGTGATGGCCCGCCGGAGCCTCTCCGACCCCAGCGAACTACTACCTCGCTTACGCGCCCGTCGATGCGGACCTGGGTCGAGAGAGCGGGTCGACGGTCGACTCAGGTGACACCTATGGACTCCGGGGGTCGCCTCAAGGTCGGCGAGCGGCTTGTCAGAGGGCGGTGCGAGGATGGCGGTGTGTTCCGGGAGGTGACCGGGGCGAGGGCGTGGGCAGGTTTCGAGTGGTCGGAGGCGGCATGGCCAAGGAATTCCAGGTGACTTACGACTGCGCCGATCCGGGCGCGCAGGCGGCGTTCTGGGCTCAGGCGCTGGGCTATCGCGTCCAGCCGCCGCCCGAGGGCTTCCCCGACTGGACGGCTGCGCTGACGGCGTGGGGGGTGCCGCCTGAGCGCCACAACGACCGGTCGGCCATCACGGATCCGGACGGCAAGGGGCCGCGGGTGTTCTTCCAGAAGGTCCCGGAGGGAAAGACGGCGAAGAACCGCTTGCACCTGGATGTGCGCGCAGCACCCGGCCTGACCGGGGACGAGCGGATGGCCACGCTGGAGGAGGAGGCCACCAGGCTGGAGGGGCTGGGAGCGAAGCGGCTGTACCGGCTTGAGCCCAATGCCCTGGACAAGGGGACCATTGTGATGACCGACCCGGAGGGGAACGAATTCTGCCTGGATTGAGGGCAGGGTGCTGGCTCCAAGAAGCTTCCGCTTACCGGTCGGCGGGCTTGATCAGTCGAACTGGGTTCTGGACCGGGTGATCGCTGCGGTGTCAGCGCATGAAGGAGGGGCCTCTTGGTAGCTCGGAGTTGCGAAGCTCAAAAGCACCGAGGAGGCCCCGTCGCCGCGGTGTTGCGTGACCACGCCCGTCGCGTCCAACTCCCGCGTGTCGCAGTGCGATTGCCTCGCTCACCGGTTCGGTGGCGTGGCGATTATCCGGACCGGGCCCGGTGTTACACCTACGACATGACCGAGGCGGAATGGCAGGAAGCCCGCCGGTCGCTGCCCGTTCCCCTCGTGGCTTCGGGGGCGGCGAGCCACCTCCGGACAGACACTTCACCCACTCGGCGTCGGTGTGCACTTCCACCGCCTTGACCAGTAGGTCCCGGGGCATGCTGTCGAAGAACTGGGAGATGTCGAACTCGACCACCCGGTCCCGTTTCCAACAGCGGTCCCGGCACTTCTCCACCGCGTCCGATGCGGACCGTCCGGGCCGGTATCCGCAGCTGTCCGGGTGGAAAACAGGACACCTGTCGCATCGGATGCCGAGCCACTGCGGTCCAGCCGACTGTGGCGAACGCGAGCGCCGCGCCAACACCGCCCACTTTGCGTCGGACAGATCTGTCGGATACCCGAGCCGCCGCACGGCCATCTCGGCCTCCACCCCATACGGGGACTGCCAACCCACCTGCCCTGAACGGGGCTTCTCGGACCTGCTGAAGAGCGTCTCGCCATGAACCGACACGACGCAGGGAGGATCAAAGATCCCAAATTGCCGCAATCCTTACATATATCTTCCTGCTGAGCAGTCAACCCAGGGCTTCACGCCCAGGTAAGAAAGGGCCAAACCATGCGCAAGTTTCAGCGCGCTGCCGTCGTTGTCGCAGCGGTCACGGGGCTGTCCGCCCTCGGTGTCGGCGTCAGCTTCGCCGACGGCTATAGCGCCTCTCCGCGGGTCGCTGCGGTGGCCAACTCACAGGCCAACGCCGTGGCCACGTGGGGCACTGCGGTGGCCAACTCGCAGGCCAACGCCGTGGCCACGTGGCGCGGCACCCCATAGACTCAACTGCCCTACGCCTCGAAGGCGACTCCTACTCCGCGCCCGAGTACGGTTCCAGGTAGATCCCTTGTGTCACGTGCTCACGGACATGAACCACGACGGAACCCGCATCCGCGCATGAGATTGCCGCGCCCGAGCGGGTCCAGGGGTGCGCCGTAACGCCCCTGGTACCACCGGCCTGGACCGGGGTGCGCTGAGATGGATGCCGGTTTCGACAGTTGCTGCATGCCCCGCTTCGCGTACGCGCCGGGGCATGCAGCGGTCATGCCCCGGCGGGTGGTGCAGCTGGTCAAGGGGCGTGAACGCGGCGGTGCTTGCCCGGGGCGTGCATGCACGTCGGTGACTGCTCCCTGAACAAGCGACAGGCCACCGCGCAAGTCCCCCTGGTGAACGGGCAGTTCAACTTGAGGAGCGCGCGACGACGGGCTGCGATACGGACCGGAGTCCTTACCAGGGAGCGGCCGGTGCCGGCAGCGCGGCGAGGGGGATTGTCACCACCGAGCGGTTGAATCCGCAGGCTGGGCTGCACGGCCGGGCGGGCGAGGGTCGCCGGCTCGGAGCGGGGCGGGGCGGTCGGTACTGTCGTCGTCGAGGAGGAATTGTGAAGCGTCATGTCGTCACTGTCTTGGCCGTTGTCGTCGCCGGGCTGATGCTGTTCGCGGTACCGGCCGCGGCTCAGGACGGCCATGGCCATGTCGAGAGCAACGACTGGAACGTCCCGCTCACCAACATCGGCCTGTTGTAGTGCCGAGTCCAACTTCGGCAGCAACGGCGATCTCCGGGCAGGCGTTCCGTACGGCTTCCAGCGCATGACGTCACCGTCAGCCTCCACAGTTCCACGCCGACAGCGAGCGGGTGGCCGTGGAGGCGACCATGGCGGCGACGCTCGCCTACGGAAACCACTCCGCCATGTCTGCCCCGCGACCAACGAGTGCAGGACGAACCACTGTGCTGCGGACATGACAGCCAGCGTGTGACCCGCTGACGGAGGGGTCAGTGCGCGTCGTGGGAGCCATGTGTGACAGGGCGGGCCGAGGCGGTATCTCCGGGGGCGGCCTGGATGGTGCGCGGCGCTTCGGGCGTGGCCGGGTCTGACGCGGACGATGCCGTCGGGGGCGTGCCGCCTTCTTCCTTCATGGCTTTGGTCTCGCTCTTGAGGATGCGCATCGACTTGCCCAGTGCCCTGGCGGCGTCCGGCAGCTTCTTCGAGCCGAACACCAGGACGAGCACGGCCACCAGGATCAGCAGATGCCACGGCTCCAGCGCATTGCGGAACATCCCGCGACCGCCTTCCTCTTCATCGAGCGGGCGCATCGGCAGTGCCGCGCCCACGGGAAAGATTGCTACATTGCGCAACTGTACAACTGTGGGGTGGGATCAAGCGTCCTCCCCCTCGTTCTTTATAGACCGCACGGACAAGGGGCACTCACATGGCAGGCAGCCATCAGGTGTCGGGTCGGCGTCGGGCTGGTAGCGGGGCCGCGGCCTCCAACAGGGGCTCGAACGTGCTGGTCGTCGGAACGGCCGCACGGACTGACGGCAACAGCGACCTGGGCGGCGGGAACAAGAATGACATCGCCCGCTCCGACACCGCCTTCCTGCCGCACACCCACGCCGACCAGAAGCACGCCGTCGCCGTGTCCATTCCACGCGACCAGGCCAGTGACCCGTCCCCGTCGCCGAGCGCCCCGGAATTCGTGTCCGGCAAGGGGATCCCAGTCGCCGTGTTCAACGCCACCACCGTCACCGGCCTGGCCACCCGCGCCGTGGACGCGCTCAAGCAGCACGGCTTCACCGTCACCGGCACCACGACGGCCCAACGCCAGGACCACCAGGTGACGGTCATCACCTACGGCCCCGGCCGCAAGGCCCGGGCCGAGACACTCGCCCGCCGCTTTCCGGGCGCGGAACTCCAGCCGTCCACCGCCCCCGGCGACACCGTGATCCTCGGCAAGACCTCCGCCGACAGGCCGCAGGCCAACCCGTCGGCGGTGCCTGCGAGTTCACCGACCCCCGACACGCTGCCCTCCAGCGTGAGGGGAAGGGCCCGTTCCGCCGACGATGACCCCTGCTCCAACCTCTCGTACGGCTGAGTACGAGTACCACCCGCCCGACGCACAAGAGGAGAACCTCACATGCCCGCCTACCCCCGGGCCGCACGACCCGGCCCGGCCACGGCCCTGGCCGGGCTGCTGCTCGCGCTGGCCGCCGTCCTCGTTCCCATACCCGCGCACGCGGCGAGCGGCACGGCTACGGTGGCCGACGCGCTCAAGAAGAGCCCCGTGTACGTCGATCCACGGGCCGAGAGCCAGCTGCCGAAGCCCGACGCCGACGCGCTCGCGAAGAAGATCAAGGACGCGGGCAGGCCGGTCTTCGTGGCCGTCCTGCCGCAGAGCACCGAATTCCCGTCGGCCAGCGTGCTCCAGGACGTGCGCTCGCTCACCGGTATCACCGGGTTGTACGCGATCCGGCTCGGCGACGGCTTCAACGCCGGAGCCGACCGGCAGGTGATGGCCAAGAACGCCGTCCAGAACCTGGTGGGCGCGGTCAAGCGGTCCTCCACACACGACGCCAAGGCAGAGCTGAACAGCTTCGTCGACCAGGCCCTCCACCAGGCCAAGGGCAAGGCTCCCGGCTCCTGGACAGGCGGGAGCGGGGACAGCTCGGCGACCATCGCGTGGCTGGCCGTCGGCGGAGTGCTCGTCGTGGGCGGCGGCGCCGGATACGCCCTGCTGAGGCGGTCGAAGAAGAAGCGCGAGGAGCGCGAGCGCGCCGAACTGGACGCCCTGCGCACCGTGGTGGACGAGGACATCACCGCGTACGCCGAAGAACTCGACCGGCTGGCCTTCACGCCGTCGGAGCCCGGCGCCACCGATGAGATGCGCAAGGACTACGAGCACGCCCTCGACGCCTATGACAAGGCGAAGGAGCAGATGGCGGCGGCCACCCGGCCGCAGGATGTGCAGCCGGTGACCGAGACCCTGGCCGACGGCCGCTTCGCGCTGGCGACCCTGGCGGCCCGCCGCAATGGCGCGCCGCTGCCCGAGCGCCGGGTGCCGTGTTTCTTCGACCCCCGCCACGGTCCTTCGGCCATCGACGTCCAGTGGGCCCCGGTCGGCGGCGCCCCGCGCCCCGTCCCCGCCTGCGCCGCCGATGTGGCACGCGTCAATTCCGGGGAGGACCCCGAGGCCCGGATGGTCCACACCGACCAGGGCCCGCAGCCGTACTGGAACGCCGGCCCCGCCTACGCCCCGTGGGCGGGCGGCTACTTCGGCGGCGCAGGCGGCATCCTCGGCGGCCTGCTCGTGGGCACGGTGCTCGGCAGCCTGATCAGCGCCCCGGACGCGTTCGCCGAACCGGGCTTCGCCGGACCCGAAAGCCTGCCCGGCGGGGGCGAGTTCAGCGGCTCCGACTTCAACCCGTCCGACTTCTCGGGCAGTTTCGGTGGCGGCGGGTCCGGCGGTGACTCGGGAGGTGACTTCGGCAGCGGCGACTGGTAGCCGTCGCCACCCGCAGCCTGGCCCCGGTGCCGCACCGGGGCCGGCTCCGTCCCTCGGTGCATCCGGTCGGCCCATGTGCTTTCGAGCGGCGGCGACCAACGCATTGCCGACGGAGGGTTGAACCGCTCCCGGCCTCAGGTCCCCACGGAACGCAGGAGTCGTTCGGGGGCCTGATGGGCGGCCCACCCGAGTTGACGCACCATCAACTGTGCGACAGCGACGATGTCCTGGTCCTCCGCGTAGTAGATCTGGCGGCGCCCTTCGCGGCGCGAGCCCACGAGGCCGGCGAGCTTCAGCTTCGCCAGGTGCTGGCTCGTCGCGGGGAGCGCGCCGCCCACCCGCTCCGCGAGCCCCGACACATCGCTCTCGCCCTGGGCCAGCGCCCACATGATGTGCAGGCGCGCGGGAGAGGCCAGCAGGCCGAACGCCGCGGCGGCGTCCGCCAGGACCTCCGCGGACGGGTCGGTGAACTCGCCGCTGCCCGCTGCCATGTCGGTCACCCTCCCGTCGCGTCCCGGTCACGTCCCGTGCCCGGGGGCGCTCTCAGTGTAGGCACCACCCCTGCCATCCACAGGCAGACGCCTTGCACACGCTCTATATAGTTACGCAACTGTGCAATAGATGTTGCCGGTCAGGCCCTCCAGCAACCTCCGGCGGCCGGGCACGCCGCGTCGGACGGTCGGCGCCCTTCGCCTGTGCGGGCGCGCATGACCAGGAGTCCGTCGGCGCCGGGGGAGCCCTGGGACCCGCCGATGCGGCGGGTCCCAGGGGTTCACTCCGCCATGCGGACACGCTCTGCTACGTGGACGTGCTCTGCATGGAGTTCGCCGGACCCGGTCACCGCCACGTAGGTGACCCGCAGTCCTTCGGTGAGGAAGGTCGCCCCCTCGATGGCTTCGCGGCGGACCAGGACCTCACGGCCGTCGTCCCCGTCGATGTACCCGTATCCCTTGGCCTGGTTGAACCAGCGGACCACTCCGCTGACCCTGTCGTTCACTCCTGTGCCTCCCCGCTGCTGTGTACTGGACTTCCATGTCTCTCTGCTGCCTGTGCCTGTGATGCCCTTTCCTCGGGGGCGCACGCTGACTGCGCCGGGTCAGTTGACGCAGGGCACACCACCGGCCTTGACCGCCGGCCCGCTCTCCCCGCTGTCCACCGAGGAAGCGGAGTCGCTGGGAGCGGGCGAGGGAGCCTTGCTGTCCGGGGGCGTGTAGTCGTGGCCCAGGGTGACGCGGACGTGTCCGGCCGGGACGGCGGAACTCTGGGTGGCCGTACCGGACTTGAGGCGGGACGCGATCTGTTGGGCGGCCTGCTGCGCGCCTGCCCCGTAGGCCACGGTGGTGTGGGCCTGGGAGGGTGCGTTGCCGGTCTGGCCTGCGGTGTAGCCGAGCGCGGTCAGGGCTGTGAGTTCGGTGTCGGCGAGGCCGCCGGTTCCGTTGCCGTTGCGGATGTCGACGGTGGCGGGCGCCGCCTTCGTGCCGGCCTTGGAGTCGCCGCCGTCGGAGGCGGGCGAGGCTGGGCTGGGAGCGAAGGTCTGCTGGACGATCGCCTTTATCTTCTCGGCGTTGACGAGATTGACCGATTCGCCCTTGCGGGTGGCGAATCCGGTGATGGGCAGGGTGTGGAACTCGACGTTGCCACCGGTGAGGTTGGGCGCTTGCTGGGCGAAGTCCAGTACCTGCCAGGCGCTGTCGAGGACCAGGTCCTTCTTCACGACGCCGAACAGTCCCTGGAGTTTGCCGAGGTCGCCGAAGATGCCTTCGTTCTTGAGCTGGTGGGTGATGCTGGAGATGAAGGCCTGTTGGCGGCGGGTGCGGTCGAGGTCGCCGTTGTCGAGGCCGTGGCGCTGGCGGACGAAGGCGAGTGCCTGTTTGGCGTCGACCTTCTGTTCTCCGGCCGGGAAGTCGGCGCCGGAGTAGCGGTCCTTGACGGGGTGTTTGAGGCAGACGGTGATGGGCTGGAGGACTTTGGCGATGTCGTAGAAGCCGAGCAGGTTGACTTCGGCGAAGTGGTCGATGGGTACGCCGGTGAACTGCTGGACGGTGGCCAGGGTGGCCTCGCGTCCGGCTTCGCGGCTCTTGCCCTCCAGGTCGGGGCCTTTGATGCCCTGTTTGGCGAGGCGTTCGCTGGCGCCGGTGTAGGCGTTGGCGTACGCCTCCTTTATCTTGTGCTCGCCCTGGGAGGAGCCGTCGCCGTTGAGGGTCTCCACGTAGTCGTCGCGGGGGATGGAGAACGCGCTGACCTTGCCACCGTCCGCCGGGATGTGCATCAGGATCAGGGTGTTGGTGTTGTAGTAGCCGATGTCGCTGGACCCGGCGTGCAGTTGGTCCTGGACGAACTGCTTGGGCAGGTCGTTGCCGTTCATGTCCTTGCGCGAATCCAGACCGATCAGCAACAGGTTCACCGAACTGTCCAGATGCTTGGGCGCGTTCTTCTTCACGGCGTCCAGGGCGTCCGACGTGGTCAGACCGTTCGTCAGTGACCGGTAGGCGAACCACGTCACGCCACAGGCGACGAGCAGGACGGCCGAGGTCACCCACACCATGGTGCGCAGCGCAAGGGCCCACCACGGTCGGCGGGTACGGCCGTTGGCCGGTGCACCTGCCGACGGCCTGCCGCGTCGGCGCCGGTTCTGCGGGCAGGAAGGCGGGTTGTCAGGCATGGTCGCGCCTCCTGGCACGCAGGGACTGGAGACCGCGTACGGCCAGCACGGCCAGTACCGTGCACTCGGCGGCCGCCATGGCGGGGAAGGCGGCTACCGCCCACCGGATCAGGTCAGTGGATGTCGACTTGCCGCCGGAGCTGGAAGAACCGGTCAGCAGGTGCACAGCCGCGGCCAGCGCGGCGACCACCAGGGCAGGCAGCGGCGCCACCCACCCCAGCGCCTTCTGCCTGGCCCCCAGCACGGCCGACGCGGCCGCACCGACAACACCGCCGACCAGCAGCCCCCACCCGGGACCGGAGCCGAGCACGCCGTCGACACAGGCACCCGCCAGCGGCGGGACGACCAGGGCCAGCCCCAGGGCAGGACGCGCGGGCCGGTGGCCGCCTGAGCGGCTGCGGGCCGGGCCGGACCGGTGCCCGGCCACCGCCCCCGGCGGCGAGGAAGCGGGCGCTTCCCACTCTCCCCGTACCGGCGTGGCACTGCCGGGGTCCCGGCGTGGCGGGTTGCCACCCGGCACGCCCGGATATCGCTGCTGCATGCGCCCGTCCTCATCAATCCGTCCGAGAGGCTCCCCCTCCCGCGATCCCAATACGGCCACCCCTCATTCCGTTGCTGCTGGGGGAGACGTACGACCCACCCCATTAGTTGCAGGCTCGCGCAACTCTGCAACTATCCAGGACGTGACGAGAGTCACAGCCCAGGCGGTTGCCCGGCGCCGAGATCGGCCTTCCGCGGCTTGCGCCCTCCCCCTGATCCGTGTCGACGGCCCTGCCGACGGGCGGTGAGGGGGCGGCTGTCCTACTCCGGACCCGGCAGTGGCGGCCCCGTGTCGTCCCCGGAGTCGTGCCCCAACTCACGGGCCCGGTCGGCGTACACGTGATGGAGCAGGCGGTGCGTCTCGCGGGCCAGTCGCAATCGCTCCTCCTCCATGCGGGAGCGCCTGCGGTTCGCACGCACCAGATGCAGGGTGCCTCCGGCCGCGATGCACGCCCCGACATCGCTCGTCACATTGGTGTAGTTGCCGCCGATCAGCTCGGTCGTCGCGCTCGGGGTGAGGATGTGCGCGAGCGGCAGCACGATCAGATAGATGCCGAGTGCGATCAGGAAGACGACATGCGTCTTGCTGGCCAGGGCGCGTGGCAGCAGAGCGAGGGCGCGGTCGAAACGCCCTTCGGGGTGGGCAATACCTGTCAGCGACTCGGCGGGTGCCGTCCCTGCTCCGGCCGTCGGGCCGCTTGCGTCCGGGGCGGACGCGCTGAACTCTGCACTCATACCGGTACCCTCCGGATTCCGCCGGGCCTGACGCGCAGTGGTTGCGTGACTACGGATGCAGGACGAACCGCAGCACCCAATGGTTCCACGCTTGCGCAACCTTTGAAGTGTTGGGGATGGGGCCCGTCATGGCGATCTTCGTCTTCGGGCCGGACGAACTGCCCGGCCACAAGGCGGGAACGGCCCGGCTGCTGAACCGGGCCGTCGCCAACTGCGCGAGGCCGGGGCTCGGCTGGCCGAGGGCCCGAGCAGCACGCGGTTGAACCATGCATGGCAACAAGGGGTGTTGGCAGAGCTTGACGGTGGCGAAATCCGTCGGCAACCGAGGATGCGGCAGCGGTTTTACGCTCGTACGGAGGACGCTGGGGGAAGAACGCCGACGGGGAGCGCGCACGGGGAAGCGCTGCGGGGCGGGATCGGGGAGGTTGTCGATGGCTACTGGTACCAGACTGCGCCCGGTGGGCGACCAGGACGTGCGACTGCGCCACCGCGTGGTGCACGGGTACCGCCGGGCGTACCGGATCGCGGGGGAAGGGCCGGCCGTGGTGCTGATCCACGGCATCGGCGACTCGTCCGCCACCTGGGCCGAACTGATCCCCGGCCTCGCCCGCCGCTCCACGGTCCTCGCGCCCGACCTGCTCGGCCACGGCGCCTCGGACAAACCGCGCGCCGACTACTCGGTGGCCGCCTACGCCAACGGCATCCGCGACCTGCTCGGCGTCCTCGGCATCGAACGGGCCACCCTCGTCGGCCACTCGCTCGGCGGCGGCGTGGCCATGCAGTTCGCCTACCAGTTCCCCGAGCACACCGAACGGCTCGTCCTGGTCGGCGCGGGAGGAGTGGGGCGCGAGGTCAACCCGGTGCTGCGCGCCGCGGCCCTGCCCGGCGCGGACCTGCTGCTCGCCACGCTCTCCTGGCCCGGCATGCGATGGCCGACCCGGCTCGCCATCGAGCTGATGCGGCTGCTCGACACCGACCTCGGCCAGGACGCGCCCGACCTGCTCAACCTCGTGGACGCGCTGCCCGACGCCACCTCCCGCAGCGCCTTCATCCGCACCCTGCGCGCCGTGGTCGACTGGCGCGGCCAAGTCGTCACCATGCTCGACCGCTGCTACCTGACCCAGGGCATGCCCACGATGCTCATCTGGGGATCGCGCGACAGCGTCGTACCCGAACTCCACGCCCACCGCGCGCACGCCGCCATGCCGGGGAGCCGTCTGGAGATCTTCGAAGGGGCCGGACACTTCCCCTTCCACGCGGACCCGGCCCGCTTCCTCGCCCTCGTGGAGGACTTCGTGGACACCACCCGGCCCGCCGACTGGAGCGCCGAGCGCTGGCGCGACCTGCTGCGCGACGGCCGCTCCGGCACCACGCTGGCCGGCCCCGACGCCGCCTACGAAGCCGTCGTGGAACGGGAGTTGAGGGCGGAGAGCGAACGGAGCGCGACCTAGACGGCGTGGCCGCCACACGGCGCTCCTCGCGGAACCGGGGCTGTAGGGAGGGAGTTTGACGCTCCCTCCCCCCAGTCACTTCTTCAGGACGGCCTCCATGACCGCCTTGGCGATCGGCGCGCCCAGCTTGCCGCCGGCGATCTCGGAGCGCTGGATGTCCATGTCCGCCGGATCGACGAACACGGCGACGGCGACCGGCGAGGTGCCGTCGCTCTGCTTGGCGTACGAGACGAACCAGGCGTACGGGCGCTCCTCGCGCACATCGGCGCCGTGCTGGGCGGTGCCGGTCTTGCCGCCGACGGTGACCCCCGCCATCTGCACCTTCTTCGCGGAGCCCTCGCTCGCGGTGAACTCCATCATCTCCTGCACCTTCTTCGCGGTGCTCTCGGAGACGGCCTGGCTGAGCACCTCGGGCCTGGCCTTCTCGATGGTCGACAGGTCCGGTCCGCGCAGCTCGTCCACCATGTACGGCTTCATCACCTTGCCGTTGTTGGCGAGCCCGGCTGTCACCATGGCCATCTGGAGCGGGGTGCTGGTCAGGCTGCCCTGGCCCATGCCGGTCAGCGCGGTCTGCGGCTTGTCCAGCTTGTCGGGGTAGCTGCTCTTCACCGACCGGACCGGCGTGAACTGCTCGTGGTTGAAGCCGAACTTCTCCGCCGTCTCACGCATCTTGTCCTTGCCGGTCTTCAGCGCGGCCTGGAGGAACACGTTGTTGCAGGACCACTGCATGCCGGTCTTCATGGACACCTTGTCGCACATCGAGTTGTCGACGTCGTTGGGGATCCGGGTGGTGCTGAGCGGCAGGGTGTAGGGCGCCGGGGCGTCCGGCATGGGGGCGTTGATGTCCGTCACGATGCCGTTCTCGATGGCGGCGGCCGCGGTGAGGATCTTGAAGGTCGACCCGGGCGGGTACACCTCGCGGATCGCCCGGTTGCTGAGCGGCTTGTCCTTGTCGGCATCCAGCTTGAGGAACTCCTCGCCGTCCTTCTTCGAGATCCCGGAGAACACCGACGGGTCGTACGAGGGCGTGCTCACCATCGCGAGGATTTTGCCGGAACGCGGGTCCAGGGCGACCACCGCGCCCTTCGCCTTGAGATCCGTCAACCCCTTGTACGCGGCCTTCTGCGCCGCCGGGTCGATGGTGGTGACCACATCGCCGCCGCGCGGGGTCTCCCCGGTGAACAGCGCCTTGGTCCGGTCGAAGAACAGCCGGTCGTCCTTGCCGTTCATCACCTTCGCGTGCACGCCCTCCAGGAAGGTCGCGCCCTGCGCCTGGGAGAGATAGCCGGTGACCGGCGCGTACATCGGGCCGTCCTGGTAGGTCCGCTTGTACGTGAAGTCGGAGCCCGGCGTCTCGACCGACCCCGTGATCGGCCGACCGCCGACCACGATGTCGCCGCGCGGCTGCGAGAACGCATCGATCCGCACCCGCCGGTTGTTCGTGTCGTTGGCCAGGCTGTCGCTCTTGGCGAACTGGACCCAGGTCGCCCGCATCAGCAGGGCGAGCACCAGCACCCCGCAGAAGACGGCTATGTGCCGCAGCGGCTTGTTCATCACGCTCCCAGAGACGTACCGAATGGTGGGTAAACCGGACATGTAGTGATCAGCAGACCAGGTCCCCCACCCCGCTGTCCAAGAGCGCCAAGCGCGTCGACGCGATAGGGATTCGCCTATCGGTGCAGGTCACGGGCGTACGGCGGGGGGTGCTCAGGGGTGCGACTGTTACGGAAGGGTCATAGAACGGGTCATCGAGCGGACGGCCGCCGCGAGCTCCGACGCCCGACCACCGCCGCCCCGACCGGCATCCGGGCCGCGTCCGGGAACCTTTCGGACAGGCAAATGCCCGACGAGGCGTCGTGTGCAATTCACCCGGCGCACATGTGGCGAGCCAATACTCACTGCGCGGAAGCCACTGCGGACACCACATAGGGACCACCCAGGGATTCGACTGTGCACCACGTCGCGGAGAACGGCACACCCATGCTCTCGATATCCACCGCGTCCACGGCCACCAGCTCCTACGTCACCTCCATCGCGGACAGCGAGGAACAGATCCGCGCCGCCCAGCGGCTGCGGTACCGCGTCTTCGGCGAGGAGCTGGGCGCCACCCTCCACACCACGCTGCCCGGCCACGACGTCGACGCATTCGACTCGCTCGCCGACCATCTGATCGTCACCGACACCTCGACCGGCGAAGTGGTCGGTACCTACCGGCTGCTGCCTCCCGGACGGGCCGAACGGTCCTACTCCGAGGGCGAGTTCGACCTCTCGGCGCTCGCCGGACTGCGCCCGACGCTGATCGAGGCGGGGCGTTCCTGTGTGCACCCCGACCACCGCTCGGGCGCCGTCATCAACCTGATGTGGTCCGCGCTCGCCCGTTATGTGCTGCTGTCCGGCCACCGTCATCTCGCGGGCTGCGCGTCCGTGCCGCTCGCCGACGGCGGCGCGGCCGCCTCCAGCGCCTGGCTGCTCGGCAACGCCAAGCACTCCTCGCCGCCCGAACTGCGCGTGCACCCCCGGCGTCCCTGGATGCCCGCCGGGCCGGTCGGCGGCCGGCCGAGCTACGCGGACCTGCCGCCGCTCCTGCGCGGCTACTTCCGGCTCGGCGCGTGGATGTGCGGGGCGCCCGCGCACGACCCGGAGTTCGACGTCGCCGACTTCTTCGTCCTGCTCGACATGGACCGCCTCAGCGACCGCCACCGCCGCTACTTCCTCGGGGACACGCCATGAACCCGTGGTCCGTGGAAGCGCCCTGCACCCCGGCATGTGTGAACGCGACCGCGCCCCGGGTGCCCCTCGCCGAGACGGCCCGCCGGTACGCGGCGCTCGCCCACACCCTCATCCGCGCGGCGTCGTCGGGGGAGCGGCTCGCCGAACCCCGGATCCTGCGCACCCAGGCCCGTGCCGTGCTCGACGCGCTGGGTGTACGTCTCGAATCCTGGCCGCCGGTGCCCGAGCACACCCCGGGCGTGCTGATAGCCGCCAACCACATCTCCTGGGTGGATGTCGTGGCGCTCCTCGCCGTAGAGCCGGTCACCGTCCTCGCCAAACGGGAGGTGGGCCAGTGGCCGCTGGTCGGCACGCTCGCCCGCCGCATCGGCACCCGCTTCATCGACCGGGCGGCCGTGCGTGAACTCCCGTACACCGTCGCCGAGTTGGCGGACACGCTGCGGTCGGGCCGGTCCGTCCTGGTCTTCCCGCAGGCGACCACCTGGTGCACCGCGTCGGGCGGGCGGTTCCGGCGGGCCGCGTTCCAGGCGGCCGTCGACGCGGGCGCGCCGGTGCGGCCGACGACCGTCGACTACCTCCAGCACGGCGAGCCCAGCACGGTCGCCGCCTTCCTCGGCGGCGACGACTTCACGACCTCGCTGCACCGGGTGGCCGCGGCCCGGCACCTGACCGTGCGGGTCACCGCGCACCCGCTGCTACGGGGCACCGACCGCCGCACCCTGGCCGCCGAGGCCCGCGCGGCCGTCGGCGGCACCAGGCCACCGGTGCACGCAGACCCGTACGCACACGTGTGAAGACCCGGGGTTCGCGCCCCACGGCGCTCTAAGCTGAGCAGCCATGTTCGCACCCCAAGGCCCCACCCTCCGTGAGCTCGCCGTCCAGGCGCTGTCGTCCGTCGAGCGCGGCTACGACCTCCTGGCCCCCAAGTTCGACCGCACCCCCTTCCGCACGCCCGATGTGATCCTCGGCTCCGTGGCGCGCGTACTGGACGGGCTCGGCCCCTTCGGGCGCGGCCTCGACCTGTGCTGCGGCACCGGCGCGGGCATCGACGTCCTGGGCACGGTGTGCCACGAGCCGGTCACCGGGGTCGACATCAGCGCGGGGATGCTCGCCGTCGCGGCCCGCTCGCACCCGGAGGCCGACTGGGTGCGGGCCGACGCGCGGGCGCTGCCGTTCCGCGCCGCATTCGATCTGGCGGTCAGCTTCGGGGCGTTCGGGCACTTCCTGCCCGGCGAACGGCCGGGCCTGTTCGCCCAGGCGTACGCCGCGCTGAGGCCGGGCGGCCGGTTCGCGTTCCCGGTGGTGGCACCGGCCAGACCCGGCAGCGTGGGGTACTTCGCCCTGCTGGGCTTCGACACGGTGATGCGGGTGCGCAACGCGCTGTGGCGCCCCCCGTTCGTCATGTACTACCGCGGGTTCCGGCTCTCCGACGTCCAGCGGGAACTCGCGGCCGTCGGCTTCGCCGTGGAGCTGTACGCGCTGCCGGAGCTCGGGCACCGCCCGGACGGCAGCCCCCGCGCCCGGCTCGTTGTCGCGACGAAGTGAGTGAGGAGCCGCGCAGCAAGTGACGAGCGCAAGTGGTGCGGTCCCGCTCGCCGCACTGCCCGAGGAGTGGGCCAGGTCCTGGAAGACCGGCGCCCCGGAGTCGTTCGGCGTCTGAGCCGGGCTGCCGCCGCGCGCGGCAGCCCCACCGCACGGGGCGGTGGGGCTCTGTCGCGACCGGCTGATGGACCGTGCGGACCGGGCGGACGACGGGCACACACGGTCCTGTTGTCGTGACTCCTCCCCCGGCTGAAGCCGGGGTACCCACGCAGGATCAGGGATGGTGTGCCGGGGCCGCGGCGGCGGTGACCGCCATGGCGATGCTCCCCGCGGAAACACCGCAGGCGAGGAGGGCCGCGGTCAGGGTCCGGCGGGTCCGTCCGGTGTGCATGACCGACTCCCTTCGTCGCTCCTGCCCCCGGTGGGGGCTCCGGTGGATCACGGCCGGGCCCCTTGGCGCGTCCCGTCCATCACACACCCGGTCCACGCGGGATGCGACCCGAGCGGCCACCGCTCAGGGTCTCCGGCCCGGCCCCACACGGACGGTATGGGGCAGGGCCGGATGTGGTCCCGCGGCTGCCCGTGTCAGGACGACTGGGTGAGGCTCAGCAGCGAGGCCACGAACTGGTCCACCTCCTCAGGGGTGTTGTACAGCGCGAAGGAGGCGCGGGCCGCGGACTCCAGGCCGTAGTGGGCCAGGGCGGGCTGCGCGCAATGGTGCCCGGCCCGGATGGCGATGCCGTCGCGGTCCAGCCACGAGGCGATCTCCGCGGGGTCCCGGCCCGCGATGGTGAACGTCAGCACCGCGATCCGGCCGGGCGCCGACCCGAGGATCTCCAGTCCCGGCACCATCGCCATCGCCTGCTGCGCATACGCCGTGAGCCCCTCCTCGTACGCCGCGACCGCCGCACGGTCGAAGGAGGTGAACCAGTTCAGCGCGGCGAGCAACCCGACCACCCCGGAGATGTGCCCGGTGCCGGCCTCCATGAGATGAGGCACCGGCGCGAAGGTGGTGCGGTCGAAGGACACCGAGTCGATCATGTTGCCGCCGCCCTGCCAGGGCCGCAGGCCCGCGAGGACCTCCGGCTTGACGTAGAGCGCGCCGATGCCCGTGGGGCCGTACAGCTTGTGCCCGGAGAAGGCGTAGAAGTCGGCGTCCAGGTCGGTCACGTCGACGGGCAGATGGGCGACCGCCTGGGCGCCGTCGACCAGCACCTTCGCCCCGTAGCGGTGCGCCAGAGCGGTCATTTCGCGCACCGGCGGCACCGTGCCGAGGACGTTCGACGCCTGGCTGATCGCCACCAGCCGGGTGCGGGAGGAGAGCAGGTCGGCGTAGGCGTCCTGGTCGATCTGCCCGTCCGCGAGCAGCGGGACCGGAACGACGCGCGCCCGGGTCTCCTTCGCGATCAACTGCCAGGGAACGATGTCCGAATGGTGCTCCAGGACCGGGACGAGGATGTCGTCGCCGGGCCCCAGATTGGCCCGTCCCCAGCTCTGCGCGACCAGGTTGACGGCCTCCGTCGTGCCCCGTACGAACACGATCGAATCGGGGGACGGCGCCCCCAGGAAGTCCGCGACGGCGGCCCGGCCCCCCTCGTACATCTCGGTGGCCTCGCGGGCCATGGTGTGCGCGCCCCGGTGGATGTTGGAGTTCGCCGCGCTGTAGTAGCCGGCCAGCGCCTCGATGACCTGGCGGGGTTTCTGTGTGGTGGCCGCGTTGTCGAGCCAGACCAGCGGGTGCCCGTTGACCGTGCGGTGCAGGATCGGGAAGTCCTTGCGCGCCGACTCCGGTGAGAACCGGCCCGGTTGACGGCCCCTGCCCGCCGTGTCCGCCGGTCCCGCAGGGCCAGGACCGGCTGTGTCTGGCGGCCCCGCAACGTCAGGTCCGGCCATGTTCTCCGACCCCGCAACGTCGGGGCCCGCCATGTCCGTCGACCCCACAACGTCAGGAGTAGTCATGGTAGTTCGACACCTCGACGTTCTGCAGCACCGCGATGGCGTCCTCGACGAGGACGGCCGTGTTGAAGTACGCGGTCATCAGATACGAGGTGATGCCCTTCTGGTCGACGCCCATGTTCCGCATGGACAGGCCGGGTTCGACCTCGTCGGGGACCCCGGCGGGACGCAGTCCGACCACACCCTGCTCGGCCTCGCCCGTGCGCATCAGCAGGATCTCCGTGGTGCCGACCATGCCGCCGCCCGAGAACCGCATCTTGTCGGAGGGCAGCAGCGGCACCCCGCGCCAGGTGAGCAGCGGGCTGCCGAACCGGGTGTCGATCACCGGCGGCACACCCCGGCGGGTACATTCGCGGCCGAACGCGGCGATCGCCCTCGGGTGGGCGACGAAGAACCCCGGCTGCTTCCACACTCGCGCAAGCAGCTCGTCGAGATCGTCGGGGGTCGGCGCGCCGGTACGGGCCTGCACGCGCTGACCGGCGGACACGCTGTTCAGCAGGCCGAACTCGGGATGGTTGAGCAGGGCCGCCTCCTGACGCTCCCGCAGCGCCTGCACGGTCAGGTTGGACTGGGCGCGGGTCTGGTCGATCGGGCCGTTGTACAGATCGGCGACCCGGGTGTGCACGCGCAACACCGTCTGCGCCAGCGTCATGTGGTACTCGCGCGGCGCGTCCTCGTAGTCCACATAGGTGCCGGGCAGTTCGACCTCGCCGACGTGTCCGGAGCTGAGGTCGACGGGCACCTCCGCGCCCGGCTTGACGCCGTCGCCCGAGGTGTACGCCTCCATCGCGGTGTGCAACTGCTCGCTGCGGTCGGCGAGTTGGGCCAGCGCGCTGCGGTCGGCACACAGGGCCGTGCCGGGGGTGAGCGCCTTGACGCGGTACGGCATCGGCTCGCCGCGGGTCCAGGCGCCGAGGTCGAAGAACTGGCCGTCGCCCGCCACTTCGAGCAGCGCGTCCTCGCCGTACCGGCCGGTGACGCGCTTCTCCGCGCGGCCCTGCACGAGCACCCACAGCCGCTCGGCGGGGTCGCCCTCCTGGGCCAGGACCTGCCCCGCCTCGAAGGTCACCGGGGTGAAGGCGGCCGCGAGTTCGGTGAGCAGGGCGTCCTCGGCGTCGCGCAAGAAGGGCAGCTCGCGCAGGTCGCCCGGGATGACGCGCGGGGTGCCGTCCTCGTCGTACGTGCTGATCCGGTCGTCGCCCAGGACGAACGTGCGGCGGCGGTTGACGCGGTAGACGCCGGATTCGACATCCACCCAGGGCAGCGCCCGCAGCAGATAGCGCGGGGTGATGCCGCGCATCTGCGGAACGGTCTTGGTGGCGGTGGCGAGTTGCCGCGCCGAGTCCGGGCCGAGACTCATCCGCGGGTTATTCACAGGAGCATTCACCGGTACCTCCTCGATGGGGCTGGACGAGGACCGATCGTGTTCCTGGATGACGAAGACCACAAGATGTCATGTGCCACCGGCAGGCCGGAAAAGGCCGTGCAGGGGCCGCGAAAAATCGCTTCTGCGCAGGTCAGAGCGGATCTTGTGGACGCAATATGCGACTCATTATCAACTGAATGTACAGGCTATTAGATCCTGAAAGCCAAGCTTATGGGAACGGTAATTCAAGTCTAATTCTGGGGCTCGCGGCGTGAATTCACCGCCCATCAGCCGGACTGCGGCCCGCCGTCGGTCACGTACGTGATGAGGCGTTCGAGAAAGATCTGTTGACCGGTGATGAGCATTGGGGCCGCTGTTTCGGGGGGCAGCCAGGCGAAGCGGTCCATCTCGGGGAACTCGCGCAGCGTGCCCGATCCCCTCGGCCATTCCATGCGGAAGGTGCCCGGCACCGCGTCGGCCGGATCCAGGTCGCCCTCCAGGGCCCACACCGTCACGGTCTTGCCGCCGCGCTGCCGCGTCTCGCCCAGCGGCACGAGCGCGCCGTCGGGCGGCGGCAGACCGAGCTCCTCCGCGAACTCCCGCCGGGCGGCGGCCTCCGGCTCCTCGTCCGGACCGTACTCGCCCTTGGGGACCGACCAGGCGCCCGCGTCCCGCCCGGCGAAGAAGGGACCGCCCATGTGCCCGACGAGCACCTCGATGCCGTCCCCCGCGCTGCGGTACACCAGCAGCCCGGCGCTGCGTTTTCCGGCCATGCCGCCCAGTCTGCGGGCCCGCCGCGCGCGCCGCCACGGGGGCCCGGCCGCGCTCGGCCGACCCGCGCTCCTGTACGGCGGCTAACGCCCTTGCGCGCGCACCGTGTCCAGATATCCGCGGATCGCGTCCCGGTTCCGGCTGAGGCACTGGATCTTGGCGTCCATCTGCGCCCAGTGCCGCTCCAGGTTCTCGATCAACTCGGCGCTCGGCCCGTTCACATGGATCGAGCCCGGACCGTCGAGACACGGCAGGATCTCCTTGATGATCCTGGTCGGCACCCCCGCGTCCAGCAGCCCGCGGATCTGCACGACGCGCTCCACCAGCCGCTCGTCGTAGTCGCGGTAGCCGTTGGCGGCGCGGTCCGGGGTGAGCAGCTCCTGGGCCTCGTAATAGCGCAGCAGCCGCGTGGGCACCCCGGTGCGGGCGGACAGCGCTCCAATGCGCACGACGGCACCTCCTCCTCGGCGGGACTTTCCCGGTCGGGCTTCCCTTGACACTAGTGTCAAGGTTCCACGATGGGTTCATGATCATACGGAGACCGTCCGCCCCGGCGGCGACCCTGGCCGTCCTCTCGGTCGCGCAGTTCCTCATCGCCCTCGACTACTCGATCATCTACATCGCGCTGCCGAGCATCGCCGCCGACCTGCACCTCACGCCCTCGCTGGCCCCCTGGGTGGTGAGCGCCTACGCGGTGTTGTTCGCGGGATTCCTGGTCGTGGGCGGCCGTCTCGCGGACCGGATCGGCGCGAAGCGCCTGTTCGTCGCGGCGATCATCGCCTTCGGAGCGGCCAGCGCGGTCGGCGGCGCCGCCCAGGACGGCGCGGTCCTCCTGGCCGCGCGCGGCGCACAGGGGCTCGGCGCCGCCCTGCTCCAGCCCGCCGTCCTCGCCCTGATCGGCACGACCTTCCCGGCCGGCCCGGCGCGCGGCAGGGCGCTCGCGGTGTGGGGCTCGGTCGGGGCCTCCGGGCTCGCCGCCGGCGCCATCCTCGGCGGACTGCTCACCTCCGCCTCCTGGCGGCTCACCTTCGTCATCAATGTGCCGCTCACCCTGCTCTGCGCCCTCGGTGCGGCCCTCTGCGTGCGCGCGGCCCGCGAAACCTCCCCCGCCGCACGGATCCCGGTCCTCGCATCGCTGCTCGGCACCGGCACCGTCCTCACCCTGGTGCTCGCCCTCACCCTCGGCTCCGGCGAAGGCTGGGCCGCCACCCCGACCCTCGTCTGCCTGGGCCTCGCGCTGCTCTTCCTGGCGGCGTTCCTGCGCGGCGAGGCGACCTCGCACACCGTCCTCGTCGAACCCGTCCTGCGCCGCATCGCCTCGCTGCGCATCGGCGCGGCCGCGACCGCGCTCTACATGGCGAGCGTGGGCTCGGAGTTCTACCTCCTGACGCTGCTGCTCCAGTCCCTCAAGGGCTATCCGCCGCTGGCAGCGGGCCTCGCCTTCCTGCCGCTCGCCGTCATGGTGACCGCGGGCAGCGCGACGGCGGGCCGGGCCGTCCGCCGCACCGGCCCCGCGACCGTCCTCGTCGCCGGATTCGCGCTGGCCGCCGCGGGACTGCTGTGGATCGCGCTGGCCCTCGCGGGCGACTCGTACGCCGTGGACCTGCTGCCCGGTCTGCTGCTGAGCGGATTCGGCCACGGCGCCATCTACACCTCCATGTTCATCATTGGCACCCACGACGTGCCCGCCGCCCACCAGGGCACGGCCGGCGCCCTGTTGACCACGTCCCAGTACCTGTCGGGGGCGGTCACCGTCGCCGTGCTCACCCTCGTGCTCGGCCCGTCCCCGGACGACGCGCGCTTCCGGACCGCCTTCTGGCTCACCACAGTGGCGGCCGCGGCCGGTGGCGCACTGGTGGCCGCGCGGCGCGCGGCGGCGTCAAGGACGCGCAAATCCGCAGGCCCCCGGCGTCAGGAGAGCGTCAACGAGGGCCGCCCGTCGAGCTGTTGAGCCCGATGCTGGTGTGCACACGGGACCGTACGAGCGGGCCGTGGCGCGAGGCCGGAGGGCGAGTGACCATCACCGCCGCCGCCGAGCAGAGCCGGGGAACGAGGGTCCCCGGCACCTGCCGACATCAGCCTCGCACCGGCCGCTCGTAACGGAGTTGGCCCGTCGTCGCGGCCCGGAGGGGTCCGCCGCGACCAGCACGGTCGGGGCGACGGTCTCCCATCACCGCCGCCCCGGCCGTCCGCCTGCTGCGGGAGGCGGTCGCAGGCCGCTGGGCGACCGTGCCATGCGGCCCGAGGATTCCGCCGACCGGGTCCCGGGGCGAGGGGGAGCGGCCCCCGCGGCATCAGCATCCCGTCAGCACTCGCCCCCTTCCCGTCAGCATCGCGTCATGACGCACCGGCGGACCGGGGCGCGGGCATAGCGTCGGTGCCGTGCCCCGGCCCGCCTCCCCGTGCCGGGGCCACCCGCCCACTCCCCGGATCCGCCAGGAGCGACCCCATGGCAGAGCCCGTCAGCGGCGACGATCCCGAACCCGGCGCCCGCGCCCCGTGGTTCGGCTGAGAAGGGACGTACGTACGCCATGACCACCATGCACCCGCCGACCGCCACCACCCCGGCCGCCCCCGACGACCTGTCCGTCTGGCCGGCCTCCACCACCCGCCACGGCCACGGCGGGCTCTGCGTGGGCGGGGTCCCGCTCACCGAGATCGCCGAACGCTTCGGCACCCCCGCGTACGTCCTGGACGAGGGCGAGGTGCGCGACCGCTGCCGCACCTATCGCGGCGCCTTCCCCGAGGCCCAAGTCCTGTACGCGGCCAAGGCGTTCCTGTGCCGGGCGCTCGCCCACTGGGTCGAGGAGGAGGGGCTCGGCCTGGACGTGTGCTCGGCGGGCGAGCTCGAACTCGCCGTCACGGCGGGCTTCCCGCCCGAGCGGATCGTGCTGCACGGCAACGCCAAGTCCCCCCACGACATCGAGGCCGCGCTACGGCTCGGTGTCGGACGCATCGTCATCGACAGCCCGTCCGAGATCGCCCGCCTTGCCGCGGCGGTCGGGCCCGGCGGCCACCAGAAGGTGATGGTCCGCGTGGTGCCCGGCATCAGCGCGGGCGGCCACGACAAGATCCGCACCGGCACCGACGACCAGAAGTTCGGCCTCTCCCTCACCGACGGCCACGCCCAGCACGCCATCACCCGCATCCTCGGCCAGCCCCAGCTCGAACTGACCGGCCTGCACTGCCACTTGGGCTCGCAGATCACCACCGTCAAGCCGTATCTGGCGGCCGTGCGCCGCATGGTCGGCCTGATGGCCCGCATCCGCGACACCCACCAGGTGGTGCTGCCCGAACTCGACATGGGCGGCGGCCACGGCGTTGCCTACCGCCCCGGCGAGGAGGCGCTCGACATCACGGCGCTGGCCCGCCGCATGCGCGCCGAACTCATCGAGAGCTGCGCCGCGGCCGGGCTCACCGTGCCCCGGCTGCTCGTCGAACCGGGCCGCGCGATCGTCGGGCCCGCGGGCGTCGCCCTTTACCGCGTGCTCGCGGTCAAACACACCGGCGACAACGTGTTCGTCGCCGTCGACGGAGGCATGAGCGACAACCCGAGGCCCGCCCTGTACGGAGTGCGCTACGCGCCCCGGCTGATCGGACGGGCCTCCACCTCACCGCCCCGCCGGGCGACCGTCGTCGGCCGGCACTGCGAGGCGGGCGACATCCTGGCCGCCGGGGTGGAGCTGCCCGGCGACATCCACCCCGGTGACCTGCTGGCCGTACCGGTGGCGGGCGCCTACCACCTGTCCATGGCGTCCGGATACAACCTGGTGGGACGGCCGCCCGTGGTCGCCGTCGCCGAAGGACACGCCCGGCTCCTGGTCCGCCGCGAATCACTGGAGGACTTCCGCAGCCGCGACGTCGGGCTCTGAGGGCGGGCCGCAGAGCAGGCACGCCGGGGGCCCATTCGCCTCAACTACCCGTCTCGGCCAGGCTGTTGTAGCGCAGCAGATACTCCGCGAACCGGTCCAGATCCGCCGGGGCCCAGTCGGCGAGCCGGTCGTGGAAGGCCTGGCGGCGCAGTTCGGCCGCCTCCGCGAGCTTCGCGGTGCCCGCCGGGGTCAGCTGGAGCAGCTGGATGCGGTGGTCGTCCGGGTCGCTGATGCGCCGCACGAAGCCGAGCTTCTCAAGCGCCGCGACCTGCCGGCTGATGGTCGACTTGTCGAGCATGTAGTAGGCGGCCAGATCGGTCGCCCGGCAGCCCTGCTGGTCCTCCAGATGGGAGAGCAGGGTGAACGAGACGAGCGAGAGCTCGGGGTGCATCCGGGCGGCGGCGGCCCGGGCGCGCCGGGCGAACGCGGTCAGCTCACGCTGAATGGTGATGACCGACTGGTCTCGGCTGAGCACGGCTGTTCCTCTCCACGGTTCAGTTGTAGAATACAACGCCATCGTGGAGGCCGGACCCGCCGCGCCGGGCGGTGCGCTTGGGGTGTGACCGAGATACGCGCCAAAGGGGCAACGGGATGATCTTGAAGCCCTGAGCGCCCGTCGCCCGTCACCCATTCGGCTCAGTGTCGTTGGTGGTGATGTTGAGCGTCGTCTGGGGCCTGGGGTGGGTTGTGACATCGGTTGAACGGACCGCGTATCCGCGGTTCAAGCGGCTGATCACTGCGCATGAGCTGCATCTGTTCTTCTCGCCGAGCCGCGATGAGCTCGCCGAGCCGCGATGAGCTGGAGTGGGCGGCCGATGCCACGGACTGCGATGAACATCTGCTGGCCCTGCTGCTGATGCTGAAGTCATACCGGCGTATGGGGTGTTTCCCGGCGCTGGAGGACGTCCCGGAGATGGTGTGGACTTCGTGCGGCGAGCGGTGGAGCTGCCGGAGGGCACGCTGCCGGCGTACCGGGCGGAGCGGACCGCCAAGCACCACCGGGGCCCGGTCCGCAAGCAGGCTGGCGTGACGTACGACCAGGCCAAGGCCCGGCAGATCGTCGAGCAGTCGATCCGCAAGGAAGCAGCGGCGAAGAACCGCCCGGCGGACCTGGTCAACATCGCGCTGGAGAAGGTGGTGGAGGCCGGACTGGAGCTGCCCGGGTTCTCCACCTTCGACAAGATGGCCTCGAAAATCCGCACCGAGGTGAACGCCTCGATCCGTACGGGCATCCACGACCGCATGAGCGCCGCTCAGCGGGCGGGGCTCATGCGGCTGCTGGATGAGCGCGACGGCGACGGGACGACGCTGTTCAACCGGCTGAAGAAGCCCGCGCAGGGCCCTACCTGGTCGCACTTCAAGAACCTGACCAAACGTCTGGAATGGCTGGACGAGCTGGGCGACACCGATGTGTGGGTGGACGGAGTCGCCGCGGGGAAGGTCACCGACTTCGCTGGGGAGGCGGACGCGGCGGATGCCTCGGAGCTGCGGGACTTCGTCCCCGTCAAACGCATCGCGCTGGTCGCGGCCCTGACGCACAAGGCGAGGATGCGGGTGCGGGACGATCTGGCGACGATGTTCTGCAATCGCTTGGCGACAAAGATCAAGAAGCCCAAGGCGGAGCTGGAGGAGATCCGGCTCGCCGAGCGGGAGATCGTTGAGGCCCTGATCGGGAACTACCGCACGGTGCTCAAGTACATCGACGAGGGCGGCCCGGCCCAGGAGGCGCTCACGAAGGCCGCGGCCATGACCGCCGAGGTCCGCCAGACCCTGGAGGGTCTGGACGAGGAGGCGTCGGTGGACGAGGTCGCGACGCGGCTGGAGGGCAGGGTCTCCCCGGCGGTCCTCGCCCTGGTGAAGGCCCAGGTGGTGCAGGCCGGCGGGTTCGGCGCGGTCACCCGCGCGGTGGACGGCTTCGGCGGGTTCGCGAAGCAGTACGAGCAGATCGAGAAGGTCTCCGCCCACCATGGCAGCTTCTGGGAGGTGCTGCTGTACGGGCAGATAGGCCGGGACCGGGCGGTGATGTTCGACCTGGCCGACAACGACAAGCTGAAGTTCACCGCGACCAGCGAGGACAGCCGGGTACTGGACGCCCTCGCGCACGCCCAGCGGCACCAGGCGGCCCGCGGCGAATACATCACCGCCTTCAACGAGGAGGGCAAGGAGGTCGACCTCTCCTTCACCACCCAGAACTGGCGCAAGGCCGTCCTCGACAAAACCCGGACCGGGCAGTTCGTGCGCAAGCACTTCGAGGCGATGGTCTTCACCGCGCTCGCCGAGGAGCTGCACACCGGCGACGTCGCGGTGGTCGGCTCGGAGGAGTATGCCGACTGGTCCGAGCAGCTTCTGGCCTGGGAGGTCGTCCAGGAGACGCTGGGGTCGTACCTGGTGGAGGTCGGCCTCGCCGAGGCGGGCGAGAGTGCCGAGTTCGACGCGAAGTGCTTCCGCCGGCAGTTGGAGGACAAGCTGCGAGGTGCCGCCGCGGCGGCGGATGCCGGGTACCCGGAGAACGAGGGCCTGGTCATCGATCCGGAGACGGGCATCCCCTCGCTGAAGGCGTTCCGGGCTGACGGCCAGCGGCCCTCGGCGAAGCGGCTGGAGCAGGAGATCAAGGCGAGGATGCCGGAGCGTTCCCTGATGGGGATCGTGGCCCGGACCGCCTACTGGGTGGAGTGGTGGCGCCGTTTCGGCCCGCCGTCGGGCAACGAGCCCAAGCTCACCGACCCCTTGGGCCGCTACGTGATCGTCACGTTCGTCAAGGGCACCAGCATGGGTCCGTACGAGGCCGCCCGGCACATCCCCGGCGTGAGCGGGCACGAGCTGTCGTACGTCGCCAACAAGCACTTCTCGATCGTGCTGCTGAACGAGGCGATCTCCGACCTGGTGAACGCGCCCGCCCGCCTGGACATCTCGCAGGCGTGGGGAGATGGGACCGCCGTCGCGGCGGACGGCACCCACATGGACACCTATCTCGACAACCTGCTCTCCGAGACAAGCGTGAGGTACGGCAAGCCGGGCGGTATCGCCTACCACCATGTCTCGGACACCTACATCGCATTGTTCACGCACTTCATCCCATGCGGGGTGTGGGAGGCCGTCTACATCATCGAGGGCCTGCTGAAGAACACCAGCGAGGTGCAGCCGACCACCGTGCACGCGGATACGCAGGGCCAGAGCTTCCCTGTCTTTGCGCTCGCCCACCTCTTGGGCTTCGACCTGATGCCCAGGATCAGAAACTGGAAGGAACTGACCTTCTACCGGCCCTCCAAGCAGAGCGAGTACGTGCACATCGAGGCCCTGTTCGGGGAGCCGGGCAAGAACATCATCGACTTCGACCTGATCGAGTCCCAGTTCCGCCATCTGATGCGCGTGGCCGTCTCCGTACGCGAGGGCACCATCTCCTCCTCCACGCTGCTCAAGCGCCTGCGCTCGGGCTCGCGGAAGAACGCCACCTACGCCGCCTTCCGCGAGGTCGGCCGCGTGATCCGCACCGTCCAGCTGCTGCGCTACCTCTCCGACGCGCCGCTGCGCCGACGGGTGACCGCGGCGACCAACAAGGTCGAGTCGTTCAACCGGTTCTCCCAGTGGATCGGCTTCGGCAACCGCGGAGTCATCGCCGACAACGACCCCATCGAGCAGGAGAAGGCGATGAAGTTCAACGCGCTGCTCACGAACGCGGTCATTTTTCACAACGCCCTGGACATCGCGGAGATCGTGCGGCAGCTGCTGGAGGAGGGATGGGAGATCGACCCGGAGGACCTGGCCCATATCTCGCCCTACCTGACCGAGCACATCAACCGGTTCGGCGAGTACTCCACCCACGAACTCGGCATCCAGCCCGACGCGTACGACCCGAAGCTCGACGTCGACTTCACCCCGCTGCGCGAGCAGGACCTGAGTGCCGCCGGTCTCGGCTGGGCTGCCTGAACCGTGAGGTGAACCAGCTAGTGACGCACTTCACGGGAGCGGGCCGGTATACGCCAGAATCCTGCTGCGAGGGTCAGTCTCCAACACCGTGGCCTGGGCGGGTGATTCGATAGCGCCGCCGTGGGGACGGGGTTTGTGACGTTCTTGTGAGCCCTCGCCGTATTTCAGAGGGATACCCGCGCTGTTCTGCCAGCGGCAGAACACCGGCCGGACCGGGCTCGACGATCACTACAGTCCAGTCACATGACGACGATTGCGACGCGTACGGTCGAGTATCCGGCCGACGGTTTGACGATGATCGGGCACCTCGCTCTCCCGGCCGGTGTCGACCGCCGGCCCGCGGTGCTGCTCGGACCAGAGGGCATGGGGCTCAGCGACGTCGAGCGCCGCCGGGCCGATGCTCTCGCCGAACTGGGATATATAGCGCTGGCCTTCGACCTTCACGGCGGGCGCTATTTGGGCGACCCCGAGGAGATGCTGGCCCGTTGCCTGCCGCTGCTCGCCGACCCCGACCGGATGCGAGGCATCGGCCACGCGGCGCTCGACGTGTTGCGCACCGAACCGCGGACCGACCCCGACCGGATAGCCGCCGTCGGCTACGGCACCGGAGGCGCCATCGCGCTGGAACTCGGGCGCGATGGCGTCAACCTGCGCGCGATCGGGACAGTCAACGCAACTACCACGGGCCGACCGGGCGAGGCGGCGCGCATTCGCTGCCCGGTGTGGGCCGGGGTCGGGTCGGAAGACCCGATCATGCCGCCCGCGCAACGGAACGCGTTCACCGCTGAGATGCAGGCCGCGGGCGTCGACTGGCGCCTCGCGGTCTACGGCGGCGCCTTGCACGCCTTCCACCACCCGCCGGTCGACCACCCCATGGTCCCCGGCGTCGGCTACCACCCACAGCACGCGCAGCGAGCCTGGCGCGACGTCGTCGACCTGCTCGCCGAGTGCCTGCCCGTGACGGAGGATCTGGGGCATGACCCAGGTAAGCATGCTGACGCCGGGCACTGACAGCCCCCTCCCCTCAAGTCCGCACAGCAGAACCACATTTGGGCAGATGCTCGATCGCGGAGACGTATTCACAACTGCCGCAGTAAATACCGCATTTACCGCGGCGGAGCCCCTACCGTGATCATCGCGACCTGCGGCGGGGCAATCCGGCCGCCGGGGCGAGGTGTACGCATTTACTGCGGCAGTGCCGGGAGGACGGGGCGGGCGTGACGATCGAACCAGTGACCGAACTCGGAGCCGGGGACGCGTTACGGTTGCCGCGCGCCCGCGTCGTGCCCATGTCCGCTCCTCCGGCCACGTACATCGCGGCGGTCGAGCGGTACCTCACCGGTGCGGGTATCGCGAAGTCGTCCGCGCGGATCTACCGGATCTCGCTGACGACATGGGGGTGGATGCTCACCGGCGAACCGGCGCCGACCGGACCCGCCCGCCGGGGCGCGAAGCCGCCCCTCTTCCCCGTCGCCGCAATCGACGATCCGGCGCTGCCGGAGGTGCTGGCCGAGCTGGCGGCGGCGCGGGCGGACGAGATGGACGCCGACACCGTCAACCGGGAGCTGTCCATCGCGTGCAAGGCGATCGGCTGGTGGCAGCGCCAGGGCTGGATCGAAGGCGATCCGACGATCGGCATCGAACGGCGGCCGGCACCGCCGGACCGCACCAAGGCCCTGGCGGAAAGCCAGATCGCCGCCCTGTGGCGCCTGGACGTCGGGCTCCGGGAAAAGACCTGCTGGAAGATGCTCTACGAGTCCGCCGCACGGGCCGACGAGGCGCTGTGCCTGAACGTGGAAGACCTGTACCCGCAGGACAAACGTGGCAGGATCACCGCCAAGGGTGGGGCCACGGAGTGGATCCACTGGCAGGCCGGCACCGCCCAACTGCTGCCCCGGCTCATCACCCGGCGCACCCGCGGCCCGCTATTCCTCACCGACCGCAAGGCCCCGGCCGGAACACCGACACTGGACGTGTGCCCCGAGACGAGCCGGGCCCGGCTCTCCTACCGCCGGGCCGAGGAGATCTTCGAGGAGAACACCCGCCTGCTGGCCAACCTCCTCGCCTCCCCGGACGACATCGAGGACCTGGACGGCTGGACCCTGCACCGGCTCCGCCACAGTGCCCTGCCACACGACGCCGAGGACGGCACTTCCACCCCCATGCTGCTGGTCCGCTCCCGTCACGCCTCCGTCCGCTCCCTGGAGCGGTATGCCCGTCCCGGCGTCGACTCGGTCGCCCGACACGTCGCCGAACGCGACCCCGCCGCACGTCGCCGCACGTAAATCCGAGCGGATCAGGGCTTCAAGATCATCCCGTTGCCCCTTTGGCGCGTATCTCGGTCACACCCCCGCTTCACTTCTGCGGGGCTCTGCACCCCGTGTGCGGAGGGGCTCGGTCAGCCGGGCTCTTCGCCCAGCGTGTCGAGGGCCTCGGTCAGCCAGCCGATCCAGAACGTCTCCAGCTCGATGCCGCCGCGCAGCACCAGATGCCGCAGCCGGTCCTGCTCACTGTCCCGCTCGGGCGGGAAATCCTTCGTCTCGATCGCCCGGTACGTCGCCAACTGCGCGCGGTGCAGGGCGAGATGACGCTCCAGCTCGCCCCGCAGACCGCCCGTGCCGATCACCGCCGCCGCCCGCATCCGCAGCAGCAGCGGATCCCGCATCGGCTTGGGATCCTGGCCGGCCGCCGCCCACTGGGCCAGCTCCGCGCGGCCTGCGGGCAGCACCTCGTACTCCTTCTTCTGCCCGCGGGCCGGTGCGGCGGACGGCAGTGCGCGGATGAACCCGGACTGCTCCAGCTTTCCCAGCTCGCGATAGATCTGCTGGTGCGTGGCCGACCAGAAGTAGCCGATCGACTTGTCGAAGCGGCGGGTCAGCTCAAGCCCCGACGAGGGCTTTTCGAGCAGTGCGGTCAGGATCGCGTGCGGGAGAGACATGACCGCATCCTAGGTTCGGCCCCGCTTCTCAGACCGACGCGGCGAGCCGGGTGCCCTGGTCGATGGCGCGCTTGGCGTCCAGTTCGGCGGCCACGTCGGCGCCGCCGATGAGGTGCACCTGCGCCCCGGCCGCGCTCAGCTCCTCGTACAGGCCGCGCCGCGACTCCTGGCCCGCGCACAGCACGACGGTGTCGACGGCGAGGACCGACGACTCGCCGCCGACGGTGATGTGCAGGCCCTCGTCGTCGATCCGGTCGTAGGTCACGCCCGGAACCATCGTCACGCCGCGGTGCTTGAGCTCGGTGCGGTGGATCCAGCCCGTCGTCTTGCCGAGCCCCGCGCCGACCTTCGACGTCTTGCGCTGGAGCAGGTGCACCTGGCGCGGCGGCTTGGGCCGCTCCGGCTTGCGCAGTCCGCCGCGCTCGGCGTACGCGGTGTCGACGCCCCACTGGCGGAAGTACGTATCCGCGTCCAGGCTCGCCGCGTCTCCGCCGTCGGTGAGGAACTCGGCGACGTCGAAGCCGATGCCGCCCGCGCCGACGACAGCGACCCGCTCGCCGACCGGCGCCCCGTCGCGCAGTACGTCGAGGTAGGTGACGACGCTGGGATGCTCCGAGCCCGGGATCTCGGGGGTGCGCGGAGTGACACCGGTCGCGATCACGATCTCGTCGTACGAGCCGTCACCCAGGTCGGCCGCGCTTACCTCGGTGTTCAACTTGACGTCCACACCGTGCAGTTCGAGCTGCGTACGGAAGTAGCGCAGCGTCTCGTCGAACTCCTCCTTGCCGGGCACCCGCTTGGCGATGTTCAGCTGGCCGCCGATCCGGTCGGAGGCGTCGAACAGCGTGACGGCGTGCCCGCGCCCGGCCGCCGACACGGCGAAGGCGAGCCCGGCCGGGCCCGCACCGACCACCGCGAGGCGCTTGCGCAGCTTGGTGGGGGACAGGACCAGCTCGGTCTCGTGGCAGGCGCGCGGGTTGACCAGGCAGGAGGTGATCTTCCCGCTGAAAGTGTGGTCGAGGCAGGCCTGATTGCAGCCGATGCAGGTGTTGATGGTCTCGGCCCGGCCCGCACTCGCCTTGGCCACGAACTCCGGGTCGGCGAGGAAGGGCCGCGCCATCGACACCATGTCCGCCCGTCCCTCGGCGAGCAACTGCTCGGCCACTTCAGGGGTGTTGATGCGGTTGCTGGTGATCAGCGGGATTGACACCGACCCCATGAGCTGCTTCGTCACCCAGGTGTACGCGCCCCGGGGCACCGAGGTCGCGATCGTCGGGATGCGCGCCTCGTGCCAGCCGATGCCGGTGTTGATGATCGTCGCCCCGGCCGCCTCGATCGCCTTCGCGAGCGTGACGACCTCCTCCAGCGTCGAGCCGCCGGGCACCAGGTCCAGCATGGAAAGGCGGTAGATGAGGATGAAGTCCGGGCCCACCCGCTCCCGGGTGCGGCGCACGATCTCGACCGGGAACCGCATCCGGTTCTCGTAGGCGCCGCCCCAGCGGTCGGTGCGCCGGTTGGTGGCTCCCGCCACGAACTCGTTGATGAGGTAGCCCTCGGAGCCCATGATCTCGACGCCGTCGTATCCCGCCGACTTCGCGAGCTCGGCCGCCCGGACGAAGTCCTCGACGGTCCGCTCGACCTCGTCGTCGCTGAGGGCGTTCGGCACGAAGGGGCTGATCGGCGCCTGGAGCGCGCTCGGCGCCACCAGGTCCTCGTGGTAGGCGTACCGCCCGAAGTGCAGGATCTGCATCGCGATCCGGCCGCCCTCGCGGTGCACCGCGTCGGTGACGGTCCGGTGCTGGGCGGCCTCCGCCTCGGTGGTCAGCTTGGCGCCGCCCGCGTACGGGCGGCCCGCGTCGTTGGGCGCGATGCCGCCGGTGACCATGAGGCCGACCCCGCCGCGGGCCCGCTCGGCGTAGAAGGCGGCCATCCGCTCGAAGCCGTTCTCGGCCTCTTCGAGCCCGATGTGCATCGAGCCCATCAGCACCCGGTTGGGCAGGGTGGTGAACCCGAGGTCGAGGGGGCTGAGCAGATGGGGGTACGCGGTCATGGGGGCGCCTCCGGATGGGGTGTCGTCGCCTCCAGTTGTAGACCAGCGGGTCCAGGTTATGCAACAAGTTGCATAACCTGGACCGGGCGTGATCTCGCTCTCACACCCAGGGCGGCGGCCCGTCGGGGGCGAGCGGATGGACGTCGAAGAGCACGGCCGCCTCCACGCCCATGGCCGGGCCCGACGCCCGGGCCATCCAGGTGAGGAAGGGAGCCGGGGCGAACGTGTCCGCCTCCGCGCCCAGGCCGTTCGCGTACTCCGCGTGCGCCGCCAGGGACGCGATGCCCCGCTCCAGTGGATCGCCGGTCACCTCCACCCCGTGGGTGGGCCGCTCGGCACCCGCGAACGCGACGAAGCGGATCCCGCCCCAGGGTTCGAGGCCCTCCTCCGCCAGCTCGGGGAAGATCCAGCGGTTTCCCGCGTCCCGCGCCGCGTCGAGCGCCGTGAGGCCCACCGCCCGGTGGTCGGCCTGATTGACCAGACCGCCGATCATCCGCACCGTGTACGCCCCCGACACCACCACCTCCGGACGGAATCGGCGCAGGGCCCGCACGATGTCCCGCCGCAGCTCGATGCCGTACTCGACGACCCCGTCGCGATGCCCCAGGAACTCGACGTCCGTGACGCCGACCTCCCGCGCACCGGCCCGCTCCTCCGCCTCGCGCAGCGGCGCCGCCCGGTCCGGATGCATCCCGTCGATGCCCGCCTCCCCGCGCGTCGCCAGGAGGTAGCCGACCTGCTTGCCCTGCGCGGTCCAGCGGGCCACCGCGGACGCCGTGCCGTACTCGATGTCGTCCGGGTGGGCCGCGACGGCCAGAGCGCGGTTCCAGTCCTCCGGCAGCGGGGGGAGCGGCTGCCCGCCGGCAGCGCCCCATTCGGTGAAGGCACTCATGCCCTCATGATGACGCGGGGACGGGGGCCGCGACAGCGGAGCGGAGGCCGCAGGGGGCGGGTCTGTGTCGTCGGCAGCTGGATGCCGGGGGCCGCCCCCGGCACCTGGCGGCTCCGGGGGCCCATCGTCGGCTGGCGGGGGTGGGCCTGCGGTGGCGGCGGCCGGATGCCGGGGGCCGCCCGCCGGCGGATGGCGCCTTCGCGGACCCACCGCCATTCGGCGCCTGCCCGGTGCCGACGGCAGCGAGGCGGCCCGCCGCCCGCCCTCACACCTTGCGGTACCCGTACGCCTCCACCGCCGCCGTCTCCACCGCGTCCAGGTCCGCGCCCGCCGACGCGCTGACGACCGCGGCGACCGCGCCCTCCACGAACGGGGCGTCCAACAGCCTTGTCCCGGCCGGGAGTTCATCGCCCTCCGCGAGGAGCGCCTTGACCGTGAGGACGGCGCTGCCCAGGTCGACCAGTACGGCGACGCCCGCCCCCTGGTCCACGGACTCCGCGGCCCGCGCGATCAGTTCGGCGCTGGTGCCGAGGCCGCCGTCGGGCAGCCCGCCCGCGGGTGCCACGGGAGCGGTGGCCCCGCCGCCCGCGAGGCCCCGGGCCAGCTCGGCGACGGCCGCGGCGACCGCCGAGCTGTGCGAGACCAGCACCACCCCTACCAGCCCTGCGGGCCCGCTCACGCCGCGGCCTCCGCGACTTCCGCGAGTGCCCCGATCAGCAGCGCGGACGAAGCCGCCCCCGGATCCTGGTGTCCGATCGACCGCTCACCGAGATAGCTGGCCCGCCCCTTGCGGGCCTGCAGGGGTACGGTCGCGAGCGCCCCCGCGTCGGCTGCCGCGGCCGCCGCATCGAAGGACTCGCCGAGCGCCCCGACCGCGGGCAGCAGGGCGTCCAGCATCGTCTTGTCCCCGGCCGCCGCCCCGCCCAGCTGCGAGACCGCCGCGACCCCGGCCCCGAGCGCCTCGGCCAGCTGCTCCCTGGTGACCTCCGCGGCCTCCCCGAGCGCCTTGCCGGTACGCCGCAGGAGCGTCCCGTACAGCGGACCCGACGCACCCCCGACCGTGGAGATCAACTGCCGCCCGGCCAGCGCGAGTACGGCCCCCGGTGTGCCGGGCTCCTCCTTCTCCAGGACCGCCGTCACGGCGCGGAAACCGCGCTGCATATTGGCGCCGTGGTCGGCGTCGCCGATCGCCGAATCGAGATCGGTCAGCCGGGCCGCCTCCCGGTCCACGGCGGCGGCAGCGGTGGACATCCAGCGGCGGAAGAACGCGGCGTCGAGCACAAGCCCTCCTTCGGGCATCGGTTCACCGACCCCACCGCAGTGCGGGCGTGTCCACCGGGGCGTCCCACAGCCGCAGCAGCTCCTCGTCGACCTGACAGAGCGTCACCGAACAGCCCGCCATGTCGAGCGAGGTCACATAGTTCCCCACGAGCGTACGGGCCACCGCCACACCCCGCTCGGTGAGCACCCGGTGCACCTCGGCGTTGAAGCCGTACAGTTCGAGCAGGGGAGTGGCGCCCATCCCATTGACCAGCAGCAGTACGGGACTTGACGGCCGCAGATCCTCCAGAACGGCGTCCACCGCGAAGTCGGCGATCTCCCGCGACGTCATCATCGGCCGCCGCTCCCGCCCCGGCTCGCCGTGGATGCCGACCCCCAACTCCAGCTCGCCCGGCGGCAGATCGAAGGTCGGGCTGCCCTTGGCGGGCGTGGTGCAGGCGGCGAGTGCCACCCCGAAACTCCGCGCGCTCCCGTTCACCTGCCGGGCGATCGCCTCGACGCGTTCGAGCGGCGCACCCTCCTCGGCGGCCGCCCCCGCGATCTTCTCCACGAACAGGGTGGCGCCGGTACCGCGCCGTCCGGCCGTGTAGAGGCTGTCGGTCACCGCGACGTCATCATTGACCAGCACCTTGGCGATCCGGACGCCCTCGTCCTCGGCGAGCTCGGCCGCCATGTCGAAGTTGAGCACGTCGCCGGTGTAGTTCTTGACGACGAACAGCACTCCGGCGCCGCTGTCCACGGCCGCCGCCGCCCGCACCACCTGATCCGGCACCGGCGAGGTGAACACTTCGCCGGGGCAGGCCCCGGACAGCATCCCCGGTCCCACGAACCCCGCGTGCAACGGCTCGTGCCCGGACCCGCCGCCGGAGACCAGAGCGACCTTTCCGGCCACGGGCGCGTCACGGCGTACGACGACGCGGTTCTCGACGTCGACCGTGAGCCCGGGATGCGCGGCCGCCATCCCGCGCAGCGCGTCCGCGACGACGGTCTCGGGCACATTGATCAGCATTTTCACGCGTACCTCCACGGTGCGCCGGCCGCGGGGGCCGACCTCTTGCCAAGGTTCCTGCGGGACGGCCCCCAGTATCACGTCCAGGTGGGCTCCCGGCACATGCGGCACCGCGCGGCCCGGCGGCGACCCCAAGAACCCGTCGCTTTTCGGTCATGTACAGCTCATGTAGAGGTAAGGATTCAGCACGTCGTCATCTGTTCACTTCCAGGGTCTACTCGCATAGACCGCAGGGGTGGTGTCATGCCGTCAGAAGCCCGGCACACCCGGCCGGGCCCGACTCACGGAGCACCCCACATGCGTCCGATATCCCGATTCGGCTCTGCCGCCTGCGCGTTGACCCTCGCCGCCGCGGGTCTCGTGCTCGGCACCGCCACCGCCCATGCCGCTCCGGCGAGCACCGGCTCGTCCTGCTCGCAGGCCCGTCTGCCGCTGCCCGACCCGGTCTGTACGCCGGGCGCCTGGAATCCCGCTGTCACCCAGGCCACCATCAAGTCCACGATCTGCGTGTCCGGCTGGACCTCGACGGTGCGCCCGCCGACGTCGTACACCAATCCGCTGAAGGTCCAGCAGATCGCCGCCTACGGCTACAGCGACACCAACACCGCGGACTACGAGGAGGACCACCTCATCCCCCTCGAACTCGGCGGCGCCCCGCGCGACCCGCACAACCTGTGGCCCGAGCCCCGCTACGGCAGTGAGCCCGCGCAGAGCAAGGACCTGGTGGAGACCCGGCTGAAGACCGCCGTCTGCAAGGGCAGGGCCGGCCTCAACGACGCGCGCAACGCGATCGCGACCGACTGGACCACGGCGCTGGCCAAGCTCGGCCTCTGACGTACCAGGCGGACAGCAGCCCGGCGCGGGCGGTTCGGCGCGAAACGACCGCCGTCCGCCCGCGCCGTCCCTGTGCGCACAATGTCCCCGGTTGCCCCTGTTCGCGCCCGAGTTCAGGGGGGCCTCGTGTGCCCCTCGTGGAGCGGGACGGCACCCTGGTCCCATGCACTCGCTCTTCAGGCGCGCCCGCCCTCGCCGTCGCGCCCTCGTCCTCACCCTCGTCGCATCCCTCGGCGCCGCCGGCGCCCTCTGGTACGCGCTGCCCTCCGGCCGAGCTCAGCCGGGCCCCGTCGTCATCCGGGTCGACCAGGCCGGATACCTTGCCGACGCGAGCAAGGAGGCGTTCGTCATGGGCGGCGAGGACAGACTTGCCGGGGCGCGCTTCGAGGTGCTGGACGACGCGGGCCACAGCGTCCTGAGCGGCCCGACCGGACCGAGCACCGGCGCCTGGAACGACAGCTACGACTCGGTGCGGACCCTCGACCTGTCGGCGCTGACCCGGCCCGGCACCTACCGGGTCCAGTTGTCCGGCACCGCCACCGCCACCTCCCCGCGGTTCGAGGTCGCCCCCGCGGGCGAGCTGATGAAGGGCCTCGCCGAGGACAACGTGCGCTTCTTCCAGGCCCAGCGGGACGGCGCCGACATCGTGCCCGGCGTACTGGACCGCAAGCCCTCGCACCTCGCGGACCGGGCCGCGACCGTCTACGCCGCGCCGCACTACAACAAGGACGGCACCGAGCTGAAGGAACCGCTGCGCAAGGCCGGCGGGCCGGTCGACGTGTCCGGCGGATGGTTCGACGCGGGGGACTTCCTCAAGTTCACCCACACCGCCGCGTACTCGACGGCCCAACTCCTGCTCGCCCAGCGTTCGTTGCCCGCCTCGCCGGGTCTGGCGGCCGAGGCCCGGCACGGGGTCTCCTGGCTCGACAAGATGTGGGACGGCCGCACCGGAACGCTCTACGCGCAGGTCGGCATAGGCGCGGGCAACAAGGATGTCCAGAGCGACCACGACGTGTGGCGGCTGCCGCAGGCGGACGACGTGATGAACGCGGGTGCCGGCGCACCTGGCCACGCGCTCAAGTACCGGCCGGTGTTCCGCGCCAACGAGCCGGGCGCACCCATCAGTCCGAACCTGGCGGGCCGGGTCGCCGCCGTGTTCGCGCTGGCCGCGCAGACCGATGCCAAGAGCGACCCGCAGGGCGCCCGGCAGTGGCTGGAGAAGGCGGCGGCCGTCTACAAGCAGGCCGACACCCACCCCAGCGGCGATCTGGTCACCGTCTTCCCCGGCAACTTCTACCCGGAGGACTCCTGGCAGGACGACATGGAGTTCGGCGCCACCGAACTGGCTCTGGCCGCAAAGGAGTTGGGCGACGGGCGGGGTACGAAATGGCAGGGGGAGGCCGGTGACTGGGCGCGCAGGTACATCGCCTCGGACGCGCGCGGCACGCTCGGCGTCGCCGATGTGAGCGCGCTCGCGCACGCCGACCTCATCAGGCTGGGGCCGTCGGGCGCGGCCGTGGGTGACCTGCGCAGGCAGCTCGCCGACGGCGAGCGGCGCGCCGCGAAGGATCCCTTCCAGGCTGGCGCGGTCTACACCGACTTCGACGCCGTCCCACACACCTTCGGCCTCGTCGCCACGGCCCGCCTCTACGCGAAGGCGACCGGCGACCACCGCTACGACGCGTTCGCCGAGCAGCAGCGCGGCTGGGCGCTCGGCGCCAACGCCTGGGGCACCAGCTTCATGATCGGTGCGGGTGAGGTGTACCCGCACTGCCCCGGGCATCAGGTCGCCAACCTGGCCGGCAGCCTCACCGGCGAGGGGAAGATCCTGCGCGGCGCGGTCGTCAACGGCCCCAACGGCGCCCGGAATGTCACCGAGCACAACTCGTTCGACGGGATGCGCACATGTGAGGCCGGCGCGGCCGACTGGAAGCGGTTCGACGGGAAGGGCGCCCGCTACCTGGACCACGTCGGCGCCTGGCAGACGGTGGAACCCGCCGACGACTTCACCTCGACCGCACTGCTGGCCTTCGCGCTGACGGCGGGGTGAGACGCGGACCCGGCCGGTGTCCCGGCCGGATCACTCCTTGCCCTCGTAGCGGCGCTCGAAGCGGGCGATCCGGCCCTCCGTGTCCACCGTCCGCGCCTTGCCGGTGTAGAACGGGTGGCTCTCCGCGGAGATCTCCACGTCGATGACCGGGTAGGTGTTGCCGTCGTCCCAGTCGATCGTCTCCGCGCTCGTCGCCGTCGACCGGGTCAGGAAGGCGAATCCGGCCGCGCGGTCACGGAAGACGACCGGCTGGTACGGGGGCTGCTTGTCGCGCTGCATGGGATCTCCGGGGGCTTGGCGGGAATCGGTGCGGGCGGGGGGAGTTGGCGCCGCAGACATCGGTGGGCGTCGGAGTCGTCGGGGTCGCCCGCGTACCTACATGACGGCCGCGTCGTCCTCGTCGACGATGTGCATGGCCGCTTCCTCGGCCGAGGCGGCGGCGCCGTCCACACCCACGTCGGTGGCGATCATCCTGCTCTCCTCGTCGGGGTGGGCGCCCTCGTCGGGAGCCACGAGACGCCCGGCGCGGACGCCGCCGACCTCGTTGTCGTGCGGCTCGCCGTCGGTGTCCCAGGTGTCGCCCATGCCGTCGCCCTCGGGCGCGGACACCTCCGGAAGCTCGTCCGTCAGGCGCTTGTCCAGGCTGTCGCCGCGCAGCCGCTCGGCGGCCGTCACGCCGGGGCGCTCCACGGCCCAGGACCGTTCCGGTGGCGAATAACCCTCGTCCAGGGGATCCGGAACCCCGTCGTCCAGGGTGTCCTCGGCGCTGAGGAGGCCCTGGTCGTCCTGCACCTCGGAGCCGTCGGGCTGGTAGACCTCGTCTCCCCACGCCTTACTGTCGACCACGGCTACCTCCTGGGTTGCGACCAGTGGCTCGCACGCCGCGGGGCCGGACCCGGCAGCCGCCCCCAGTGTCGGCCCGCCCGGCCCCCACTCACCACCGTACGCGCGCCACCCGGGTGAGGGGCAGACGTCGGCGACATCATGGGCCTGGCTACTTTGAACGCGTTCAAGTTCGTGCGCTAGGGTCGCCCCATATCGAGGGGGCGCAATGAAGGCAGTGATTCCCGGGGGAACCGGGCAGGTCGGCGCGATCCTGGACCGGGCGCTGACCGCCGCGGGCCACGACGTGGTGATCCTGACGCGACGGCCGCGGCGCGAGCGTGAAGTGGGCTGGGACGGCGCGACGCTCGGCGCGTGGGCGCAGGTCATCGACGGCAGTGACGTGGTGATCAATCTGGCGGGGCGCAGCGTGAGCTGCCGGTACACCGAAGCGAATCTGCGCGCCATGATGGACTCGCGGGTGCGCTCCACCGAGGTCGTGGGCGAGGCGATCGCGGCCGCCGCACGGCCGCCGAAGGTCTGGCTCCAGATGAGCACCGCGACCGTGTACGCCCACCGGTTCGACGCGGCCAACGACGAGGCGGCCGGACTCGTGGGCGGCAGCGAGCCCGATGTTCCGGCGTACTGGGCCTACAGCGTCGAGATCGCCAAGGCCTGGGAGGCGGCCCAGGAGCAGGCCCGCACGCCGGGCACCCGCAAGGTCGCCCTGCGCTCCGCGATGGTGATGAGCCCCGACCGCGAGGGGGTCTTCGACGTGCTGCTCCGGCTGGCGCGGCTCGGGCTCGGCGGTCCGGTCGCGGGCGGGGCACAATATGTGTCCTGGATACATGACCGCGACTTCGTCCGCGCGGTCGAGTTCCTCGTCCGGCGGGACGACTTCACCGGCCCCGTGAACCTGGCCGCGCCCGCCCCGCTTCCGCAGCGGGCCTTCATGCGCGCCCTGCGCGACGCCTGGGGTGTCCCGGTGGGCCTGCCCGCGACGCGATGGATGGCGGAACTCGGCGCGTTCGCGCTGCGCTCCGACACCGAGCTCCTCCTGAAGAGCCGCCGTGTCGTGCCCGGACGGCTGCTCGAAGCAGGCTTCACCTTCGAGTACGGTGCGTGGCCGGAGGCCGCCGGTGACCTGGCCCGGCGGGCCCGCGCCGAACGCCGAGGCCCCAAGTGACCGTCCTCACCGGCCAGTTGGGGGCCCGGGCCGGGTTCAGCGGGCGCTGATCTTCCGTACGAACCCCGCGAACGCCAGCACCCATGTCGCCAGCGCGATCCACAGCAGGACCTGGCCGAGCGTGTGCAGCCAGTCGATCTTTGTGGCTGCCGCAGTGGAGAGCGAGGCGACCGCCGTCATGCCCAGCGGGAAGACGGTGGACCAGCGCCGGATGTCGTAGCGGAAGCGGGGCCAGCGCGTTTCGGCGATCAGCAGCGCCGCGCACCAGGCGAGATTGAGCGCGAGCAGGACCAGTGTGACCGTCCGCAGGGCCGTGTGCGCGGCGCCGGTCCACAGGGGGGGACAGGGTCAGTTTCGACGCGGCGAGCGCCGAGATGGCCAGCGCGCCGCCGCCGATCCACTGGTCGCCCGCCCCGGCGCGCACCTGCCGGAAGTCGAACCGCGCCAGCGCCTCCGCGTAGAGGACCAGGCCGAGCACCAGGGCGGCGAGCGCAGCCCAGGCGAGCGAGTCGCCCCGGCCGGCCAGGGAGAGCGTGGCGGCCAGCACGGCGAGACCCTGGGTGGCCACGCACACCAGGAAGGCCGCCCCGGGCATCCGCCGCTGCCAGTGGCGTACGACCGCGATCAGCAGCCCCGGCCAGATCACGGCCGCCAGGGCGAGCAGGGCGCAGGCCACCACTTGCCAGCCGGGCACCGAGAGCCGGGTGCCGAGCACCGTGGTGGCGGCGACGGCGGTGAGCGCGGGCGGTGTGTCCGCCTCGCTCGACCAGCGGTCCCGGTCCCGCAGCAGCCGCGAGACGAAATCGCGGGCGAGCAGGCACCACAGCGCCGCGGCCATCGCCAGCCACACCCGGGAGACCACGTCGGCGCCGCTCAGGTGCAGCCCCACGGAGACGATCGCGGTGGCCATGACGGCGGCACCGGCCGCCGGGGGCAGCTCGGTCCACCACGCGGCGGCCCGACCGGGCCCCAGCCCGTCACGCGTGCCGGTCGAGCGGGTCATGGCCCCATCACAACGCGGCCGGACCGGCGCCGCCAGCGAGGGTGGCTTCCCCGAGGAGATACTTGTGTAGTACAACTGATAGCAGTTGTAAAAGCCAACCATAGGGTCCACCGCCGACCGCGGTGGTGGGTTCGATCGTGAAGGGTCCTGTCATGTCCGGAGGCCACAAGGCCGGTCGGGTCGGTGCGCCGGGCGACGTGCGTACGGCGCCGTCGAATCCCGCGCTGCGGCACGTCCTCACCCACCTGATCACCCCGCTGCTGATGTGCCTCGGCATGGGGCTCGCCTATCTGGGTGCGTTCGCCACCCCCGAGCCGCACGACCTGCCGGTCGCCGTCGTCGGGTCGGGGCCGCAGGCGAAGGTGTTCGCGCAGACGGTGAAGGACAAGGCGGGCGACGCGCTCGACGTGCGCACCCTCGCCGACCGCGCCACCGCCGTCGACCAGCTGAAGTCCCGCACCATCACCGGCGCCTACGTCCTGGACGCGAAGGCCCCCGAACTCATCGTCGCCTCGGCGGGATCCGACATGAGCGCCACCGCCGTCGAGAAGGTCTTCACCCCGGTGGCCACCGCCCAGGGCGTCCCGCTGAAGGTCACCGACGTCGTGCCGCCGGTCTCCGGGGACCCGACGGGGTCGGGCATCTTCTTCCTGCTCATCGCCGTGAGCATCGGCTCGTACGCCTCTGTCGCCGTGCTCGGGGCGGCCGGCGCCGGGCTGTCGCTGCGCATACGGGCGGGCCTGGTCACCGGGGTTTCGCTGGCGGTCTCGCTGATCGGCGCGGCCTTCGCCGGACCGCTGTTCCACCTGGTCGACCACGGCCTGTGGGGCGTGTGGGCGATGTCCTGGCTGTACTCGGCGGGCATCCTCTTCCTCGGCGTGGGCCTGCACACCTTCCTCAAGCGCTGGACCACGCTCGCCGTGATGGTGCTCTTCGTGATGCTCAACTTCACGAGTTCCGGCGGCCTGTTCTGCCCCGAGCTGCAGAACGGCTTCTTCGGCAGCCTGCACGCCTTCTGGAACGGCGCGGGTCTCCTCGAAGGCATCCGCAACCTCGTCTACTTCGGCAGCCACGACCTCGCCCGCAACATCTGGGTGCTCGCCGCGTGGCTGGTCCTCGGCCTCGCCGTGCTGGCCGTCGCGGCCGTGGTGGAACGCGGCCGGAGCCGGGCCGTTGGCGTTGGCGCTGCGCAGACCGTGCCCGTCGCGTCCGCCGTGCCTGCCGCGTTCGCCGAAGACGAGGAGGAAGAGGAAGTGGAGGAGGCCGTCGGCGTCTGATCCGCGCGCCCCGTCCGGCGGTCGCGGAACCGGCGGGGCCGGGACACTGTGGGGGAGGCGACACCTAGGAGGAACCGATGCCGGGACAGCGCACGATCCGGGTCCGCCGCGTCTACGACCCGCCCGCCAAGGCCGACGGCGTACGCGTCCTGGTCGACCGGTTGTGGCCCAGGGGCCTGTCCAAGGAACGCGCGGCGGTCGACGAGTGGCCCAAGGAGCTCACCCCCTCGACGGAACTGCGCACGTGGTACCACGAGGACACCGCGCGCTTCTCCGCCTTCCAGGAGCGGTACGAGGCCGAGCTGGCGGGCCCCGAGCAGACCGGGGCCGTCGACCGGCTGCTCGAACTGGCCAGGTACCGCACCGTCACCCTGGTCACCGCGGTGAAGGACGTCGACCACAGCCATGTGCCGACGCTGGTCGCGGCCCTTGAGCGAGCACGTCCCGGCCACTGACAAGTGCCCGGCCGGGTGAAGCGGGCGGACGGTGCGAGCGGGCGCACCGCCCAACTCCTGTCGTCAGAAGGTAAGTTGACGGGATCTGTCAGTCGTGCATGGGCGCTCGGCTCCGAGCCGTGACCGAGTCGCGGGCGCCACGGGCAGGCGGCGCCGGTGGGGTCGGCGTCGGCGGTGCGGGTTCCGGCAGGGTGCGTGCGAGGAGCCAGGCCAGGGCGGGGAAGGCGATCAGCGGGGCGAGCGCCGTGGTGAGCGACGTCGCGTCGGCCGCCGCGCCGATCAGCGGGCTCGCCACACCGCCCACGCTCACGGTCAGGCCGAGGGTGACCCCGCTCGCCGTGCCGATCCGCGTGGGCAGGTAGTCCTGCCCCAGTGTCACCTGGAGCGAGAACGGCACGTACAGCGCGGCCGAGGTCAGCGCGACGAAGAGGTAGAAGGCCGGGCCGGGTACGCCCACCACCCCGGCGACGGCCGGTACCGCGGCCGCGTACGACCAGCGCACCACCCGGACCCGGTCCCAGCGGGCCGCGAGCCTGCCGCCCACGACGGTGCCCACGGCGCCGCCCGCGTACAGCACGAACAGGGCGGCTGAGCCCGCCACCGCACCGCCGGTCACCCGCTGGCGGGCGTACAGCGCGATGAAGGCGCTCAGCCCCACGAAGACCAGCGAGCGGCAGACGACCACCAGGCACAGCTTCAGGAACGAGGCCCGGTCGTCGCCGCCGGCGGCCCGCGCGGTCGCGGCCGGAGCCGGGCCGGGGACCCGTACCGCGCGGAGCGCGAGCAGGCACAGCACACTGCCGAGGGCGGCGGGCGCCACGAGCAGCGGGGCCGCCCGCAGCCCGCCCGCGCCGACCACCCCGGCGACCAGCAGCGGCGCGGCGGCGAAGCCCAGGTTGCCGCCCAGCGAGAACCAGGCCATCGCGGTGTGGCTCCCGGCGCTCGCCGCGCGGGCCACCCGGGCGGACTCGGGGTGGTAGGCGGCCACCCCGATCCCGGCCACGGCGACCATCGCCAAGGTCAGGGCGTACGTGCCGGCACTGCCGCTCAGCGCGATGCCGGTACCCGCCACCGCCGTGCTCACCGGCAGCAGCCACGGCATCGCCCACCGGTCGGTGAGCGCGCCGAACAGCGGCTGGACGACGGAGGAGAGCAGGGAGGCGGCGAGCACGATGCCGGACGCCGCGGCGTAGGAGTAGGCGCGCTCGGCGACGAAGTACGGCACGAGGGCGGCGACGGCACCCTGGTACACGTCCACACAGGCATGGCCGAGGGCCAGCAGGAACACCGGTCGGCCGAGCAGCCCCCCGCCCCGGCCGCGGGCCGCGGGCCCCTGCCCGGTGCCTCCGTCCCGACCGCAGACTCCGGGTACTCGCCCGGCACCTCCGCCCCGGCCGCGGGCTGCGGGCGCTTGTCCGGCCAGGACATCACCACGCTGCTTCTTCGACTTCTTCGACTTCTTCCGCACGGCCCGATCATCACCAACCCCGGCCCTGTCCCGCTTCCGATAAATTGCCAAGCGATGTCGAATATCCGCCACACTCCCGTCGCCCCCACCCGCGCCCAGCAGATGGCCCCCGGCGACAGCATCGACGCGCACCGACACGACGATCACCAGATCGTCTACGCGAGCCGCGGCGTGCTGGCCGTCACGACCGGCGCCGGGACCTGGGTGGCGCCCGCCACGCGCGCGATCTGGGTGCCGGCCGGGACCGTGCACTCCCACCAGGCGCACGGCAGGCTGGAGTTGCACCTCATGGGGATCGCGGCCCACGAGAATCCGCTGGGTCTCGAAGTCCCCACCGTGCTGATGGTCGGGCCGCTGCTGCGCGAGCTGCTCCTCGCCCACACCCGCTCGCCCGACGACGCAAGCCCCGAACACGACCGGCTGCGCGCCGTGCTGCTCGACCAGCTCCGCGCCTGCCCCCAGCGGCCCGTCCACCTGCCCGCGCCCAGCGACCCCCGGCTTGCCGCGGTGTGCGCGATGCTCCAGGCCGACCCCGCCGACCGGCGCGGGCTCGCCGAGCTCGGCGCACAGGCGGGCGCGAGCGAACGCACCCTGACCCGGCTGTTCCGCGCGGACCTCGGCATGACGTTCCCGCAGTGGCGCACCCAGCTCCGCCTGTACCGCGCCCTGCAACTGCTCGCCGAGGAAACTCCGGTGACCAGCGTGGCCCACCGCTGCGGCTGGTCCTCGACCAGCGCGTTCATCGACGTGTTCCGCCGGGCCTTCGGGCACACGCCGGGTGCGCACACCCGCTTGCGTTAGAGCACGCTCCAACTCGTAGCGTCAGCTGCATGAACAGCGCAGAAGACGCAGCGAACACCGCCAACACCTCCGCCCCCGCCCGCACCGCAGCGCACGACGACCGGTTCGAGCGCGGGCTCGCCCTGCTGCGTACCGTCGGCGGCCAGGAGAACCCGGCCGTACTGGACAGCCTTGCCGACATCGCGCCCGACCTCGGCCGCATGACCGTCGCCTTCGGATACGGCGACCTCCTCTCCCGCCCCGGACTCACCCTGCGCCAGCGGCAGATCGCCACCGTCGGCGCGCTGGCCGCCATGGGCAACGCGGCGCCCCAGCTGCGATTCCACATCGACGGCGCGCTCAACGTCGGGGTCAGCCCGGCCGAGGTGCTGGAGATCCTGATCCACACCGCCGTGTACGCGGGTTTCCCGGCCGCGCTCAACGGCATCGCGGCCGCCCGCGAGGTGTTCGAGGCCCGTCCCGGTCTCCCGGTCGCGCCGGTCGACACGGCGCCGGTGCCGGGCGACCGGTACGAGCGGGGGCTCGCCAAGCTGGCCGAGGTCGACGGGCACGCGGGTGACCAGGTGGTCGCCTCGATGCGGGACATCGCGCCCGATCTGACGCGCTACATCATCGAGTTCGCCTTCGGGGACGTGTACTCCCGCTCCGCGCTGGACCTCAAGTCCCGCGAACTCGCCAGCGTGGCCATGTGCACCGCGCTCGGCACGGCCGCACCCCAGCTGCGCGTCCACATCCACGGCCTGCTCAACGTCGGCGGCACCCGCGAAGAGGTGGTCGAGGTCATCACGCAGATGGCGGGCTACGCGGGTTTCCCGGCCGCGCTCAACGGTATCGCGGCCGCCCGCGAGGTCTTCGAGGAGCGCGGCGGGGAGTGAGCCGGGCAGGCCGACGGCCCCTCGCCCGGCGGGCGGCGCGGACGGGAGGTCTTCAGGGGAGCAGTTTGTCGAGGGCGGCGGGGCCCTCCGCGGCCAGCTTGCGCTCGGCCCAGGCCAGGTTCTGCGGGGTGATGTCCCGCCCGGAGGCCAGCACGAGGTCCTCGGCGGTGACCTCGCCGCCGGATCCCGTGTGCAGCAGGGCGTCCGGGGTCACGGCGTCGGGCCGCCGGGTGGAATCGGGCCGGTCGTTCATACCGCCTCCTACGTTTCGTCCGCTCATGCACCATTCTGGCCCCCGCCTACCCGGACCGCATCCGGCCCACACGCCCGCCCGCGCCGCGGTGCGCACGGGGCGGGGCGCGGTTCACGGGGCCGCGTAGACCCGGCCCGCATAGCTCGCGAAGGCCTCCGCCGTGAGCTTCCGCGCCAGGTCCGCCTCGGTGATCACACCGACCGGCTCCCCGCCCTCGACCACCACGATCCGACGGATCCGCGCCTCGCTCATCGCCTTGACCGCCGCGGCGGCGCCCGCGTCCGCGTCCACGGTGTGCGGCGGGCCCTCGGCGAGGTCGCCCGCGGTCACCTTGGACGCGTCCTTCCCGGCGGCCAGAGCCTTCACGACGATGTCGCGGTCGGTCACGATCCCGGTCAGCCGGCCGTCGCTGCCTCTGACCGGCAGCGCGCCGATCCCGTGGTCGCGCATCAACTGGGCGGCCCGGTCAAGGGTTTCGGACGCCGGGATGCAGCGCAGGTCGCCGGTCATCAGATCACGGGCAGTGGTCATGGGGGCCTCCGGGGGGTGCGGAACGTCCATGGATGCGGCACACATGTCTCGGCCAGGCTGGTAGGGGTGCGGCGCACACCTCTCGGCCATGCTGACGGGGCCCCGTCAGCGGGGCGACCGCTCAAGGGCGAACGGGTGACGGCCCGCCGCCCGGGAAGCCGCGACCTGCCCAAGTGGCCGCCGAGCCAGGGAACTTGGGCGCAAGACGGCCCGGCCGGGCCGCCTCGCCCCCGACGCGTGCGCTCCCGTGATGCGCACTCCCCTTCCGGATTCTTGAAACACGTTCTACTGTGTGCGCCGCCGTACCGCGACCGTCCTGGAGGGGCCGTGCACCTCGAATACACGCCTGAGCAGCAGCAGTTGCGCACCGAGCTGCGCGCCTACTTCGCCGGCCTGGTGCCGGACAACGTGTACGCCCGGTACGCCGACCCCGCCGCCCAGAAGCGGTTCTACCGCGAGACCGTGCGGCGGCTCGGCGGGGACGGCTGGCTGGGGGTGGGGTGGCCCAAGGAGTACGGGGGCCGCGGGCTCACGCCCATGGAGCAGTTCATCTTCTTCGACGAGGCCGCCCAGGCCGGCGTCCCGCTGCCGCTGATGGCGCTGAACACCGTCGGCCCGACGATCATGCGGTTCGGCACGGACGAGCAGAAGGCGTACTTCCTGCCGAAGATCCTCTCCGGCGAGATCGACTTCGCGATCGGCTACAGCGAGCCCGACGCCGGGACCGACCTCGCCGCCCTCAAGACCCGCGCCGTCCGGGAGGGCGACGAGGCAACCGGCCACTACACGGTGAACGGGCAGAAGATCTGGACCACCAACGGCGACACCGCCGACTGGGTCTGGCTCGCCGTGCGCACCGACCCGGACGCGCCGCCGCACAAGGGCATCACCATGCTCCTCGTGCCGACCTCCGACCCCGGCTACAGCTGCACCCTCATCAACACCCTCGCCTCGCACGACACCACGGCCAGCTACTACGAGAACATCCGGGTACCGGTCTCGCGCCGGGTCGGCGAGGAGAACAAGGGCTGGCGGCTGATCACCAACCAGCTCAACCACGAGCGGGTCACCCTCGCCGCCCACGGCACCATGGCGATCCGCGCGCTCCACGACGTCCAGCGCTGGGCGGCCGACACCTTGCTCGCCGACGGCCGCCGCGTCATCGACCTGGGCTGGGTCCGCAAGAACCTCGCCCGCACCCACACCCGCCTGGAGGCGATGAAGCTCCTCAACTGGCAGATGGTCAACGCCGTCCAGGAAGCCACCCTCACCCCGCAGGACGCCTCCGCCGTCAAGGTGTACGGATCCGAGGCGCGCCGGGACGCCTACGCCTCGCTGATGGAGGTCGTCGGGGCGGCGGGCCCCATGAAGGAGGGCTCGGCCGGCGCCGTCCTGCACGGCGAACTGGAGCGCGGCTACCGCTCCGCCGTGATCTTCACATTCGGCGGCGGAAACAACGAGATCCAGCGCGAAATCATCTCCTGGATCGGCCTGGGGATGCCGAGGGTCCGCCGTTAACCTGGCCATGGGGGCTCACGCGCTGGAGGTGGCCGATGGCTGACGCCGACCCGGGCTACTTCGGCCCCGAATCCGTCACCTGGCAGCTGCACGGCGACCCCATGATGTGGATCGCGGGCATCCGGGCGCTCTACCTCCAGGCCCTCCACCCACGTGCCGTGCGCGGCGTCATGCAGAACTCAGACTTCAGGAAGGACGCCTGGGGCCGTCTGATGCGTACGGCCGACTTCGTCGGGACCGTCACCTACGGCACGAAGGAGGCGGCCGAGCAGGCCGGCGCGCGCGTGCGCCGCATCCACGCCCGCCTCACGGCGGACGACCCGGCGACGGGGGAGCGGTTCGGCGTCGATGAACCCGAGCTGCTCCGGTGGGTGCACTGCGCAGAGATGGACAGCTATCTCACCGTGGCCCGGCGCTCGGGGTTCCGGCTGAGCGACGCCCAGGCCGACCGCTACATCGCGGAACACCGCGTCGACGCCCGCCTGGTGGGCCTCGACCCGGCAGGAGTGCCGGGCAGCGTCGCCGAACTCGCCGCCTACTTCGACTCCGTACGCCCCCAGCTCGCGCTCACCGCCGACGCACGGGCCGTCGACGACTTCCTGCGGCGGCCGCCCACCCATGCGCTCCTGATACCGGCGCGCGAGCTGCTGTGGCGGCGCGTGGTCCGCCTCGCCTACGTCTCGCTGCCCCCGTACGCCCACGAGCTGTACGGCCGCCCCGCCCCCGCCGCACGCACCGTGGACCGTCAACTGGCCTTCACCGGAAGGGCGTTGCGCTGCGTTCCCGCTCGGCTGCGCTGGCAGCTGCCGCCCGGCCACATCCTCAAGGCGCTGGCCCGGCTCGGCCCCGGGACCCGCCCGGAGCCGTACAAACTTCGCAGACAGGCGGCCATACTGGACGAGCCGGGGAGGGCGCACTTTCAGTGACGGGGGCGGCGGCACGAAATGGCGGACACCAGGCTGATCCACGGCCGCTACCGGCTGCTCGATCTGATCGGTCGCGGCGGCATGGGGGAGGTGTGGCGGGCCCGCGACGAATCGCTGGGGCGGCGGGTCGCGGTCAAGCTGCTCAAACCGCTGGCGCCGAGCCGCGAGGAGTCGTTCACCCGGGTGCTCAGGGAGCGCTTCCGGCGCGAGGCCCGCGTCGCGGCCGCGCTCCAGCACCGCGGTGTCACCGTCGTCCATGACTTCGGGGAGTACGCGGGCGGGCTCTACCTCGTCATGGAGCTGCTCGACGGCCGCAACCTCAGCCAGCTCCTCGACGACAACAAGCAGCGGCCGCTGCCGGTCCCGGACCTCGTGGACATCGCCGAACAGATCTCGGACGCCCTCGCCTACACGCATCAACAGGGCATCGTCCACCGTGACTTGAAGCCCGCGAACATCATGCGGCTCGCCGACGGTACCGTGAAGATCTGCGACTTCGGCATCGCCCGGCTCGCCGCCGACATCGGCTTCACCGCCCGCCTGACCGGCACCGGCGTCGCCATGGGCACCCCGCACTACATGTCGCCGGAGCAGATCGCCGGCGAGGAGGTCGACCACCGAAGCGACCTCTACTCGCTCGGCTGCGTGCTGTACGAGATCGCCACCGGGGCGCCGCCGTTCGACCACGACGACGCCTGGGCGGTGCTCGTCGGCCACCGCGACACGCCGCCCCGGCCGCCGAGCGAGCACCGCGCCGAACTCCCCGGGTTCCTGGACCGGGCGGTGCTGGATCTGCTCGCCAAGTCCCCGGACCAACGCCCCGACGACGCGGGGGAGTTGGGCCGCCGGCTCGCCGAGGGGCGGGCCGCCCTTCGACCGCTCACCGACCCCGTGCCGCTGACCCCGCGGCGCGCGCCCCGGCTTCCCTCCTGGACCAAAGGGATGACCACCGGCCACAAGGCGACCCGCGCGCTCACCCCGGCCACCCCGCCTGACCCCTCCGCCGGCCTCAGCAGCGAGTGGACCACCGCGACCGCCGGCCGGCGCCGGCTGCCCCCGGAAGGCGAACCGCGGGAAGCGGACCGGCCGACCCCGCCGCCGGACGTCCTCGCCGCGCTGAACAGCCGCCACAACGCCGGGCTCAGCCTCGGCCGGCTCGGCCGGTGGGCGGAGGCGGGCGAGGTGCACCGGGCGGTCGCCGCCGAGCGCGCCCACGTCCTCGGCCCCGACCACCCCGACACCCTCGCCAGCCGCTGCGAAGTGGGCTTCACACTCAGCAGGACCGGTCGCGCGGCCGCCGCGCTGCGCGAGTTCGGCGAGGTCGCCGACGGCCGGGCCCGCTCGCTGGGCCCCGACCACCCCGGGACGCTCGACGCCCGCCAGGAGATGGCGTACGTCCTCGGGCGGCTCGGCCGGGCCCTCGAAGCGCACCAGGTGTACACCGCGGTCCTCGCCGCCCGCGAGCGCACCCAGGGCCCCGACCACCCGGACACCCTGCGCTGCCGCCACAACCTCGCCTTCAACCTGAGCCGGCTCGGGCGCCTTGAGGACTCCTGCCGGACGGCCCAGGAGGTGGCCGCCGCCCGCACCAGGGTGCTCGGCGCCGGACACCCCGACACGCTCGTCACCCAGTACGAAGTCGCCTACGCACTGGGGCAGTTGGGGCGCTGGGTCGAGGCCCTTGCGGCCTATCGCGAGGTGGCGACGGGCCGCGCGGCGGCGCTCGGGCCCGACCACCCGGACACCCTGGCGGCCCGCTACGAGGTCGGCATCAGCCTCGGCCGGCTCGGGCGCAGCCCCGAGGCCCTGGTGCTGTACCGCGATCTGGTCGAGGACCGGCTGCGGACCGGCGGCCCCGACGACCCGGAGACGCTCCGCGCCCGGCACGGCCTCGGGGTGAACCTCGGGCGGCTCGCCCGCTGGGAGGAAGCCCTCGGGGAAGCGCGGGAGGTGTGCGCCGCCCGCGAACGGGTCCTCGGCGCCGACCATCCGGACACCCTGATCAGCCGCCGCGAGATCGCCGTGGGCCTCGGCTGGCTGGGCCGCTGGTCCGAGGCGCTCGGCGTCTACCGCCGGGTCGCCGACGCCCGCGAGCGGGTCCTGGGCGCGGACCACCCGGCCACCCTGGCCAGCCGCAACGACGAGGCGCACTGCCTGGAGCAGCTGGGCCGCGGCCCGGAGGCGACCGACCTGTACCGAAGAGTGGCGGCCCTGCGCCACCGGAGCGCCGACCGCCCCTGACCCGCACGGGGCCCGTCCCGTCACGCCGCGGCGCCGGTCGGCCCCGGACGGGGTTCCGCGGGCGGTCGTCCCGTGTTACGAAGGGGCATGCCCGCACGCACCGCGTTCACCCGTGACCGGTATGACGCCGTCGTCGTCGGAGGCGGCCACAACGGTCTGGTCGCCGCCGCCTACCTCGCCCGCGCCGGAAAGTCCGTCCTCGTCCTCGAACGCCTCGGCCACACCGGCGGCGCGGCCGTCTCCACCCGCCCCTTCGCGGGCGTGGACGCGCGGCTATCGCGCTACTCGTACCTGGTCTCGCTGCTGCCCCGCAAGATCGTCGACGAGCTGGGGCTCGACTTCGCGGTCCGCAAACGGACGGTGTCCTCGTACACGCCGACCGACCGCGGCGGGCGCCCCGGCGGCCTCCTGGTCGGCGGCGGCCCGGACCGCACCGCCGCCTCCTTCCGCCAACTGACCGGATCCGACGCCGAGTTCAGGGCCTGGCAGGACTTCTACGGCACCACCCGCCGGGTCGCCGAACGGGTCTTCCCCACCCTCACCGAACCGCTGCCCACCGCGGCCGCGCTGCGCGAGCGGATCGCGGACGACGAAGCCTGGCGGATGCTCTTCGAGGAGCCCATCGGCGTCGCCGTGGAGGACCGGTTCAGTGACGACCTCGTGCGGGGCGTCGTCCTCACCGACGCCCTGATCGGGACCTTCGCCGACGCCCACGACCCCTCGCTCGCCCAGAACCGCTGCTTCCTCTACCACGTGATCGGCCAGGGCACCGGCGACTGGGACGTCCCGGTCGGCGGCATGGGCGCCCTCACCGACGCGCTCGCCGGGGCGGCGCGGGCGGCGGGCGCGGAGATCGCCACAGGCCACGAGGTGACCGCGATCCGCACCGACGGCAGCGAAGCGGAGGTCGCCTTCACCACCGCCGAGGGGCCCGGCACCGTGGCCGCCCGCCACGTCCTGGTGAACGCCTCGCCGCAGGCCCTGGCCGCACTCACCGGTGACGTGGCGCCCGAACCCGCCGAGGGCGCCCAGCTGAAGGTCAACATGCTCCTGACGCGGCTGCCCCGGCTCCGGGACACCGCGGTCGACCCGCGCGAGGCCTTCGCCGGAACCTTCCACATCGCCGAGGGATACGGCCAGTTGGCGACCGCGTACGCCGAGGCCGCACGCGGTGAGCTGCCCACCGCGCCGCCCTCGGAGATCTACTGCCACTCGCTCACCGACCCCTCGATCCTGGGCCCCGGCCTCGCGGCCCGCGGCTACCAGACCCTGACCCTGTTCGGTCTGCACACCCCGGCCCGGCTCTTCGCCGACGACAACGACAAGACGCGCGAGCAACTCCTCGCCGCGACCGTCGCCCAGTTGGACGCCCACCTCGCCGAACCGCTCGCGGAGTGTCTGGCGAAGGACGCGGAAGGCCGCCCCTGCATCGAGGCGAAAACCCCGCTGGACCTGGAGCGGGACCTGCGGCTGCCCGGCGGCAACATCTTCCACCGCCCCCTCGCCTTCCCGTACGGCGACGGGTCGACGGGCCGGTGGGGTGTCGAAACCGCCCACCCGAACGTGCTGCTGTGCGGCGCGGGCGCCGTGCGCGGCGGCGGTGTGAGCGGCATCCCGGGCCACAACGCGGCGATGGCGGTGCTCGGCCGCTGAGGGCCCGTGCCCGAACTCCGCCCGGGTGTGGACGCGGGCTCTGAACTCCCGGCGAAGTCCGCTCAGTCGGCCGAAGCCGTCCAGCCCGCCGCCTCGATCCGGGCGGCGTCCCGCGGCCGTGCCTCGTCGAAGAGCGCCCTGCCCTCCTCACAGACCCGCAGCGCGTCGACGTACACGCCGCGCCCCACGTACGAGGGTCCCGTCGTGTGGCGCCAGCGCAGCCGCACCTCGTGTCCGCGCCAGGCCACCAGATCCGCCGCCACCCGGTGCCAGACCCGCCCGGACCACCCCGTCACCGACCCGGCCGGATGCTCCAGAGCCTGTTCCCCGTCCCGTACGGTGGTGAACGGCACGGGCCGCCAGCCGGCTCCGCCGTCCGCCGAGGCCTCCAGGAAGACGCTGGCCGCGCCCGGCTCGGTGTCCCACCACAGGGAGCAGTCAAGGCGGGCCCGGTCGGTGGCGACGGGCAGTGCGGGCAGCGTGAGCGTGGCACTGGTCGCGTTCGCCATTCCGGCGAACCAGGCCGTCCCCCCGTTTTCGGGGCGGACCGCGACGGCCCGCGCCAGCGCGTTCGCGGCGGCGACGCGAGGCGCGGAGCCGGAGCGCCAACTGCGCACCGGGTGAACGGAGTTGCCCAGCATCACGAGGAACGTGTCGGTGCTCGGGTCGATGACGATGCTGGTGCCGGTGAACCCGGTGTGCCCCGCGCTGTGCGGCGTCGCCATCGCGCCCATGTACCAGTGCTGGTAGAGCTCGAAGCCCAAGCCGTGCTCGTTGCCGGGGAAGGCGGTGTTGAAGTCCGTGAACAGCAGGTCCACGGATGCGGGGGAGAGGATGCGGGCCCGCCCGTAGGCGCCGCCGTTCAGGAGCGTACGGGCGAGGACCGCGAGGTCCCAGGCGCAGGAGAACACCCCGGCGTGGCCCGCGATCCCGCCGAGGCCGTACGCGTTCTCGTCGTGGACCTCGCCCCACACCAGGCCCCGGTCGATGCCGGACCACGGCTTGCGGGCGTCCTCGGTGGCCGCGATCTTCGGCTTCCAGGAGGCGGGCGGGTTGTAGCGGGTGCGGTGCATCCCGAGCGGAGCGGTGATCTCGTCGTGGAGCAGCGCATCCAGACGGCGCCCGGTGATCTTCTCCAGGACCAGCTGGAGGGAGATCAGATTGAGATCGGAGTAGAGGTACCGGGTGCCGGGCGGGCTCGCCGGGGCCTCGTTCCAGATGAGCTTCAGCATGTCCTCGTACGTCGGCGCGCCGTACAGCGGGATCCAGGCGCGGAACCCCGAGGTGTGCGTGAGCATTTGACGGATCGTCACCCGCTGCTTGCCCGCCGCGCCGAACTCGGGCAGGTACGAGGCGACCGTCGCCTCCAGGGCCAGCGTGCCGCGCTCGATCTGCTGCACCGCGAGCAGCGCGGTGAACAGCTTGGACACGGAGGCGAGGTCGTACACCGTGTCCTCGGCCGTCGCGATCCGCCGCTCGGCCGGGAACTCCACCGCCGTGTCGGTCTTCTCGTCGTACGCCGCGTAGCGCACCGCGCTGCCGATGGGGTGGTGCAGCGCGACCGTGCCGCCCCGCCCGGCGAGCAGCACGGCGCCCGCGTACCAGGGGTGCGCGGGCGAGGGGCCGAGGAACTTCTCGGCGTCCGCCACCAGCCGGTCCAGGTATTCGGGCAGCAGCCCGGCCTGTTCGGCGGAGCCGCGACGCAGCGTCCGCCCGTGCCCGGCGGCCCGCGCGGCCGTCGGCAGTGAGCCCGTCACCAGGGCACCTCCCAGCACCATGGCCGAACCGGCCAGCCGTCGTCTGCTGATACCCCGGGCTTCGTCGGCCATCGGTGCGCGAGCCTTCCTGACGCGGTGAAAGTATCTTTCGGGATCACCTGCAACATCCGGAACTTCCTTCCCGCGGCTGGCTCCTGTCAATCAGGGCGCGGCTGCCGATGGTGTGCGGCAAAGAATCGGCCGGCAAAGAATCTGACGCAGCATCAGAAAATCTCTTCCCTCGTCGCTCCGGCTGCGGCATCCTGCGCCCCATGCAGACGGAGCTGAGCAAGAAACTGGGAGTCGAGCACGCCGTCTTCGGCTTCACGCCGTTCCCGGCGGTGGCCGCGGCCATCACCAGGGCCGGCGGATTCGGTGTGCTCGGCGCGGTCCGCTACACGGCCCCCGATGACCTCGCGCGCGACCTCGACTGGATGCAGGAGCACACCGAAGGGCTGCCGTACGGCCTCGATGTGGTGATGCCCGCCAAGAAGGTCGAGGGCGTCAGCGAGGCCGAGGTCGAGGCGATGATCCCGGCCGGGCACCGGCAGTTCGTGCGGGACACCCTCGCCAAGCACGGCGTGCCCGAACTCGCCGAGGGCGAGGCGTCCGGCTGGCGCATCACCGGCTGGATGGAGCAGGTGGCCCGCGACCAGCTCGACGTCGCCTTCGAGTATCCGATCAAGCTGCTTGCCAACGCGCTCGGTTCGCCGCCCGCCGATGTCGTGGCGCGCGCCCACGACAACGGCGTGCTCGTCGCCGCCCTCGCGGGCAGTGCCCGGCACGCCCGCCACCACGCCGACGCGGGCATCGACATCGTCGTCGCCCAGGGCTACGAGGCCGGCGGCCACACCGGCGACATCGCCTCCATGGTGCTCGTCCCCGAAGTGGCCGAGGCCGTCGCCCCGCTGCCGGTGCTCGCGGCCGGGGGCATCGGCAGCGGCGAGCAGATCGCCGCCGGGCTCGCGCTCGGCGCCCAGGGCGTCTGGCTCGGCTCGCTCTGGCTCACCACCACCGAGGCCGACCTGCACTCCCCGGCGCTGACCCGCAAGCTGCTCGCGGCCGGTTCCGGCGACACCGTCCGCTCCCGCGCGCTGACCGGCAAGCCCGCCCGCCAGCTGCGTACCGAATGGACCGACGCCTGGGACGACCCGAGCGGCCCCGGCACCCTGCCCATGCCGCTCCAGGGCCTCCTTGTCGCCGAGGCCGTCTCCCGCATCCAGAAGTACGAGGTGGAGCCGCTGCTCGGCACCCCGGTCGGCCAGATCGTCGGGAAGATGAACGCCGAACGCGGCGTCCAGGAGGTCTTCGACGACCTGACCCGGGGCTTCGAGCGGGCCGTCGACCGCATCAACCGCATCGCGGGGAGGGAGCCCCGATGAACCAGCCCCTCAACGGCTTCTGGGCCCAGGCCGCCGCCGACCCCGACCGCCGCGTCCTCATCGCCCCGGACGGCGAGGAGTGGACCGCCAGGCGGCTGCACTCCGCCGTCAACCAACTCGTCCACGGCCTCCGGGCCGCAGGCCTTCGGCCCGGTGACGCCTTCGCGGTCGTGCTGCCCAACGGGGTCGAGTTCTTCACCGCGTACCTCGCCGCCTCCCAGGCCGGTTTCTACCTCGTCCCCGTCAACCACCACCTCGTCGGCCCGGAGATCGCCTGGATCGTCGCCGACTCGGGCGCCAAGGTGCTCATCGCGCACGAGCGGTTCGCCGAGTCGGCCGCGGCGGCCGCCGACGAGGCGAAGCTGCCCGCCTCCCACCGGTACGCCGTCGGCACGGTGGCGGGATTCAAGCCGTACGCCCAACTCCTGGACGGCCAGGCCGAGTCGGTGCCCGACGGCCGGACGCTGGGCTGGGTCATGAACTACACCTCCGGCACCACCGGACGGCCGCGCGGCATCCGCCGCCCGCTGCCCGGAAAGCCGCCGGAGGAGACCTACCTCGGCGGCTTCCTCGGGATCTTCGGCATCAAGCCGTTCGACGGCAATGTGCACCTGGTGTGCTCGCCGCTCTACCACACGGCGGTCCTCCAGTTCGCGGGCGCCGCCCTGCACATCGGACACCGCATCGTCCTCATGGACAAGTGGACGCCGAAGGAGATGCTGCGCCTCATCGACCAGCACGCCTGCACCCACACCCATATGGTGCCGACCCAGTTCCACCGGCTGCTTTCGCTGCCCGGCGAGGTGCGGGCGCGGTACGACGTGTCCTCGATGCGGCACGCCATCCACGGCGCCGCGCCCTGCCCCGACCACGTCAAACGAGCCATGATCGACTGGTGGGGGAGCTGCGTGGAGGAGTACTACGCGGCCAGCGAGGGCGGCGGGGCGTTCGCCACCGCCGAGGACTGGCTGAAGAAGCCGGGCACGGTCGGAAAGGCCTGGCCCATCAGCGAGTTGGCGGTCTTCGACGACGACGGCAACCGGCTGGCCGCAGGGGAACTCGGCACCGTCTACATGAAGATGTCGACGGGCGGCTTCAGCTACCACAAGGACGAGGGCAAGACGAAGAAGAACCGCATCGGCGACTTCTTCACCGTCGGCGACCTCGGCTACCTGGACGAGGACGGCTACCTCTTCCTGCGCGACCGCAAGATCGACATGATCATTTCGGGCGGCGTCAACATCTACCCGGCCGAGATCGAGGCGGCGCTCCTGACCCACCCGGCCGTCGCGGACGCCGCGGCCTTCGGCATTCCGCACGCCGACTGGGGCGAGGAAGTGAAGGCGGTGGTCGAACCGGCGGAAGGCCATGCGGCCGGTGACGCCCTCGCCGGCGAGATACTCGCCCACTGCGCACGCCAGTTGGCCGGGTACAAGCGCCCCAGGACAGTCGACTTCATCGAGGCGATGCCGCGCGACCCGAACGGCAAGCTGTACAAACGCCGACTGCGCGAACCGTACTGGGAGGGTCACGAGCGCGCGATGTGACCCGGGGAACACCGGCCCGGCCCCGCTGGCGAAGCTGCCCGCCGTCGAGTTGAATGGCGCGGCGGCCGCGTCGGGCGGCGCCGTACCGGGAGGTGGCACAGTGGTGGTGGCGGAGCACGCCGAGGAGTTCGAGGAACACCGGCCGGTGCTGCGCGGGCTCGCCTACCGGCTGCTCGGCTCCATGTGGGACGCCGAGGACGTCGTCCAGGACGCCTACCTGCGCTGGAGCCGGGTCGACCGCGCCGAGGTCAGGGACGCGCGCGGCTTCCTCATCACCGTCGTCTCGCGGCTCGCCATCGACCAGCTGCGCTCGGCGCGGGTGACCCGCGAGGCCTACGTCGGTCCGTGGCTGCCCGAGCCCGTCGCCACCGACGTGCTCGGCCCGCTGGACACCGCCGAACTGCGCGACACCGTCGCCTACGCCACCGTCCACCTCATGGAGCGGCTCTCGCCGCCGGAGCGCGCCGTGTTCGTGCTGCGCGAGGCCTTCCAGCTGCCGTACGAGGAGATCGCGGCCATCGTGGACGCGAGCGTCGTCAACTGCCGCCAGATGTACAGCAGGGCCGGGCGCCATCTGGCCGCCGGGCGCGACCGCTTCCCGCTGTCCGGCGGCGAACACGCCGAACTGCTCACCCGCTTCCTGCAAGCCGCCCAGGGCGGCGACCTCGGCGCGCTCACCGAACTGCTCGCCGAGGACGTGGTGGCCTGGTCGGACGGCGGTGGCAAGGTCACGGCGGCGCGGCGCCCGGTCACCGGCCGCAAGAAGGTGCTCGCCTTCCTCACGGGCCTGCTCAACAAGTACGAACTGGAAGGCTTCGAGGTCCTCGACATCAACGGCGCCCCGGCCCTGTCCATCACGGCGGACGGCCAGCGCCAGATCGGTGTGCTCTCCTTCCGCGACGGCCGGATCGACGGCATCTACGCGGTCCGCAACCCCGACAAGCTCACCCGCCTGGACGGCCCCGCCCGGTGAGAGCCGGTGTGTGGGGCGGGCCGCCCGGCTCAGCGGCGTAGCGGTCGTGTTCGGGGCTCAGGATGATGGGGGTCTGGTCGGCAACGGTGCCAGCGTAGAAGAAGCAGTCGAGCACGGGGCCGGTGCCGAGGACGTCGACGCGGTGGTCGATTCCGATCAGCCGCGGGACAGGGGTGAGTTGGATGCCGGTCTCCTCGTGTGTTTCGCGCCTGGCTGCGGACCATGGGTCTTCGCCGTGGTCCAGCATCCCGCCGGGGAGCCACCAGGCGCCGGTGTTCGGCTGTCCTGGGCCGTAGCGCAGCAGGAGGATCCGTCCCTGTTCATCGAGGAGCAGGACGCAGGAGGCGAGGAGTGCCTGCGGCTGTGTCTTGATCCACTCGTCGCGGGGCATCCAGACCATCGGGGGTGGGTCCTCGGGGCTGGGCGCGGGCTGCGGCGGCAGGGTCACGGACTGTCTGCTTCCTTCTCGTGCGGGGATACGAGGGCAGGTTGCGGCACGGGACTGGCACCGTGAGTTGGGTGTGGCTCTGAGCAGCCCCATTCCGACCGTTAGCCGGTCAGGCGGCGCTGGGGAGCTCCGTGCGGGTGCGGTGTATCAGGTCGGAGACGCGGGGGTCGTTCTTCCACGGGGCCAGTACCGCGTTGAGATCGTGCATGTATCCGTGTGCCCGGGCGGAATGGACGGTGCTGAGGACTTCAAGGGCCCTGGTACCGACGTCGAGTCCTTGGTCGAGGTCGTGGTTCTGGATGTGGCTGGCGGCCAGGACGGCGAGGCGGATCCCGGTGGCGCGGGTGAACTGGCCGACCGGCATGGGCTCGGCCTGCTCGCTCCAGGTGAACGCTGCGCTCGGGTTGGCCAGGTCGCGGTGGATTTCGGTGGCGTCGGTGGCCAGCCGGGCATGGGTGAAGTAGGCCAGGCGCGCCGGGTCATGGGCTCCGTCCCGGATGGAGCCGAGCAGTTGCTCCGAGAGGCCGAGGGCGGCTTCGGCGGGCTTGGCGTGGCCGGCACGGGCGTGGGCGCGGGCTTCGGCGAGTTTCGCGAACGCCAGGACCCGCGGAGCGGCATGCCCCTTGGCCCGCTCATACGCGCCCTCGGCCATGTCGGCCGCCTGGTCGGGGTAGCCACGCAAGAAGGTCTGGAGCGCCATGGTGGTCAGGACATAGCAGCCGGTCTCCACATCACCGGCGGCGCGGGCCAGGCGCAGGGCTTGGACGAAATGCCGCTGGGCGACATGGTGGTGGCCGATGTCGAAAGCCGACCATCCCACGACGCGGGAGAGTTCGGCGGTCGCTGCGAACAACTCCTTGCCGACGGCTTCGGTGTAGGTACCGGAGAGCAGGGGAGCGGCGCGGAGCTTGAGGCACTGGGTGACGGAACTTGTCTTCCAGTTACCGCCGCCGTATCGGGAGTCCCAGAGCCGGGCCTCGTCGGCGGCCTGCCACAGCTCATCCAGGTCACCGCGGCCGACTCGGCGGTCTCCCTGGTGGGCGAGCGGGGCGTCGGCGGGATTGGTCAGCCAGCGGGTGACGGGTGTGCTGAAGGCAGTGAGGGCGAAGCCCCCGTTGCTGATGAACTGCCGTCGGTCCACGGTTCTCCAGTAGGTCGCGGCGACGCGAACGGCGTCGGCGGGGTCGCGAGCGAAATCCAACCCCATATCTGGGTTTCCACCCGTGCGGCCATACATGCCGATTTCCTCGACACCGACCGTCCTGCCCAGGCGTTCTCCCAGAGCTGCGGCCAGGAACTCCGGCACGCGGCCGCGCGGAGTCATCCCGCAATTCACCCAATTGGCGACACTCGTGTGCTCATAGACAAGGGCGACGCCAGCCGCTGCGCCGAGCTCGTTGACCCGGCGAGCCAGCGACTTGTGGCTGGCACGGGCGGCTTTGATGACCCGGGCGAGGTCCTCATTGGGTTCGCCTCGGCGGCGACGCTTGGGGTCTGACACCCGAGCCCCCCGAGCTGATGCTCCGCGGCCCCGATGCCGCACAGCGGGTATCCGAGCTTAGGCCTCGGGGCTCACGCGGGGAACGAGATGCGATTGGTTCGCCCCCCTTGTTCGCCTCCCCGACCCCGCGGGCGGGCGGTTGTGTGGAACCACAGCGGCCGTGCGCCAGCCGCTCGGCACTAACGCCCGTATCGATGCGGCGACTTGTCCTCAAGGAGTCCCATGAACTACGCCCCGCCCGCCCCCGCCTCCCCTGCCCTCGCCCATGTCTCTGCGCCTGCGCCTGCGCCGGTCGAGCGGTTCGTCCGTCGGACCTATGCGGAGCGCGCGGCCCGCTACCGCATCGCCGCAGACAGGCTGGCCACCGGCGGCCTGAGCGACCGCCACAGCGTGGCCGACATCGGTGCCGGTCACACAGAGCTGGACGTCTGCCTGCGCGTCGAACACGGCTGGCGCGGCCGCTACCTTCCGGTGGACCGCTGGACCGACGCGGTGGATCTGGAGAGCTGGGTGCCGCCGATGCGCTTCGACTGGCTGGCAGCCCTCGAAGTGATCGAGCATCTGGCCCACCCGGACCGTCTGCTGGCCGCGCTGCTGGAATGCGCGGTCCTGGGCGTGGTGGTCACCACCCCCAACCCGGCGGTGGTCGACGTCCTGGCGATGGACCCCACCCACATCACGCCGGTCACCCGCGAGCACCTCGCCGACCTGGGCTTCTACACCAGCCTCCACAACCTCTACGGCGCCGTGGACGACGGGATCTGCGGCGTCTGGTACCGCGAGGGCCTGCACTTGATCGAGCGCGAGTTCACCCCGCTCCCGTTCGTCGCGGCGACAGCCGAAGGGAACACACGATGATCAAGGAAGGCCAGTACACGTTCATCGCCGAGAAAGGGCCGGTGGAGCCGTTCCTCGGCAAGTACGCCGTCAAGCGCGCCGACGTCTTCGACGTCATCACGCGGCGCTTCGCTGCGGCCGGCCTGGACCAGATGCGGTACCGGCCGTTGCGGATCGAGCTGGAGATCACCACCAAATGCAACGACTCCTGCCCGTCCTGCGGCATGGGAGCCCTCCCGCTCGCCGCGGGCATCACCCTGACTCCCGATCAGCGGGCCCGGCTCGTCGACGGGTTCGACTCCATCGGGTTGCCCTCGGCCGTGGTGACCGGCGGCGAGCCATTCGTGGCCGTCCACGCCCTGATGCCGCTGATCAAGGCGCTGAACGGCCGTGGCATCGACATCTCCAAGCTCACCACCAACGGCGTCTGGGGCGCCCCGCGGAGCTGCGAGCGGACCTTCGAGCGTCTGGAGAAGGCCGGGTTCCTCGACAACCGGCTGTTCGTTCCCCTGCTGATGCTCTCCGTGGGCGAGCAGACGATGCCGCTGGAATGGGTCGCGCGGATCCTGCACCACACCGTCACCCACTACAGCCACCAAGACCTCAACGTGGCCGTCTCCTCGCTGGCGGACCCGGCCGACCGCACACACAAGATCTACGAACTCATCGAGGTGTACGAGCAGGCATACGGCACCTTCCCGCACGACCGGGTGCACTCCACCATGCGGGTCTACCTCGACAACGACCGCCTGCCCGAGCAGCGCAAGGCCGACCGGCCGGGCCACACCACGGTCAAGCGGTGGATGGACGCCTGTTTCGACTGCTTCGCTCCCACCGTCGGGACCTACATCCTGCCCTCCGCCCTCCTCAAGCAGGACGGCCGCTGGTATGCGTGTGCCTCCTTCGACGTTCCCGAGTCGCTTGGCTTCGGCAACGTCTTCACCGACGGGCTCCGCACGATCCTTGAGCGCGCCAACGACTCCTCCTACCTGCAGACGATTGCTCAGGGCGGCGGCCTGCGCGGCCTGCACGGGACCGTTCCCGCCGAGTTCACCACCTCCACAACGTGCGGCGGGTTCTGCGCATCCTGTTCCCTGCTCAGCGACAAGTACCGCGAAGCCAACGGCCTTCCGCCAGCTGTCCCCCTGCCCGTGGTGCCCGCGGATGCGCTGATGGCCCGCCTGCGCCCAGCCGCCCCAACAACCCACTGACCACAGGGGGAGCCGTCAATGCCGGATACAACAACCACCGAGCAGATTCTCCGTACCGCGCTCGCAACTGCCGCCACCACGGGCGCCGATACGATCCCGGACAACGGACATCTCGAGCGCGATCTCGGAATCGACAGCCTGGCCCTGGCCGAGCTGGTCACCATCCTGGAACAGCGCCTGACCCTCACCATCCCGGACGAGGAGACCGGCCGCCTGCAGACCGTCGCCGACGTGCGCGCCCTCCTTGCCCGCCTCATCCCCTCCAGCGGAACGGACCCCACCCTGTGAGTCTCCGGCACATCGACCCGAAGCAGCGCGGCTTCCTGATCGTCAACTCCCACCCCACCGGCTCCGCCACGACGGTCAATCGGATGTGGGAGCAGATCCCCGCGCGCCGCGACGGCCACAGCCCCGTGGTGCTGCTGCTCGGCCACAGCGCGGGCTACGGCCTGGCCACGCTGCTGACCGGGCTGCGCCAGCACGGCATCCGGGGCGTCGGCGTCGCCTACGAAGCCCCCGAGACCGAGCGGCGCACCGCCAGCGCCGGCTGGTACCGCACCGCCGCCGCGGCCCGCCTCGCCAACGAGGCCGCAAGCGACTTCGTGTTCGTCAACACCGACGCCTTCTCCGACAAGGGTAAAGACGAGGTGCTGGACCTGGTCGAGGAGCGGTTCGGGAAGGTCGACTACCTCATCTACAGCCTCGCAGCCCCCCGCCGTACCGACCCGGCGACCGGCACCGTCCACCACTCGGTGATCAAACCGCTCGGCCAGCCCTACGAGGCGCCGGCACTGGATTTCAGCGACGACACCCCCAAGGTCACCAGCGTCCGTCTGGAGCCCGCCGGCGCACAAGAGAAGCAGGCGACCGAGCAGGTCATGGGCGGCGCCGACTGGCAACTGTGGGTCGAAGCCCTCGCCGAGAGGGACCTGCTCGCCGACGGCTTCACCACCGCCGCACTGACCTACATCGGCTCCGAGCTGACCGCCCCGATCTACCGTCAGGGCACCATCGGCGCCGCGAAGGAACACCTGGAGCGCACCGGCCGGGACCTGAACACCGGCGTACTCGCCGACAGAGGCCGGGCCTTCACCGTCGTCGCCGGTGCCGCCGTCACCCAGGCCTCCAGCGCCATCCCCTCCATCGCCCTCTACACCACCTTCCTGCGCACCGTCCTGGGAGAAGGCTTCCGCACCACCGCCCAACAAGCGCAGGACCTGTGGGACCAGCTGACCGGCGCCGCCCCCCTCGTCACGGACGACGAGGGCCGTATCCGCCTCGACGGTTGGGAACTCGACCCGCACGTACAGGACCAAGTCCGCGAGCTGTGGTCCGACCCGCAGAGTGGGCTCGCACGCTCGGCGGCCGGAGCAAACTGGTTCATCAACCAGGTCCGCGAACTGTACGGCTGGGGTGTCGAGGGCGTCGACTACGACCAGCCCGCCGAGACCACCGTCGCCTGGCCGCAGCCGTAGGGCTCGGCCGCTGCGCCGCAACTGAGAGAGGCTGTCGCCGGCCACGGCGGCGGCCTGTCGCGGCGGGCGGCGTGGTTCGTACCCTGCCCGTGCACCCGTCAACACCCCGATCGGCGGGCCGTGCGGGGAACACCTTGACCTGGTGCGCGCGGCCGCCCAGGATCCAGCCATGGACGACGTACGCAGCAGCACCGTCGACGGCATCGTGCGCCGCAGCGCCCGCCGCACCCCCGAACGCACCGCCGTCCGGTACGCGGACCGCGCCTGGAGCTATGCCGGACTCGACGCGGCCATCTCCACCGCGGCCGCCGACCTCGCCGCCGAAGGACTGCGCAGGGGCGACCGGGTCGCGGCGTACGGCCACAACTCGGACGCCTATCTGATCGCGTTCCTGGCCTGCGCCCGCGCCGGGTTCATCCACGTCCCGGTCAACCACAACCTCACCGGCGAGGACCTGGCGTACATCCTCGGGCAGTCCGGCAGCGCCCTCGTCCTCGCCGACCCCGCGCTCGCGGACCGGGTGCCCGCCGGGTTCCCGGTGCGGCACCTGCGCGACAGCTCGGACTCGCTGCTCGCGGCGCTCGCCGAGCCGCTCCCGTACGAGTCCGAGGGCGGCGCGGACGACCTCGTGCAGCTCCTCTACACCTCGGGCACCACGGCGCTCCCGAAGGGCGCGATGATGACCCACCGGGCCCTCGTGCACGAGTACGTCTCCGCCATCACCGCGCTCGATCTGCGCGAGGGCGACCGGCCCGTCCACTCGCTGCCGCTCTACCACTCGGCGCAGCTGCATGTCTTTCTGCTGCCGTATCTGGCGGTGGGCGCGGAGAACACCATCCTGGACGCGCCGGACGCGGGCCGGATCTTCGACCTGGTGGAGGCCGGGCGCGCGGACTCGCTCTTCGCGCCGCCCACCGTGTGGATCGGCCTCGCGGGTCACCCCGAGTTCGAGACGCGCGACCTCAGCGGCCTGCGCAAGGCCTACTACGGGGCCTCGGTCATGCCGGTGCCGGTACTGGAGCGGCTCCGCGCACGGCTGCCGGGGCTCGCCTTCCACAACTGCTTCGGGCAGAGCGAGATCGGGCCGCTCGCCACGGTGCTCGGGCCCGCCGAGCACGAGGGGCGAATGGACTCGTGCGGGCGGCCCGTTCTCTTCGTGGAGGCGAAGGTCGTCGACGAGAGCGGCAAGGAGGTGCCCGACGGCACGGCGGGTGAAGTGGTCTACCGCTCCCCGCAGTTGTGCGAGGGCTACTGGGACAAGCCCGCCGAGACCGAGGAGGCGTTCCGGGACGGCTGGTTCCACTCCGGCGACCTCGCGGTGCGCGACGGCGAGGGCTACTTCACGGTGGTCGACCGGGTGAAGGACGTCATCAACTCCGGCGGCGTGCTCATCGCCTCACGCCAGGTCGAGGACGCGCTGTACACCCACCCGGCGGTCGCCGAGGCCGCCGTTGTCGGGCTGCCCGACGAGCGCTGGATCGAAGCGGTGACCGCGTTCGTCGTGCCGCGCGGCGCGGTGACGGAGGCCGAACTCATCGACCACGCCCGCGCGAAGCTCGCCTCCTTCAAGGCCCCCAAGCGGGTCCTGTTCGTGGCCGAGCTGCCGCGCAACGCGAGCGGAAAGATCCTCAAGCGCGAACTGCGTGACCGGTTCGCCTGACACCGGGCTCCGTCCTGCGACGCAGGCCCCGGGCGCCGCTCAAGTCCCTTGGTCCGCCCGGAAGTTCCCGCACTCACCCCCGTCCCGGCCGCAGGTCGACGATGCGCTTGAACTTGCCCACCGAGCGCTCGATGGTCTCGGGGTCGACGACCTCCACCGCCACGGAGACGCCGATCCCGTCCTTGACCGCCGCGACGATGGACCGCGCCGCCTCCTCCCGCCGCGCGGGCGGCGTGTCCGCGCGGGCCTCCACCCGGACCGTCAGCGCGTCGAGCCGGCCCTGACGGGTCAGCCGCAGCTGGAAGTGCGGGGCCAGGCCCCGCGTGCGCAGCACGATCTCCTCGATCTGGGTGGGGAAGAGGTTCACGCCGCGCAGGATCACCAGGTCGTCGCTGCGCCCCGTGATCCTCTCCATCCGCCGGAAGACCCGGGCCGTGCCGGGCAGCAGCCGCGTCAGGTCCCGGGTCCGGTAGCGGATCACCGGCATCGCTTCCTTCGTGAGCGAGGTGAACACCAGCTCGCCCCGCTCCCCGTCCGGCAGCACCTCACCCGTGAGCGGGTCCACGACCTCCGGAAAGAAGTGGTCCTCCCAGATGTGCAGCCCGTCCTTGGTCTCCACGCACTCCTGGGCGACGCCCGGGCCCATCACCTCCGAGAGCCCGTAGAGGTCGACCGCGTCGATCGCGAAACGCTCCTCGATCTCGCGGCGCATCTCCTCCGACCACGGCTCGGCGCCGAAGATGCCGACTTCGAGGGAGGTGGTACGGGGATCGACGCCCTGGCGCTCGAACTCGTCGAGCAGCGTCAGCATGTAGGAGGGCGTCACCATGATGATCTCGGGGCGGAAGTCCTGGATCAGCTGTACCTGACGGGCCGTCATGCCACCGGACGCCGGGATCACCGTACAGCCGAGCCGCTCCGCGCCGTAGTGCGCGCCGAGCCCGCCGGTGAACAGGCCGTATCCGTACGCCACATGGACCTTGTGGCCGGGCCGGCCGCCCGCCGCGCGGATCGAGCGGGCCATGACGTCCGCCCAGGTGTCGAGGTCGCGCTGGGTGTAGCCGACGACGGTCGGCCGGCCCGTGGTGCCGCTGGAAGCGTGGATGCGGCGGATGTCCGTCTCGGGTACCGCGAACATCCCGAAGGGATAGTGGTCCCGCAGATCGGACTTGGCGGTGAACGGGAAGCGGGCCAGATCGGCGAGCGAGGTGCAGTCCTCGGGTCGGAGGCCGGCCTTGTCGAAGGCCTCGCGGTAGAACCCGACGTTCTCGTACGCGTGGCGCAGCGTCGCCCTCAGCCGTTCGAGCTGCAGGGCTTCGAGCTCCGCGCGGCTCATCAGTTCCGCCGCGTCCAGCCGAGGTGCCATGGTTGCGCTCCCGTCCTCACTCCGCCCCGCAGGGTGCGGCGAATCGGACGACCGATCATTCGGTCGATCTGTCTCGCATCAGTAATCCAGCAGCCCCAGGGGCACGTCAAGGCCTGTGGACAACCGGTGCCGGCGGTTCGTTCGCGCTCTGGGCGAAAGCGTTTGCCCGACCGCCGGGCGCCTGTGAAGATCGTCCGCATGCCGACGTTCACCAGCTCCGACGGAACCGGACTCGCCTACCGGCTGCGGGGAGAGGGCCCACCCCTCGTCTGCCTCCCCGGCGGCGCGATGCGCGCCTCCGAGTACCTGGGTGACTTGGGCGGCCTCTCGGCGCACCGGCAGCTGGTCCTGCTCGATCTGCGGGGTACGGGGGATTCGGCGGTGCCGGAGGACCCGGCGACGTACCGCTGCGACCGCCAGGTGGCCGACGTCGAGGCGCTGCGCACGCACCTCGGCCTGGAGCGCATCGATCTCCTCGGGCACTCCGCCGGTGGCAGTCTCGCCATGCTGTACGCGGCGGCCCACCCCGCGCGGATCGGCCGGCTCGTGCTGGTCACGCCGTCGCCCTGGGCGGTCGGGATGCCGCCGACGCGCGAGGAACGGCTCGCGGCGGCGCGGCTGCGCAAGGGCGAGCCGTGGTTCGAGGAGGCGTACGCCGCGTTCCTCCAGGTGCTCGACGGGCTTGAGCCGGAGGCGGATTACGACGCGTTCTTCTACGGCCGGTGGGATGCCGTGGCGCAGGCGCACGCCGCCGCGAACGACCGGCAGGAGAACGCCGAGGCGGCGGACATCTACGGCTCCGCCGGTGCGTTCCGGCCGGCGCAGACCCGGGCGGAGCTGGCCCGGCTGGCCGCCCCGGTGTTCATGCTCGCCGGGGAGTACGACGGCGGCCCGTGCCCCGGGCTCGCGGCCAGGGCGGCGGCCTGCTTCCCGGACGCCACCCTCGAAGTCCAGCCGGGGGCCGGGCACTTCCCCTGGCTGGACGACCCCGAGCGGTTCGCGGCGACCGTCGCCGGGTTCCTCAGCTGACATCGGCCTCCGTCGCCACCGTCCGGGCCCAGCGGTAGTCGGCCTTGCCGCTGGGCGAACGCTGGATGCTGGGCGCGATCACCAGCTGGCGCGGCACCTTGTAGCCCGCGAGCCGGGTGCGGCAGTGCGTCTGGATGTCGTCCAGGGTGGGTGCGTCCGCGCCGTCGCGGATCTGCACCACCGCCGCCACGTGGCTGCCCCACTTCGCGTCGGGCACCCCGGCCACCAGCGCGTCGTACACGTCCGGATGCGACTTGAGCGCCTGCTCGACCTCCTCCGGATAGACCTTCTCGCCGCCCGTGTTGATGCACTGCGAGCCGCGTCCGAGGACCGTGACGATGCCGTCCTCGTCCACGGTCGCCATGTCACCGAGCAGCACCCAGCGCTCCTCGCCCTTCTGGAAGAAGGTCTCGGCGGTCTTGGCCGGGTCGTTGTAGTAGCCGAGCGGAACGTGCCCGCGCTGGGCGAGGCGCCCCGGCTCGCCGACCGGCACCGGCTCGTGCGTCACCGGATCCACCACCTGCGTACGCTCGTTGACCTCCAGGCGGAAGCCCTTCGCCGGGCCCGAGTCGTCCGTGGCCCGGCCGTTGGACCCGGACTCCGACGAGCCGAAGTTGTTCAGGAGCAGCACGTTCGGCACGAGCGCCTGGAACTGGGCGCGCACCGTCTCCGACATGATCGCCCCGGACGAGGAGACGCTGAACAGCGAGGACAGGTCGATGCCCCGGAGCGGGCCGTGCAGCGCGTCGATGAGCGGCCTGAGCATCGCGTCGCCCACCAGGGACACGCTGGAGACCTTCTCCTTCTCGATCGTACGGAGCACTTCCTCGGGCGCGTACTTGCGGTGGATGACCACCCGCTGGCCGTAGTTGAACGCGATGAACGAGGTCAGCGTCGATGTGCCGTGCATCAGCGGGGGAGCCGGGAAGAAGGTGAGCCCGGCGCCGCCCTTCGCGACCCGCTCGGCCAGCTCCTCCGGCCGCTTCACCGGCTCGCCCGACGGCTCGCCGCCGAACAACCCCGCGAAGAACAGATCCTCCTGACGCCACATCACCCCCTTGGGCATGCCGGTGGTGCCGCCCGTGTAGATGATGAAGAGGTCGTCGGCGGAGCGCGCCCCGAAGCCCCGCTCGGGGGAGCCCGCCGCCTCCGCCTCGGTGAACGGCACGGCGTCGAGGGCCGGTGCGCCGTCCGGGACCGGTCCCACCCGGACCAGGTGCCGCAGCTTCTCCGTCTGCGGCAGCGCCCCCGCCACCCGCTCCGTGAACTCGGCGTCGAAGACCAGCGCCGCGAGATCGGCATCCCGGTAGAGGTAGACCAACTCGTCTTCCACATAACGGTAGTTGACGTTGACCGGGACCAGCCGTGCCTTGAGCGCGGCGAGTACCGTCTGGAGGTACTCGACGCCGTTGTAGAGGTGCAGGCCCAGGTGTTCGCCGGGCCGCAGGCCCGAGTCGGCCAGATGGTGCGCCAGCCGGTTCGCCGCCGCGTCCAGCTGGCGGTACGTCAGTCTGCGCTCGGCGCCGGTACCGGGATGGTCGACGTACAGGAGCGCCTCGCGGTCCGGAACCACGTCGACGACGGACTCGAACAGGTCGGCAAGGTTGTACTCCACCATTCCTCCTGACTCCGGCCCCGACTGACTCGGAGGTCATCAGAGCAAAGCCGCGCACAACTGGGAAGGGGGGCCGCAGAAGAAATCTGACTGTCTGTCAGAAAACTATTGAACTGGCACCGCCGCTACTGCAACCTGTTCTAGGTCTTGAGACGGGAGGACGGCAATGGGTGGTACGGAACACCTCACTGTGCAGCGCAAGGGCGCCACACTGGTGCTCACCTTGAACCGGCCGGAGGCGAAGAACGCGCTCTCGCTGCCGCTGCTGGTGGGGCTGTACGACGGTTGGCTGGAGGCCGACGCGGACGACTCGATCCGCTCGGTCGTCCTCACCGGCGCGGGCGGCGACTTCTGCGCGGGCATGGACCTCAAGGCCCTCGCGGGCCGGGGCATGGCGGGCGAGCAGTACCGGGACCGGCTGAAGGCCGACCCCGATCTGCACTGGAAGGCGATGCTCCGCCATCACCGGCCCCGCAAACCCGTGATCGCGGCGGTCGAGGGGTTCTGCGTGGCCGGCGGTACGGAGATCCTCCAGGGCACCGACATCCGGGTCGCCGGGCAGGGTGCGACCTTCGGTCTCTTCGAGGTGAAGCGGGGTCTCTTCCCCATCGGCGGCTCGACGGTCCGGCTCCAGCGGCAGATTCCGCGCACGCACGCACTGGAAATGCTGCTGACCGGGCGGCCGTACAGCGCCGAGGAGGCCGCGCGGATCGGGCTGATCGGGCAGGTCGTGCCGGACGGCGGGGCGCTCGAACGGGCCCTGGAGATCGCCGAGTTGATCAATGCGTGTGGGCCGCTGGCGGTCGAGGCGGTCAAGGCGTCCGTGTACGCCGCCGCCGAGATGACGGAGACCGACGGGCTCAAGGCCGAACTGGAGCGGGGGTGGCCGGTGTTCGCCACCGAGGATGCGAAGGAGGGGGCGAAGGCGTTTGCGGAGAAGCGGGCGCCGGTGTATCGGCGGGCCTGAAGTTTCCCCACCCCGCCCCTTCCCGCTGTGACATTTTGCGGCTCCGCCGCGTGGGGGGCTCTGCCCCCGGACCCCCGCTCCTCAAGCGCCGGAGGGGCTTGATTTGTGACCCTCTCTCGGAAGGCGGAGGGGGCTCGATGCGTGACCGTCCATTTGCCAGCGAGAAACAGGAGCCCGCCCATGGCATCTGCCTCCTCCCCCGACCTGCTGCGCGCCCCCCTCGTCGTGGAGTTTCCCTTCACCCGGTCCCTCGGGCCCGTCCAGAGTGCCTTTCTCACCGGGCTGCGGGAGCGGACCGTGCTCGGGGTGCGGACCGGTGACGGGAAGGTGCTCGTTCCGCCCGTCGAGTACGACCCGGTCACCGCCGAAGAGATCCGCGAGCTGGTCGAGGTCGCCCCCACCGGCACCGTCACCACCTGGGCCTGGAACCCCGCCCCGCGCCGCGGCCAGCCCCTCGACCGCCCCTTCGCCTGGGTCCTCGTACAACTCGACGGCGCCGACACCGCGCTGCTCCACGCTCTCGACGCCCCCGGCCCCGACGCCGTGCACAGCGGGCTGCGGGTCCGCATCCGCTGGGCGGAGGAACGCACCGGCGCCATCACCGACATCGCTTGCTTCGAGGTGCATGAAGGCGGCCGTGATCGTCAACTCGCTCCGCATAGCGGCGAGTTCGCCGACCCCGTCACCGGCATCGTCGCGCCGGCCCGCCTCGACTACACCTACAGCCCCGGCCGCGCCCAGTCCGCCTACATCAACGCGCTGTCCGACCGCAAGACCGTCGGCGAGCGCTGCCCGTCCTGCCGGAAGGTGTACGTCCCGCCGCGCGGCGCCTGCCCCACATGCGGTGTCGCCACACAGGAACGGGTCGAGGTCGGTCCGGCCGGCACCGTCACCACGTACTGCATCGTCAACATCAAGGCGCGGAACCTCGACATCGAGGTGCCCTACGTCTACGCGCACATCGCGCTCGACGGCGCGGGACTCGCCCTGCACGGGCGGATCGGCGGCATTCCGTACGACCAGGTGCGGATGGGGCTGCGGGTCGAACCGGTGTGGACCGAGTCCTCGACAGGTGGCCGCTACCCCGACCACTACCGGCCCACGGGCGAGCCCGACGCCGACTACGAGACGTACAAGGAGCTGATCTGATGGCGCCCACCGGTCCCGCCGGTCCTGTCGGTCCCGCCCGGGACGTGGCGATCGTCGCCTTCGCGCAGACCGACCACCTGCGCCGCACGGACGAACTGTCCGAGGTCGAGATGCTGATGCCGGTGCTGCACCAGGTCCTCGACGCGACCGGCCTCAAGACCAGCGACATCGGCTTCACCTGCTCGGGCTCCAGCGACTACCTCGCCGGCCGCGCCTTCTCCTTCACCATGGCGCTCGACGGCGTCGGCGCCTGGCCGCCGATCTCCGAGTCCCATGTGGAGATGGACGGCGCCTGGGCGCTCTACGAGGCCTGGGTGAAGATCCTCACCGGCGAGGCCGACACCGCGCTCGTCTACGCGTACGGCAAGTCCTCGCCGGGCGACGTGCGCGACGTGCTGACCCGGCAGCTCGACCCGTACTACATGGCGCCGCTCTGGCCCGATCCGGTGGCCCTCGCCGCCCTCCAGGCGCAGTCCCTCATCGACGCGGGCGAGACCGACGAGGCCGCGCTCGCCTCGATCGCGGGCCGCAGCCGGGCGTCCGCCACCGCCAACTCCCATGCGCAGGTGCGGGGTTCGCGGCCGCAGGGCGACTATCTCGTACGCCCGCTGCGCACCGGCGACTGCCCGCCGGTCGGCGACGGCGCGGCGGCTGTCGTCCTGGCGGCCGGGGACAGGGCGCGCGACCTGTGTGCGCGGCCCGCGTGGATCCGCGGCATGGACCACCGCATCGAGGCGCACAGCCTCGGCGTGCGCGATCTCACCGACTCGCCGTCCACCCGGCTCGCTGCCGAACGCGCCGGAGCCTTCGAACGGCCCGTCGACACCGCCGAGTTGCACGCGCCATTCAGCTCTCAGGAGGTCGTCCTGCGCAAGGCGCTGAAGCTCGGCCAAAGCGTCGTCGTCAACCCTTCGGGGGGCGCGCTCGCCGCCAATCCCGTGATGGCCGCCGGGCTCATCCGGCTCGGGGAAGCCGCCGCCCGCATCCACCGCGGCGAGTCCGACCGGGCGCTCGCACACGCCACGTCCGGGCCCTGCCTGCAGCAGAACCTGGTCGCCGTCCTGGAGGGGGAGTCATGAGCAAGGAACCCGTGGCCGTCGTCGGGATCGGGCAGACCAAGCACGTGGCCGCCCGGCACGACGTCTCGATCGCCGGACTCGTCCGCGAGGCCGCCCAACGAGCCCTGGACGACGCCCAGTTGACCTGGTCCGACATCGACGCCGTCGTCATCGGCAAGGCGCCCGACTTCTTCGAGGGCCTCATGATGCCGGAGCTGTACCTCGCCGACGCGCTCGGCGCGGTCGGCAAGCCCATGCTGCGGGTGCACACGGCGGGCTCGGTCGGCGGATCGACCGCGCTGGTCGCCGCCAACCTGGTCGCGGCCCGCGTCCACCGGACGGTGCTGACCCTCGCCTTCGAGAAGCAGTCCGAGTCCAACGCCATGTGGGGCCTGTCGCTGCCCGTACCGTTCACCCAGCCGCTGCTGGCCGGCGCCGGAGGTTTCTTCGCGCCGCACGTACGGGCCTACATGCGGCGCACCGGCGCCCCCGACACGGTGGGCTCCCTCGTCGCGTACAAGGACCGCAGGAACGCGCTGCTGAATCCCTACGCGCATCTGCACGAGCACGACATCACCCTGGAGAAGGTCCAGGCGTCCCCGATGCTCTGGGACCCGATCCGCTACTCCGAGACCTGCCCGTCCTCCGACGGGGCCTGCGCGATGATCCTCACCGACCGCGCGGGCGCGGCCCGTTCGCCGCATCCGGCGGCCTGGGTGCACGGCGGCGCCATGCGCAGCGAACCGACCCTGTTCGCGGGCAAGGACTTCGTATCGCCCCAGGCGGGCAAGGACTGCGCCGCGGATGTGTACCGGCAGGCCCAGATCGCCGACCCCCGGCGCGAGATCGACGCCGTCGAAATGTACGTGCCGTTCTCCTGGTACGAGCCCATGTGGCTGGAGAACCTGGGCTTCGCCGCCGAGGGGGAGGGCTGGAAACTCACCGAGTCCGGCGTCACCGAACTCGACGGCGACCTGCCGGTGAACCCGTCCGGCGGCGTCCTGTCCACCAACCCCATCGGCGCCTCCGGCATGATCCGCTTCGCGGAGGCCGCCCTCCAGGTGCGCGGCCGGGCAGGCGAACACCAGGTGGCGGGGGCGCGCAAGGCACTCGGCCACGCCTACGGCGGAGGCGCCCAGTTCTTCTCGATGTGGCTCGTCGGCGCCGAACCTCCCACCCGCTGAGGACCGTACGCGGAGCAGGGGCCCCGGTACTCCCTCCGTGGCCTGTCCGCCGCGTCGGGCGATCGCTAGTCTGGCCCCGGACGACAGAACCGGGGAGGAGCACGGACGTGGCCGACAGCACCACCACCCAGCACACCTTGCAGACCCTTTCGGGACACACCCGTTCCGGCTGGGACAAGCCGGAGCTCGATCTGAGCAAGGCCGAGTGGCAGTCGAGCAGTCAGGGGGCGGGGGACGTCCAGATCGCCTTCGTCGAGGGCTTCATCGCCATGCGCAACAGCGGCAGCCCCGGCAGCCCATCGCTGATCTTCAGTCCCGCCGAATGGCGGGCCTTCGTACTGAACGCCCGCGACGGCGAGTTCGACCTCACGTAGCGGCGGGAGCCGGCGCGGGGGGGGGGGGGGGGGGGGGGGGGGGGGGGGGGGGGGGGGGGGGGGGGGGGGGGGGGGGGGGGGGGGGGGGGGGGGGGGGGGGGGGGGGGGG